>JBHOQW010000135.1:0-48741 GCA_042408665.1 Dehalococcoidia bacterium
CCGCCCGCGGCCCAGCGCCCGGCCGCCGCGCCGGCCCTGCCGCGCGCCGGTGCCATGGCCACGGACAGCACGGCTCCGCTGTGGCTGGCCCTGCTCGCCGTCGCCGGTACGGGCCTCGGCGGCGTGCTCATCGCCCGCCGCCGCGGCTAGTGCGCCCAACCGGTCCCGGCCACGCGCGAGGCCCCCGGGCATGCCCGGGGGCCTCATCACTGACGAGCGGTGGAGCTGTCCCTGGGTTCGCGGCGGCTACACCGCCACCGCGTCGGCGCTCTTCAGGCCGAGGTGCTCGGCTGCCGATTGGTAGACACGCTCCAGCAGCCGGGTGAGCTCGACGGTCTCTTTCTGGTCGAGGCGGGCGAACACGCGCGCGGTCGTCTCCCGGCCGGGGGCCAGCGTTTCCTCCAGCTTGCGCAGGCCCGCCTCCGTCAGCTCCAGGCGGATGGCCCGCCGGTCCGGTAGGTCGCGCACCCGGCGCACCCAGCCCTGCCGCTCCATGCGGTCGATAAGGCCCGTAACCGACTGGGTTTCCTGGGTGAGATGCTGCGCCAGGCGCGAGGGGGTCATCGGGCCCTCGCTGTGCCGAATCGTGGAGAGCGCCAACGCCTGGGGAAGTGTCACCCCGGTCCGCGCGATGCTCCGCTCAATGGCCTTGAAGATCACCGAGTAGGTCAGGTACAACTGCCGCCACGCGTATGCCGCGGCACGCGCGCCGTCCGTCTCCTCCATCGTGTGCACCCTTCCTCCGGTTCGTGGGCCGCTCGGGGTGCCCGGCGGTTGCGAGTAGTATGGCCGGAACGTCACACACTCGCAAGCGTTGATATCACGCGGCATGATGGTTCGCGCCCTTTCCAATAGCAACCGACCGGCGCGTGCCCGCGCCGACCGGTAGAGGACGTTGGCCGCCCGACGCCACGCCCACCGCCCGACAGGGGCATAGACCGGGCGGCCGCCGCGGCCTAGGATCGGACTGTGAAAGCGGAGATCCAGCGCGTGGGCCTGGCGCTCGCGCTTGGCTTCTTCCTGCTCACCCTTGGCATCGCCTGGTGGCAGGTGGCACGCGCAGGCGAGCTGGGCAACCGTGCCGGCAACCCGCGCGTGGCCGAGGCCGCCGTGCGGGCGCAGCGCGGTACCATCTACGCGGCCGATGGCACCGTCCTGGCGCGCAGCGAACGCGGGCCGGACGGCCGGTTCCGCCGCGTCTACACGGACCCCTCGCTGGCCCAGACACTCGGCTACGTCAGCGCCCGGTACGGCGTCACCGGCGTGGAAGAGGCGCTGAACGACTACCTGGACGGTCAGCGCGGCCGCAGTCCCCTGGAGCAAATCCAGCAGGAGATCTCCCGCACACCGGTGCGCGGCAACGACGTGGTGCTGACCATCGACCCGCGCGTTCAGCAGGCGGCGGCCACAGCCCTGGGCGATCGCCCCGGCGCCGTGGTGGCGCTGGATCCCCGGAGCGGCGCGGTGCTGGCCCTTGTCTCCTCCCCCACCTTCGACGCCGGCGCGATCGACCGAGACGGTGAGACGTTGCTGAAGGACCCGCGCACCCCGCTCCTCAACCGCGCCACCCAGGGGCAGTACCCACCGGGTTCGACGTTTAAGACCGTAACCGCCGCCGCCGCCCTGGAGTCGGGCACGTACTCACCGGACGCACGCTTTCGCTGCACGAGCGGCTTTCTGGTCTCCGGTTTCGTCGTCGCCTGCCGCGGCGTGCCGGAGGGGGTGCAGGAGTACGACTTCGCCCATGCCTACGCCTGGTCGATCAACGCCACCTTCGCCGAAATCGCCGTCCGCGTCGGCGCGCCCACACTCGTGCAAACCGCCCGTCGCTTCGGTTTCGAATCCCGCCTCCCGTTCGACATCCCCCTGGCCACAAGCCGCCTGCTGCGGCCCGGCAACGCCTTCGACCCCGTACTGCTGGCCAGCACGGGCTTCGGGCAGGGCGAGCTAGCGGTCACACCGATGCAGATGGCGCTCGTGGCCGCCGCCGTGGCGAACGACGGCGTGCTCATGGAGCCTTACCTGGTGCAGCGCGTGCAAACCCCCACCGGCGCCATCCTGCGCGAGCACCAACCCAGACCGCTTGGGCAGGCGATCCGGCCGGAGACGGCGGCCGTCCTGCGCTCGTTTATGGTCACCGCCGTACGCGAGGGGTTCGGCGGGCCGGCGGCCATCCCGGGCGTGGAGGTGGGCGGTAAGACCGGAACGGCGGAGACCGCGTCCGGCCAGGCCACCCACGCCTGGTTCATCGGGATGGCGCCGGCGGACCGGCCGCAGGTGGCCGTGGCCGTGATCGTCGAGCACGGCGGTCAGGGCTCGGCCGTGGCGGCCCCCATCGCCCAGGCCGTGCTGCGCGCCGCCCTGGGACGATAGCACCTGGGGACAGGGAAGCGGCACGGTACACGGTATAATGGGCACCATGAAGGCGCTGGCGCGACTGGAAGAGATCCTTCAGGAGATCATCGAGCGACCGCAATGGCTGCTCGCCCCAAAGCGGGTGCATCCGTTGGAGCTGGCCACGGCCATCTGGCGCGCGCTCGAAGAGCAGGTGCTGCCGGTGGGGGACCGTGTGCTGGCCCCGAACCGCTTCCGGGTGCGCCTCCATCCCAGCGATTACGCCGCGTTCGAGGCGGTGCGGCGTACCCTAGAACGGGAGCTGGCGCAGTACGTCGCCCGCGCGGCGGACGAGCGTTCCCTGCACCTGGTCGGTCCGCCGCTGGTCCAGTTCGTGCCCGACGAGCGCCTCCAGCCCGGCGAACTCACTGTGGAGACGGCATTCGACGAGCCGAGCGCCCCGCCGGTGACTGTGGCGCAGCCCCTGCCCCTGACAAGTGGGTTCACCGAGCGCATCGAGCCCGCGCCGCAGCGCGGGTCGGGCCAACTACCGCCGACCGCGGCGGTGGAGGTGCTGGCGCCGGACGGGCGCGTGATGCGCACCGTGCCGCTCCGCGACGGCGCGCTCACCATTGGTCGCCGCTCGGACAACGACATCGCGCTGCTCGACCTGGAGGTTTCGCGGCGCCATGCCCGCATCGACTACATCGCGCCGCGGTACTACCTCAGCGACCTGGGCAGCACCAACGGCACACGTGTGAACGGGCGGCCGGTCGACGGCCGCCAGCCGTTGCATCCCGGTGACATCATCGAGGTGGGTTCTACCCGGCTGCGGTTTCGCACCGGCTGAGCCGCAGCACGGCCGTACCTCCGTGCAAGGGGTGTGACCGCTGGACGTCGACGCCCTGCTGTTGCTGCGCCTCCTCTTTCTCGCGGCATTGTACGGCTTCCTGGCGTTCGTCGCCCTGGCGGCCTGGCGGGGCCTGCGCACCGGTGGCGATCAGACCAGGGCCACGGGGGAGCTGACCGTCCTCGACCCGGCACGCTCCCGCTGGGCGCCCGGCAGTCGCATTCGCGTTTCACCCGGCGCCGTGATCGGCCGGGACGGCACCAACGAGGTGGTGATGGACGAGGACACCGTGTCGGCGCGGCACGCCCTGCTGCGCTTTGACGGCCGCCGTTGGTGGGTGGAAGACCTGGACAGCACCAACGGCACCTTCGTCAACGGCCAGCGCGTAACCGGCGCGCGGGCGGTGCGCTCCGGCGATGAGATCCGCTTCGGCCGCGTCGCGGTGCGCTTCGAGGCCGGCTCAGGGTCGCGCCGCAACGGGCACCGATAGGCGCAGCAGGATCGCCACCAGGGCGTAGTTGGCGAGGATGGACGAGCCGCCGTAACTCACGAACGGCAGGGTGATACCGGTGAGGGGGATCAGCGACAGGTTGCCGGCGACGATCACCAGGGTCTGCAGGGCGATGACGGCGGTGCAGCCCACCGCCAGCAGGCCGGTGAAATCCGTGGGCTGCCGTGCGGCGATCGCCAACCCTCGGAACGCGAGCAGCAGGTACGCGGCCACCACAGCGAACGCCCCCGCCATGCCCAGCTCCTCGGCGATGGCCGCGAACACGAAATCGGTGTGTACCGCCGGGATGTAGCCCGGAAACCCCCGCCCAAGGCCCGTGCCGAGCACACCCCCGTTGGCCACCGCATACAGCGCCTGGCTGATCTGGTACCCACCGGCCACCTCATCCGCGAACGGATGCAGCCAGATGTCGATCCGTCGCCGCACGTAGCCGAACAGGTGATAGGCCAGCACCACGTCCAGTACTACCACCACCATGCCCACCAGCACAAACGACGCCCGGCCGCTGGCCACGTACAGCATGAGCAGCGTCACCCCGGCCAGCAGCAGGGTGGCGCCCAGGTCCCGCTGCCAGATCAGGATGAGGAACGTCAGGACCCAGATAGCGGCCAGGGGGAGCAGATAGGGCAGCGTGGGCAGGCGCACACCGCGCCAGCGTCGGCCGGCCGCGCGCAGGAGGAGCCGCCGATCGGCCAGGTAGCCGGCCAGGAACACCACCAGCAGGACCTTCATCACCTCGGTCACCTGGATGGCGTAGCCGCGGACCCCCAACCACAGCCGGGAGCCGTTGACCTCCCGCCCGACGGCCGCCGTGACCAACATCAGCGCCAGGCCGGCACACGCGGCCAGGTACTTGTATTGACGCAGGCGGTGCACGCGGCTCAGGGGCGGCAGGAGCAGCACCAGTCCGAGCAGGCCAACCACGTGCCAGCGGAGCTGGCGCATGGCCAGCTCCGGTTCCAGGCGCGTTACGAGCAGCAGGCCCAGCCCAGATAGCATGACCACCAGCGGCAAGAGCACCTGGTCCGAGCGTGGTAAGAGCACCGTTAGGGCAACATGGGCCGCGAGCGCCACCAGCAACAACCCCATCACGATCTTGAGCGGGCTGGCGGGCAACACCGGCAGGGCACGCTCCAGGGAGGCGGCGCCGGTGAGCAGGCACAGCGCGGCCAGCACCAGGAGCCACCGCTCCAGGGACCGCGCAGTGCGTAACGACGCCGCCCCGGGTGACGTTGACCTAAGAAGGGAAGAGGCCCGCACGCGGTTCCCGCCGTCGCCGGTGGTCTGCGATACTAACCTAGCAGCCGCACGGCTCCGCGTCTCGGTCCAGCCGATGTAATCCACCTTCCGGACGCCACCGATGACCGAGCAACCGACCGGCCGCACCCCCCGCGAGCAGACCGCGTCCGGCCTGTTCACGCTCGGCGGCCGCTACGTCGCCGAGCGTGAGATCGCCCAGGGCGGTATGGGTGTGGTGTATGCCGGCCGCGATACCCTCCTGGAGCGGCCGGTGGCGATCAAAGTGCTTCGCCTGGAACCGGGGCGCGACTCCCGCGACGAGTTCTTGCGCGAGGCGCGTGCCGCCGCCGCCCTGCGCCACCCCCATATCGTCGATGTCTACGACGCTGGCGTGGAACGCGACCTGCCCTACATCGTAATGGAGTATGTGCCCGGCGAAACCCTCCGCGACCTGATCACGCGTGAGGGGCCGCTGGAGCCGCTACGGGCCGCGGCGCTGGCCGCCCAGATCGCCGAGGCGCTCGATTACGCCCACCGCCACGGCGTCGTGCACTGCGACGTCAAGCCGGGCAACATCCTCCTGTCGCCTGAGCAGGGACCGAAAATCGTGGACTTCGGTATCGCCCGGGCCGGCACGGGCACCGACGACGGCAGCATCGCGGGCACCGCGCCCTATATCGCCCCGGAGGTGATCGAGAGGGGCGTCGTTGACGGCCGGGCGGACGTCTACAGCCTGGCCGCCGTGCTCTACGAGATGCTAACCGGCTCGCCGCCCCACCTGGAGCGCGACCTGGCCGGCATGCTTACCAACCACGAACGGCGGAAACCGGTGCCGCCGCACGAGCGCAACCCGGCCGTACCGCAGGAGCTGTCCGCGGTGGTGGCGCGCGCCCTCCAGGCGGACCCGACGCAGCGCTTTGCCAGCGCGGCCGAGTTTGCCGCCGCGCTGCGCGGCTTCACGGAAGGGCTCACCCGTCGGATGCCGCGCCCGGCGCCGGCACGCAGTGCCGCGGTCGAGCATCCCACCGAGGTGATGCCGCGGCCGCCGGCGGCCGCACGGCGCTCCGGGCACCGTGAACGACGCCTGGCGCTGGCCGCGGTCGGTGCCCTGCTGATGGCGGCGATCGTCGGTGGGGCCGCGCTGGCCCGCGCCGGGCTCGTTGGCGGCAGCGGCACCGTGATGGTGCCGGAGGTCATCAACCAGCGCGTCGATGCGGCGGCAGAGCAGGTGCACGCCCGCGGCCTGCAGGTGGCATCACCCGTGGAGTTGGTGCCCAACCCGGCGCCGCTGGGTACCGTGATCGGCCAGGAACCGCCGCCGAACACGCCGGTCAAGCGCGGTTCTAGCGTGCGTCTCACCGTGAGCACAGGACCCTGAATGGGCAGCCACCGCCCTCCCTCCCACCTGATCGGGCCGTTGATCGTGCTGCTGTGCGCCGTCATCGCGCCGGGGTGCAGCAGCGGCCAGCCGTCATCGCCACCGACAGCGCCACCGGCGATGGTGGACGTGCTGCCACGCGAGATCGCAACCGACCAGGACGCCTTTGTCATCCTGGTCGGCTCGGGCTTCCGGCCCGGGCTGCGGGTAGCGGTCGGTCCGTGCCTGGTGGGACGGGATGTGCAGGGCCGGGTGACCTGGCTGAACGACCACTACGCCACCGCCAGCATCAGCGGTGGGCTCCAACCGGGGTACTACGACGTGGGCATCACCAATCTAGACGGCTCGTTCGCCAAGCTCGACCGCGCCCTCACGGTGCGACCGGCACGCGGCACGGGCCCCGCCGCGGTGTGCCCGGCGGCGTCACCGACCGCGGCATCACCGACCCCAGCCACCCCATCACCGACGCCCACGCTCCCCCCCACGCCCCCGGCGCCCACGGCACCCCCGACACCGACCCCGCCACCCACTCCGCCACCCACCCCCACGCCGACCGCCGCGCCAACGCGCACGGCCACGCCCACCGCCACCGCAGCGGCCACGGCCGCCGGCACACCCGCGCCGACGCCGGCCGCCACCGCGACGGCCACGGCCGGCCAGGCCGCGACGCCGAGCCGGTGACCGATCGCTACCAGGTAAGGCCGCTGGCGCGCAGGGTCTGCACCAGGGGCTCGTAGCCCGTGAAGTGGACACCCAGCATCCCCACCTCACGGGCGGCGGCCGCGTTTTTGGGGTGATCATCCACAAAGATGCAGGCCTGCGGCGGGACGCCGGCCCGTTCCGCGGTCAACAGGTAGACGGCGGGATCGGGCTTAGCCAGGCCCACGCGCGCCGAGACTACCAGCGGGTCAAACAGGTGCGCGATGCCGTACCGTTCGCGCAGCACGGACTCCAGACGGTCATCGGCGTTGCTGAGCAGGGCCACGCGGTACCGTCGGCGCAGCGCCTCGATGAGGGCCACTACCTCCTGGTTGAGCGGGCGCTGCAAGGCCCGCCACTCGGCGTAACACTCCGGCACCGGCCGGCCCGCGGCGTGGGCCAGCTCCCGCTCCACGGCGGCGGCGTAGGTCTCCTGCGTGCAGCGGCCGACCTGCAGGGCCGCCCACTCAGGCGTGCGGTACAGCGCGCGGCGCATCGCCCCCGCCGGCAGCCCGTAGCGACGCTCCAGCTCGGCCATCTGGTCCCAGCCCATGTCCATGACCACGCCGCCGAAGTCAAAGATGACGAGGCGGTAAGCGGGCTGGGCGCCGTTGCCGGTCGGGGTAGGAGCGGTCATCATGCACCCTCAGAAACGTTTGGTGCGGGGCGGTGCCGTCAGCGACGGGCGGTGAGCGCGCGGATCAGCCGCATCTGCCCCAGAAGCGCCAGCGGCAGCACCGCACCGCCGAGCAGCCCGATCGCCAGGGCGTCGAGCGTCGCCTTGCCCGCCAACACGGCCACGGCCCAGGCGATCACGAACCCGCCCGCGGCGCCACCGGCGGCCGCCAGCCGCGCCGAGCGGGCCGGTTCGCGCATCGTCCACACGGCCGCTAGGGCCAAACCAAGCAGCGCCACGACGAGCACCACGGCCCGCGCCACGGCGGCATGCCCTCATCCCGCCCGGCACTTGCAGCGGCCGGGTGGCAGCCCGATGATAACGCAGCAACGGTTCCGGCTGAACCGACGCACGCCTCAATCGGGGGCATCAGCCTCGGATAGAGGGGATCGCACGGACGGCGGGGGCGGCGCAGCTTCGGTGCACGCCGCCGGGGCAAGCACCGGCCCCGCCGCGGTATCACGCGGCGCTGCCCATGTCCGCCAGCCGTTTGCGCACGGCGCGTATCGGATCATCGGCGACAAACGGCCGCACGTCTTCCAGGTAGACGGGGCCGTTGCACCGCAGGCAGCGCAGGCGCGGCCCGGCGGGGCGCGGCGCACCGCCCCGCGGCTCAAACAACCAGTCCTTGAGCGGCTGGCCGCGCGTCCCGATCAGCTCACCGGACACATGTCCGCAGTGGTAGCACTTCACGTCGGCGATGACCTTCACCGCAGCCCTCCCATACCGGCCCGGTCCTGTGGCCGGTAGGGCAAGGCTAGCGCCGCGCGTCGTGAGGAGGGTTAACGGCGCCTTAAGGGCGCTCGAACACCAGGCTAAAACGTTGCCGACCTGCCAAGGCCGGCACGTTGTGCCTCGCTCGCCGCGATCGCCGACGGCCGCGCGGTGTCCAGGTTAGATCATAACCGGGTCGATCTTTTCGACCCGGTAGCGGAAGGTGCGGGCCGGGGCCTCCACCAGCACCTCCTCGCCCTCGGCGCGGTCCATGAGCGCCCGGCCCACGGGGGAGGAGACGGAGATCTTGCCCTCGGCCGGGTTCACCTCACCGGGGCCGACGAGGATGTACGTCACCTCACGGCCGCTCTCCAGGTCACGCAGGCGGACGCGCGAGCCCATGCGCGCCACGTTCACCGCGAGCGGACGTTCTACGATCACCGCGCGTTTCAGGATCGACTCCAGCTCGCGGATGCGCGCCTCCAGGTGCGCCTGCTGCTCGCGGGCGGCGTCGAGCGGCGCGTTTTCGCGGAAGTCCTTGTCTGCCATGGCGGCGCGCAGCGCCTCGGCGATCTTCGGTCGCTGGGCCCGCAGCTCCTCCAGCTCGCGCTCAAGGGCGGCCCGGCCTTCGGCCGTTATCTCCACGCGCTCACCGAGCGCCGGGTCGGCTGCCGTGGCGCCGGTGGCTGTGGTCCGCCGGATACGGACGTGCGCACCGAGGTTGTCGGTGATGTAGCCCTGCCGGCGGGCGAAGTTCATGAACCCGCGCACCGCCTCCAGCCGGCGCTGGGCATCGGCGGCGGTGGAGTTGCGCTCGCTGTAGCGCTCCAGGTCCACGGGACGCAGACGGATGATGGGGGTATCGCGGCCCATCTCCTCGACGAACCGCCAGATTTCGGGCGCCTGCTCCTGGCGCGCTTTCGGTCGCAGGGATGCCAAATAGCGCTGTGCTGCCTCCGCAATGCTCACTATTTCTACAGAAACTTCCGTCACGCAGCGCTCCTCACGGCAAAATCACCTAGCATCGATTGTAAGAACGAGGACAAAGGCGCGTCAACGCGGGCGGTGCGTATGCATCCCGACTTGGCCACGGCGGTCCAGCGCGCGCTCAGCCTGCGCGGGCGCCCGCTGGATGAATCCCAGCGGGCGCTGCTTGCGCGGTACGTTGACCGTCTCGTGGCGGCCACGGCCACGCTCAACCTGACCGCGGTACGAGATATCCCCGGCGTCTATCGCCGCCACATCGCCGAGTCCCTGGCGCTCCTGCGCCTGCTGGAGGAGCAGGGGGTGTTGCCGACCGGCGCGCGGGTGATCGACATCGGCAGCGGTGGCGGTCTGCCCGGCATTCCCATGGCCATCGCCCGGCCAGACCTGCACGTCACCCTGCTGGAGGCCGCGGGCAAGAAGGCGGCGTTCCTGCGCGATACGGTGGCGGCGCTGGAACTGCCGCGGGTAGACGTGCTCGCGGCCCGCGCCGAAGAGGCCGGCCGGGATAGCACCCACCGCGAGCGGTACGACGTTGCCGTAGCCCGGGCCGTTGCCCCGCTCAACGTGCTGGCCGAGCTGGCGCTGCCACTCGTGCGCCCGGGCGGCTGGCTGGCCGCCGTCAAGGGCTCACGCGTGCACGACGAACTGACGGAGGCGCAGGGGGCGATCGAACGCTGCGGCGGGCGCGCGGGTCCGGTACTGCCGCTGCCGACCATGGTCGGGGCACCGCTCTCAGTGGTCTTGATCCGGAAAGAGCGGCCCACGCCGCCGGAGCTTCCCCGTCGGCCGGGGATGCCAGCCAAGCGGCCGCTGCGGTGACCGTTGCCCTCTACCCCGCCCCGGCGCTGTGCCGTATCCTGTCCTGGCACGGCGCCGAACCGCGCCGGCAGGGAGCGCGTCGATGGCGGTCACCGCCCCGTCTCGTCGGATGACAGGCGTGCTAGCGCTTGACCAGGCCGCGTTCCGCGCCGTGGCGGACGACGAGGGCGCGCTGGACGGCGCGCTGGCCACGGTGGTGGGCGCCACACTCCTGGCCGGCATCGGCGGGTTGCTCTGGACGCAGTGGGGCGGACATCCGCCGGCCAACGCGACCTTTGCGATCGACGTTCGCCGCTTCATCGCCCGCTCCGTGCTGCTGGGCACGGTGGCACAGACCGGGGCCTGGCTGCTGTGGGTGGGGGTGACGTACCTGTACCTGCGCGCCTTCGGCGAGCGGGTTGACGGTGCCCGGCTGGCGCGGGTCATGGGATATGCCTTTGCGCCGATGGGGGTCCAACTGTTCATCGCGCCGCCGGGGATGGAGATCGCCGCCGCGGCCGTGGCCTTCGGTTACACCGTCGCTGCCATGATCATCGGCGTGGAGGCGGCCACCGGCGCCGCTCGCGGGCGGGTCGTGCTTTCGGTACTTGTGGGGCTGGCGCTGTTCGCCACGGTGCTAGGCTTACTGGGCAACGGTACCAGCGATTTGGCACCGGGCATCTTCGCCCTGGATCCGCTGCCCACCTCCGTGGGTATTGTGCCGCTGCGCCGCTGAGCCCGCGCCCTCCACCGAACCGTGGCAGTGATCACGCCGGAGCCGCCATGAGCGACGCGCGCACCGAGCCGCAGACGGCTGCGTCCTACACCGCCAACATCCCGCGGTTCCACGCCTTCCAGTTCCTGACCATGCTCCAACTGTGGCTGCCCGTGTGGGTGCTCTACCTGCGCGACCTGCGCGGGCTGAGCCTGGCCCAGATCGCGGCCATGGAGGCGATGTTCTGGTTCGTGATCGTGGTCGCGGAGCTGCCGACCGGCGCGGTGGCCGACCGCTGGGGCCGCAAGCCCTCCCTGCTCCTGGGCGCGGGCAGCAACGCCCTGGCCGTCCTTATCTTCGGCGTGGCCACCGGCTACCCGCTGTTGTTGCTGTCCTACCTGGTATGGGGCGTCTCGATGACGCTCACCTCGGGCGCCAACACGGCGTTCGTGTACGACACCCTGGCCACGCTGGGGCGGGAGCGCGAGTTCACGAAGGTGTGGGGTCGCGCCCAGGCGTGGACCATGGCCGCCGGCCTGCTCGCCTCGCTGGCCGGCGCCCCCCTGGCAGCGGCCACGAACCTGGCGGTACCGGTACAGGTCAGCGTGCTGTCCAGCCTGGCCGCCGTGGCCGTCGGGCTCGGCTTTCGCGAGCCACCGCGCCTGGACCGCGCCGCCCGCCCGGCCTACCGCGACGTGCTGCGGCTGGCGGTGCGGCACGCCCTCCGCCACCCCCCGACGCGCGCGATGATCGCCGTGACCGCCGTGTACGGCGCCGCCACCACCACGACCTTTCTCCTGACGCAGCCGTACCTCGTTGGCGCGGGCGTGCCGTTGGCATTCCTGGGCCTGGTGCTGGCGCCCGTACAGCTCGCCTCGCTCACCGGCTCGCTGACGGCGCACCGGCTGACGGCACGGGGAGGCGAGCGCAGCGCGTTCTTCCTGGTCTGCGCGCTGTACTCCCTGGCGTTGCTGGCCCTCGGCGTCGCCACCTCCGTGTGGGCGATCGCGCTGCTGCTCGCGCTGCGGTGGAGCGGCGCCGCGCGCCTGCCGCTGGCCAACGACTACATCACGCGGCACGCCCCGCAGGAGCTGCGCGCCACGGTGGCCAGCGCGTCCAGCCTAGTCGTCGGTCTGGGCACCGCGCTGACACAATACCCGCTGGGACTGCTGGCCGACCGGACCTCAGAGCGCGTGGTGTTCCTGGTGCTGGGCGCCGGCACCGCGGTGCTGGGCGGGGCTGCGCTGACCTGGTGGAGCGCGGCCGTCCAACACGAGCGGGTGCGGGAGCCGGAGACACCACTCAGGACGAGACCGCTGTAGCGGGCCGCCACGCGCTAGCCGATGGCACCTTTGGCCCTGAGAGCGGCGATCTCCTCGTCCGAGCGGCCGAGGGCGCGCAGCACCTCATCCGTGTGCTGGCCGGGGAGCGGGGCGGTGGAGCGGACCTGGCCCGGCGTCTCCGAGAACTTGGGCGCGATCCCGACCTGTTCCACCTCGCCAAACACGGGGTGCGGCACCTTCACCACCATACCCCGCGCCCGGTTATGTGGATCGTTCAGGGCCTCGTTCAGGCGAAGCACCGGAGCGGCGCAGATGTCCCACTGGGACAGGTACTCAAACCACTCCTGCCGCGTCTTCTTGCGAAACTCGTCCCGGAAGAAGGCGAAGATCTCCGGGTACTTACTCGCATCGTATTCGTAGGGGATGAAGTCTTCCCGTCCCATGGCCCGGCAGAGGTTCTCCCAGAACCACGGCTCCAGGCTGCCGAGGCTGAACCACTCCCCGTCGGCGCACTGGTAGACGTTGTAATGCGGCGCGCCGCCGTTGAGCAGGTGCTGGCCCGGCATGGGCGGTGGGCCGCCGGCCAGCACCTGGGAGGCCGCCGCCGTGAGCAAGGACAGGACGCCATCGCTCATCGCCATATCGATGTACTGGCCGCGGCCGGTACGCTCCCGGGCCAGCAGGGCGGTGACGATGGCAAAGGCCGCGAACAGGCCGCCGCCGGCAAAGTCCGCGAGCAGGTTCATGGGGATGGCGGGCGGCTGGCCCGGCCAGCCGGTGACGCCCAGCGCGCCGCCGATGCTGATGTAGTTGATGTCATGGCCCACCAGACGCGCGTACGGCCCCGTCTGCCCGAACCCGGAGAGCGAGAGGTAGACCACGCGCGGGTTGACCTGAGATACCGCCTCGTAGTCCACTCCCAGCCGCCGCACCACGCCCGGCCGAAACCCCTCTACCACCACATCGGCATCGCGGGCCAGCTCCAGGAAGATGGCCCGCGCCTCCGCCATCTTCAGGTTGAGGGCAATACTCCGCTTGTTGCGACCGAGGGCGTTGTAGGCCTGCGCCCGATCGACGGAGCCGGCGTCGCCGGTTCGCACCGGGCTGCGCCGGCGCTCGGCGCCTTCGCCGGCCTGCTCGACGAGCAGCACGTCAGCGCCCAGATCGGCGAGCAACATGGTGCAGTACGGCCCCGGCGCCAGCCGGGAGAGGTCGAGCACCTTCACCCCTTGCAGCGGGAGCATGAGCGGCCCTCCGGTCGATAGCGATCCTCGCCCGCATCGTCCCGGACCGGCGCTGGAGGGTCAAGGGAGCCGGTAGGCGGCGAGGGCGGGGACGGGTCTTGTCGTGGCTTGACGTGCTTGCTACCATAGTCAATGCGGAGGCCAGCGATGGCCGCACGCGGGTTGGGGCTGTAGCTCATCTGGGAGAGCGCCACAATGGCATTGTGGAGGTAAGGGGTTCGAGTCCCCTCAGCTCCACCGCTTCGAGGCCCCGGGGTGCCGGGGCCGGTTTGTTGCAAGCGAGACACCGACAACGGCGGCGAACAGGAGTAGTAGGCCGCGCGCGCCAGAGAGCTGGCGGGGGGTGCAAGCCAGCACATAGCGGCTGAACTCGCCTGGGAGCTGCGGCGGTGAACGGTCGCGCGGCGTGACGCGAGCGCGGATGCGGGTCTCCGTCCAACGCCACGGCCGCCTAGCCGCCGCCGGGTTGCGCCCGTTACCGCGCCCCCGAGCGGCCCACGGCGCCACCCGCTTCCAGGCGGGAGACGCCGGCGGGCAAGCAGGGTGGTACCGCGGAGCCACGCCCTCCGTCCCTGCGCGGGCGGAGGGCGTGTTGTTTAACGCGCCGGCGGCCCGTCGGCAGGCGGGCCGGGCGTATGGATGGCATGGCATCCCTTCGGGAGGTGGACCGTGGTGCGGATGAGGCTCGGGTACGCCCGCGTCCGCACCGCCGTCCTCGGGCGGCGAGGGGCAACGCGCGCGGGCGAGCATGGCCCCGGCCGGGGCCGTTCGGAGGACCGTGATGGTGGAAAAGTACAACCCCCCGGAGATCGAGCGGAAGTGGCAGGAGCGCTGGGAGCGTGATGGGCTGTACCGCACCGACCTGAACAGCCCCGCGCCCAAGTTTTACTTCCTGACGATGTACCCGTACCCCTCCGGTGACCTGCACATCGGTCACTGGTACGCGTACGCGCCCGCCGACACCGAAGCCCGGTACCTGCGTATGCGCGGGTACAACGTTTTCTTTCCGATGGGCTTCGATGCCTTCGGTCTGCCGGCGGAGAACGCCGCCATTCGCAACAAGATCCACCCCTACCAATGGACCATGGCGAACATCGCGCGCATGCGCCAGCAGTTCCGCAGCATGGGCGCGATGTTCGACTGGTCGCACGAGGTCATCACCTGCCTGCCGGAATACTACCGCTGGAACCAGTGGTTCTTCCTGCAGTTCTACAAGCACGGCCTGGCCTACCGGCAGAAAGCGGCGGTTGACTGGTGCCCCTCCTGCAATACCACGCTGGCGCGCGAACAAGTGTGGGGCGAGGACCGGCGCTGTGAACGGTGCGGTACGCCGGTCGAGAAGCGCGACCTGGAGCAGTGGTTCTTCCGCATCACCAAGTACGCGGAGGAGCTGCTCAACTTCGAGGGCATCGACTGGCCGGAGCGCGTGCGCACGATGCAAACTAACTGGATCGGGCGCAGCGAGGGGGCCGAGATCGCGTTTCGCACTGAGGGCGGCGATCCGATCTGGGTGTTTACCACCCGACCGGACACGGTCTACGGCGCCACGTTCATGGTGCTGGCCCCTGAGCACCCGCTGGTGCCGAAGCTGACCACGCCGGAGCGACGGGCCGAGGTCGAGGCGTACGTGGAGCGCGCCCGCCGGGAGACGGAGATCGAGCGCACCGCCGCGGACCGCGAGAAGACCGGCGTGTTCACCGGCTCGTACTGCATCAACCCGTACTCCGGTGCCCGCATCCCCATTTACGTGGGCGACTACGTGCTGGCCACCTACGGCACCGGCGCGGTGATGGGCGTGCCGGCCCACGACGAGCGCGACTTCGCCTTCGCCAAGAAGTACGGCCTGCCCATTCCGGTGGTGGTGGCGCCGCACGGCTGGCAGGGCGAGGAGCTGGGGGCGGCGTACACCGAGCCGGGCACGATGGTCAACTCCGGCCCGTTCGACGGCATGCCTAGCGAGGAGGGGAAGCAGGCCGTGATCCACTACGGCCAGGAGCGCGGCTTCGCCAAACCGGCCGTCACCTACCGCCTGCGCGACTGGCTGATCAGCCGCCAGCGGTACTGGGGCACGCCCATCCCGATCATCTACTGCCCGCGCTGCGGCACCGTGCCGGTGCCGGAAGAAGACCTGCCCGTTATCCTGCCGGAGGATGCGGAGTTCCTGCCCACCGGGGAGTCGCCACTGAAGTACCATGAGCGCTTCCGGCGCGTGACGTGCCCGCAGTGCGGCGGTGAGGCCGAGCGGGAAACGGACACCATGGACACGTTCGTCGATTCCTCGTGGTACCAGTACCGCTACCTGTCGCCGCACTACGACCGCGGCCCGTTCGACCCCGCCTGCCTGCGCTGGCTGCCGGTGGACCTGTATACGGGCGGCATCGAGCACGCCACCATGCACCTGCTGTACACGCGCTTCTTCACCAAGGCGATGCGTGACCTGGGCCTGGTGCCGTTTAACGAGCCCATGCTGCGCCTGGTGAACCAGGGCATCGTGCTGGGGCCGGACTCCCAGAAGATGTCCAAGTCGCGCGGCAATGTGGTCAACCCGGATGACTACGTGAGCACGGTCGGCGCCGACGCCTTCCGCTGCTACCTGATGTTCATCGGGCCGTGGGAGGAGGGCGGGCCGTACCGGCCGCAGGGCATGGAGGGCATCACCCGCTGGCTGAACCGCGTGTGGACGCTGGTGCAGGAGCCGCCGCCCTCCGGTACGCCGGACCCGGAGGCCACCCGCGCACTGCGTCGGACGCTCCATCAGTACATCCGCAAGGTCACGGAGGACATCGAGCACTTCCGTTTCAACACGATGCTCTCCAAGATGATGGAGCTGACCAACGCCCTGCGCGACGCCCACGACGCCAATAACGTCGACCCGGCCGCCTGGCACGAGGCGATCGAGACGCTGCTGCTGCTGCTGGCGCCGAGCGCTCCCCATCTGGCGGAGGAGCTGTGGGAGCGGACGGGCCGGCCGTACAGCGTGCATACCCAGCGCTGGCCGCAGTACGACCCGGAGCTGGCCGCCGAGGAAGAGGTGACGATCGTCGTGCAGGTGAACGGGCGCGTGCGCGACCGCATCACCGTCCCGGCCGCAAGCTCCGAGGAAGAGGTGCGTGCCCGCGCCCTGGCCAGCGCACGCGTGCAGGAGCACGTGCAGGGCGCGCGGGTCAGCCGGGTGATCTACGTCCCGGGCAAGCTGGTGAACGTGGTGCTCGACGGCAAGTAGCGGCACCGGCCGGGGCCAGAGGCGGTGTCAGCGCGCCGCCTCGCCGAACTGGGACTTCGCTTCACGAACGGCGTTGAGCAGCGCCTGCAGGCGCTGCTCAACGCCGTTCAGCACCGCCAGGGCGTAGCGGTCCGCCTCTTCCTCCTGAGCGCGGGCGCGGGCCGCCGCCTCGGCCAGCAGGCGCTCGGCCTCCGCCTGGGCGGCGGCGAGCGTGCGACGGGCCCGCTCCTCCGCCTCCATCTCGATCTGGTGGGCCCGTTCCTGGGCGGCGCGGGTGACCGCCGCCTGGCTCACGCGCTGGGCCGCCTCCCGCTCCGCCTCGGCGACGATGCGGGCGGCTCGCGCCTCCGCCTCGGCGATGGCCTGTTCCCCCCGCTCGATGATGGCCCGTGCCTGGCGAATGTTGGCCGGAATGGCGCGCCGCAGGGCGGCGATGATCTCCAGCAGGCGGCGACGATCGACCACCGCCCCGCCGCCGATCACGCTGCGGCGGGCGGCCTGCACCTCCGCCTCCAGTTCGTCCAGGAGCTGCAGGATGTCGACGGTAACCGCCCCGCTTTCCCAGCACCACGCGGTGCCCGTGTGCCGCTAACTGTACCCGAACTTCTTACGCAGCGCCTCCGCCACATGGGTGGGAACCAGATCGCTTACATCGCGGCCGAGGGCCGAGACCTCGCGGATGCGGCTGGCGCTGATGAACAGGTGCTCCAGATTGGTCATCAGGTACACGGACTCGATCTCCGGTGCCATCTTCTTGTTCATCAGCGCCATGTCGAACTCGGCGTAGAAGTCGGTCACGGCGCGGATGCCGCGCACCACCACCCGTGCCCCCTGCGCCCGCGCGAAGTCCACCATCAGCCCCCGGAAGGGGATGACCTCCACGTTGGGTAACTCGGCCACGGCCGCCCGCAGCATCTGCACCCGCTCCTCGGTGGTGAACAGGAACGGCGTGGTCGGCGAGTCGTTCGGCGCCACGATCAGGCGTTCGAACAGCATCGCGGCCCGGGTGATGATGTCGAGGTGCCCGTTGGTCACCGGGTCGAATCGGCCGGGGTAGATGGCAACGGTCACTGCCGCCTCCTAGTGATAGATCGTGACGCAGGTGTCGCCGTGACAGCGGGTGAGGTACCGCGTCAGCGGGCCGCACGTCTCCGGCGGCTGCCGCCGCTTCGAGTGCTCGTACACCACCACACTCTGCTCGTTGATGACGCCGTAGGCGCCCAGCGCCGCCAGCACGGCGTCTACCCGCTCGTCGGCATACGGCGGGTCCAGGAAGACCACGTCAAATGGTCCTTCCAGCCGCGGCAGCACCCGCTCCACATCCCCCTGGACCACCCGCGCCCGCGACGCCAACCGGGTGCGCGCCAGGTTTTCGCGGATCACCGCGCACGCCGCCGGGTTCCGCTCCACCAGCACCGCCTCGGCAGCGCCGCGGCTGAGCGCCTCGATCGCCAGCGCGCCTGTGCCGGCGTACAGGTCCAGCACCCGCTCCGGCTGTACGCCCATGGAGGCCAGCATCGAGAAGATCGCCCCCCGCACCTTGTCGGAGGTGGGACGGGTGCCGAGCCCCCTGGGTGCCTTGAGCGGGAACCCCTTCGCCTCACCGGCGATCACGCGCATGGTCCCGGCCCCTCAGCGCGTGGCGGTCGGTGACCGCGCCGGCGTGGCGGCCGGGCTGGCGGTGGCCGGCGGGCCGGTGCGGAGGGTGACGCGCTGGCTATTAATCACCCGCATCACCCCGTCGCCCACCACCAATGCGATCGTATGATCGCCGGGGTCGGGCGGCGCCTTCCAGGTGAAGACCGCCTTCCCGACGTCTTTCGACTGTCCGTCCACCAGCCACTGCGGTTGCAGCAGGCCGCCGTTGGGCTGGAGCAGGGTCGGTGCGCCGGTCTTCTGGTACTGTTCGATGGCCGGCCAGAGGTTGGCCATCCCCTCCCCGCCCGAGGCGTCGTCCACCGCCACGCCGCCCAGCCCCCACAGGTGCACAAACTCCAGCTTGAAGGCGGCGCTGAAGACGTTCTCGATCCACACCGTGCGCAGGCTGTCGCCGACCTGGTACACGAACGACACCGCCGCCGCGTTGGCGTCCCAGATCAGACCGGCACGGCCGCCCGCTCCCTCGCGGTTCAGGTTGTCCGCCGTGACCTGCACGTCGCCGTTGGCGACCAGGCGGTCGCGGTCGCGCACCGTGAACTGGGCCGCCACACTCAGGGCCTCCAGGGCCGTGAGCGTGCGCGTGCCCTGTTCGGAGCGCTCGCTCGCCAGCGGGCTGAGCGTGAGGATCACCTTCTTCGGGTCCACCATACCGGTGATGTAACTCAACGCTTCGCGCATGGCCCGCCGGTAGATGGACTGGTCCCGCTCCGGATAGATACGCACAGCGTCCGCCACGCGGGCCAGCTCCTTCCAGTCGTAGCCGAAGGTGTTCCAGTTGTTGCCCTCCCGCCGCGGCAGCGGCAGGGTCACCGTGAGCGTCTGGCCGCTCTTATGGAGCTGCTCGGCCAGCGCGGTGACCAGGGAGAGGTACGCGCCGCCCAGGGCGGGATCGATGGCCGTGTACTCCAGGTCCAGGCCGTCCAGGCGATTGGCCTGGACCAGCTTGACCAGCGCGGCCACATGGGTGGCACGCGCCGTTTCCGAGGCGAGGATGGCGTTGACGGCGTCCTTCTCCGCGCCCGCTGTGGCGCTCACGACCGGCACCAGCGCCACCGCATCGGATGCCGGCCGCGGTGAGGGGGCACCGTTGACGGAGCCGTCGGGCGCGGGCACGTAGTCCGCCGGGCTGAGCACCGTGAGGAGCTTTTCCGCGTCCGGGTGGAGCTGGGCGCCCGGTTTGAGGATGCCCTGTACCTGAAAACCACCGCTCACGCGTCGCATCACTGCGATGTTCTCCGGCACCTGGTCCACCTGACCACGGGCCGCCCGCCCGTCCGCCGTCACCTCCGCGGGGGCCAGACGCTTCCAGCCACCGCCGCTGTACGTGAACAAGGCCAGACCGCGGCCGGCCTTGCCCGGTTCCAGGGGGATGGTCATCGTCGCCGGCCCGATCCCCCGTTCCTGACGGATCTCGTAGAACGCGCTGGCGAGCTGAAAGCCTTCGGGCGGCTTGGGTACGTCCGCGCGGCGACGCACCAGGGAGCCCTCGCCCGCGCGCTGCCAGCCACCACCACCACGCAGCAGCGCGAAGGGAGGCAGAAATAGCAGCCAGGCCAGCGCGACCAGCGCAATGGCCGCCCCGGCCAGCACCAAGGGCTGCCGCGACGGCCGGCGACCTAGGCGGTCGAACGTGGGCGGCGTGCGACGCGTGAACCGTGTCCCCGGGGGTTGCCTCATGAGCCTGTCAGATTCCTCGGCCGGTGGCCGCAGGGGCACGCCCTGGGCGGTGTCAGGGCACCGCGCGCAGGGTAGATAAGCGTCCGCACATGGTCAAGCGCGACGCTACCGCACCCCCACCGTCACATCTGTCGTCATCTCGCGGCCGCCCCGCAGGAAGGCGATCGGCACGGTGGTGTTGGGTTGGAGCTTGGCCAGAATATTCAGGTAAGGCATATCCTCCGCGATCTCCATCTTGTCGATCCGGATGATGATGTCGCGGGGGCGAATGCCCGCCTTGGCCGCCGGACTCTCCGGCACCACGTCCACCACGTACGCGCCGTTCTGCACCGGTAGCCCGTACTGGCGCGCCACCTCGGGCGTGATGAGCTGGTGTTGGATGCCCAGGTACGGTCGTGGCACCTTGCCGGTGCGGATGATCTCGTCCACCAGCGGCTTAAAGGTCCGGCTGGAGATGGCAAATGCCACCCCCTGCACCTGGAGGCCGCTTTGCGTGCCGCGCACCACGGTGGTGGTGATCCCCACCAGCTCCCCGGCCAGGTTGACCAGGGCGCCACCGCTGTTGCCGTGGTTGACCGCGGCGTCCGTCTGAATGAGGTCTTCCATGATGGCGTCGTCCTTGGGCCAGCGCCGGTGCAGCCCGCTGATGATCCCCCGCGTCACGGTGTTATTGAAGTCGTTGCGCACATCGCGCGGGCTAGAGCCGAACGCCGGGCTCCCGATGGCCAGGACCGTTTGTCCCAGACGTAGCGCGTCCGAATCGCCGATCGGCACCACGGTCAACCCCTCCGGCTGTACGCGCACCACGGCGATGTCCGTGAACGGGCTGTCGTCGCCGACCAGCACGCCCGGCCGCTCCTCACCGGATTGCAGGCGGACGGTGATGCGCCGCTGGTTCTCCACCACGTGCTGGTTGGTGATGATGTAGCCGCGCGGGTCGATCACCACCCCGGAGCCGATGTTGGTCTCCTGAAACACCCGCCCGGCGGCGTCGGTGCGCGTGGCCTGCACGATCAGCGTGACGACGCCGGGGCTGACCTTGCTCACGGTCTCGGTGATGGCCGATTCTTCAGAGGTCACCCGCAGGGTGGTAGCGGGCGCGTCCGCCTGGCGTGCCCCAGCCGTGCCGGGGGTGCCCGCGGCGGACTCACGCGGGATCAGCGCGGCGACGAGGCCGCCGGTCACGCCACCGGCTACCGCACCCACCAGCAGCGCCGCACCCACCAGGGCGAGGACGACCCCCCAGCCCGGATGCCGCTCCTCCTCGCCGTAGAACGCCATTGCGCCCCACCTCAGCACCGGATCCGCCACTTTACCGGGATTGTACCACTCGGCCACGAAACCTGAGGGCCGGCCGCCCTCGCACCGACCCCGTGGCTTTGACAACCCCAGCGCATCCGCCTATACTACAGGCGCTCGAAGCGGCTGACGGCGCGCGGCGCCTTCAGTCTCTTTTTTCATTGTGCGTGCGACCGCTGCCGGCGGAGAGTTCGTAGGGATCGAGGTTCCCGATATGGTCGAAAAGACCTACCCGATGACCCGCGAAGGGTTAGAGCGTCTCAAGCGGCAGCTCGAAGAGCTGCGCACCGTCAAGCGACGGGAGGTGGCCGAGCGGATCCACGCCGCGCGCGAGTTCCAGACGACGCAGAACAACCCCGAGTACGAGGACGCCAAGAACGAGCTGGAGCTGATCGAGGCGCGCATCCGACAGCTCGAAGAGCAACTGCAGCGGGCCGTGATCATCGATGAAGAGCGGGCCCATCAGGCCTCCTCGGTGATGCTCGGCTCCACCGTCACCGTCACCGTGGACGGCACCGAGCGGGAGTACACCATTGTCGGCAGCGCGGAGGCGGATCCGGCCCAGGGGCGCATCTCCAACGAATCGCCGGTGGGGCGCGCCCTGCTCGGCAAACGGGTCGGCGACGAGGTCCAGGTCGTGGCCCCGCGCGGCATCATGAAGATGAAGGTCAAGGCCATCCATTAACTCGGCGCCGCGTACCGAGTGCCGTGTGCTGCGTGCTGAGGACGCGCACCTCGGCACGCAGCACTGGCGTTGCGGGACGCGTGCACCGCGACCGGTGAAACGGGATAGGTGCGCTATCCGCAACACGCGATACACGATGCGCGTCACGCACCCCGTGTCGCGTCGCTGAGCACCCGTCAGGTTGCATGTGATGTCGGAACGGAACGAAGAGCTGTTCGCCCACCGCCTGGCCAAGCTGGAGCGGCTGCGGGCGCGCGGCATCGACCCGTATCCACCGTCCTTCCACCGCAGCCACAGCGCGGCGCAGGCCGTGCAAGCCCTGCGCGCGGCTGAGGCCGGCGGTGCCGAGAGCGGGCCGGTGGTGACCACCGGCGGCCGGATCACCGCCCTGCGCGTCATGGGACGCCTGACCTTCGCCGACCTGCGCGACAGCACCGGCCGGATCCAGATCCAACTGACCCGCGACCGCCTGGGCGATGAGCGGTACGCCCTCATCAAAGAGCTGGACCTGGGCGACTTCCTCGGCGTGACGGGTCCGCTGTTCCGGACCCGCACCGGTGAGCCGACCGTGGCCGTGGAGAGCTTCACGGTGCTGGCCAAGGCGCTGTGGCCGCCGCCCGAAAAGTACCACGGCCTCACCGACGTGGAACTGCGCTACCGACGCCGCTACCTCGACCTCATGGCCAACGAGGAGGTGCGCCGGTTATTCCAGATCCGCAGCCACGTCGTCGCCACCATCCGTCGGTTCATGGACCAGCGCGGCTTCATCGAGGTGGAGACGCCGGTGCTGGTGCCCTCCGCCGGCGGCGCGGCCGCCCGGCCGTTCGTGACGTTCTACAACGCCTTGGGCGAGCACCGGTACTTGCGCATCGCCACGGAGCTGTACCTCAAACGCCTGATCGTGGGTGGGCTTGACAAGGTCTACGAGATCGGCCGCGTGTTCCGCAACGAGGGGCTGGGGTGGAAGTACAACCCCGAGTTCACCATGCTGGAAAGCTACGAGGCCTACGCGGACTACCACGACGTGGCCGAGATGGTGGAACAAATGGTGAGCACCGTGGCCCGCGAGGTGTTCGGCACCCTGCGCCTGACCTACCGCGGCGGCGAGCTGGATTTCACCCCGCCCTGGCCGCGCCGCACCATGCGCGAGCTGCTGATCGAATACGCGGGGTTGGACTTCACCCGCGTCCGCAGCGAAGAGGCCATGCGCGAGGAGGTGCGTCGGCGCGGGCTGGAGGCGCCGCCCTCCGCACCGTGGGGCAAGCTCCTGGACGAGGTGTGGTCCACGTTCGTGGAACCCCACCTCATTCAGCCGACCTTCGTGCTCGATTATCCGGTGGAGCTGTCGCCGCTGGCCAAGCGCAAGCCGGGCAACCCGGACCTCGTGGAACGCTTTGAGGCGTTCGCCGGCGGGATGGAGATCGCCAACGCCTACAGCGAGCTCAACGACCCCATCGACCAGCGCCGCCGCTTCGAAGAGCAGCTCCGCCTGCGTGCCCGCGGTGACGAGGAGGCAGAGCTGGTCGATGAGGACTTCCTGTTCGCGCTGGAGCACGGCATGCCGCCCACCGGCGGCCTGGGCGTGGGCATCGACCGGCTGCTTATGGTGCTCACCGATCGCCCCTCTATCCGCGAGGTGATCCTGTTCCCGCAGCTCCGCAGCGAGCGCGAGCCGGACCCGCCACGCCCCTCCTCCGGAGAGCAGCCGGATGAGCGAACCTCCCAGCCCTGAGCCACCGCCCCCCCGCACGCCGCCGCTCCGCCATATGACGGCCACCGGCTTCCTCGTGTGGGACGGAAAGGTGCTGCTCCACTGGCACCGCAAGAACCGCCTGTGGCTGCCGTTCGGCGGCCACATCGAGCCGGGCGAGGACCCCGTGCAAACGGTGCTGCGGGAGGTGGAGGAGGAAAGCGGCATCGCCGCGGAGGTGATCAACCGGGCGCCGCCGTACCCGTTTGATGAGCCGCGGCAACTGCCCCCGCCCGTCACGATCCTGCTGGAGCGGGCCACCGACGGCCAGACCTGGCACGAGCACATCGACCTTATTTACTTCTGTCGTCCGCGTCACGGTGTCGCGGGCCTCGCCCTGGACCGCGACCCCACCCTGCGCTGGGTGAGCGAGGCGGAACTCATGGCCAACACCCCGGTCGCGCCCGTGCCGGGTGAGCCACCGGCGCCCATTCCGCTCGATGTGCGCACGCTGGCCCTGGAGGCGATCCGGGCCGCACGCGTGGCGGCCCGGTCCTGATGCCCACCTGCGGCGGGGCCAACGCCCCATCGCCCCTTACCGAGCGGTATGGTACAGTGCGCACGCGCAACGAGGCCCGGCGCGGCCGGGCCGCAAGCAAGGAGGCACCGAGCGTGAAAGCAGCGATCCTGCACGCGCCAAACCAGCCGCTCACGGTTGAGGACGTTGAGATCCGCAAGCCTCTGCACGGCGAGGTGCTGGTGCGCACGGCAGCCAGCGGCGTCTGCCACAGTGATCTGCACTTCGTAGAGGGCCTCTGGCCGGCGCCGCTGCCCGTGGTGCTGGGCCACGAGGCGTCCGGCGTGGTGGAAGAGGTCGGCGAGGGCGTCACCTACGTCAAGCCCGGCGACCATGTGATCGTCTCGTTTACGCCCTTCTGCGGGCAGTGTGCCGACTGCGTCTCCGGCTCACCCCACCTATGCACCAACCCGGTGGCGGCCTTCCCCGCCGGGCGGGAGGCGCCGCCGCGGCTGACACGCAACGGGGGCGTGGTGCACCAGTTCGCCGGGCGCGGGCCGGCCTCCTTCGCCGAGTACATGCTCGTCTCCGAGAGCTCCCTGGTGAAGATCCCGGCGGAGATGCCGTTGGATAAGGCCGCGCTCATCGGCTGCGCTGTGACCACGGGCATCGGCGCGGTGATCAATACCGCCAAGGTGCACGAGGGCGACACCATCGCCGTGATCGGCACCGGCGGCGTCGGGTTGAACGTGATCCAGGGCGGCGTGCTGGCGGCGGCGGGCAAGATCATCGCCATCGATGTGCTGGACAGCAAGCTGGACTACGCCCGGACGATGGGCGCGACCCACACCATCAACGCCGCCACCACGGACCCGGTCAAGGCCGTGCAGGAGCTCACCGGCGGCCGCGGCGTGGACTACGCCTTCGAGGCCATCGGCAACATCCAGGCGGCGCGACAGGCGTTCGATATGGTGCGGCGGGGCGGTACGGCGGTGATCGTGGGCATGATGCCCTGGGGGTCGGAGATCGCCCTGCCCGGGCCGGCATTCCTGGGCGAGAAGAAGTGCATCGGCAGCTTCTACGGCTCTACCCGCTTCCGCATCGATATGCCGCGCCTGTGCGAGTTCTACCTGCAGGGGAAGATCAAGCTCGACGAGCTGGTGACGCGCCGCTACCAGCTCGGTGAGATCAACGAGGCATTCGCGGCGATGAAGCGGGGCGAGGTGGCGCGCAGCATCATCCCCCTCGCGGCCGCCTAAGCGCTCCCCAGCCCCCGTTGCGCCGTCGGCCCTCACCCGCGGCCTGTCTCAGACGGAACGGCCGCAGGCCGAGACGAGGGCCGACGGCTTACACCACACCGGAGGTGCCGCCGTCCACGTTGATGGCCGTGCCGGTGACGTACGAGGCGCGATCGGAGACCAGGAAGGTGATCACGTCCGCCGCCTCTTCCGCTTCACCGACGCGGCCCAGCGGCACCCCGTCCCCCATGCGCGCCCACGCCTGTTCCAGGGGCAGGTCCGGGAAGCGGCGGCGCGCCATACGCTCGATCTGCGCGCTCTTGATCAGGCCGATGCAGACGGTGTTCACCCGGATGTTGTAGCGGGCCAGGTCTTTGGACATGGCCTTGGTGAGGGCGATGCCGGCTGCCCGGCTTACCGTGGTGGGCAGGGAGGATGGCCCCGGCTGCTTGGCACCGATGTTGGTGACGTTCACGATGCACCCGCCGCCGGCCGCCTTCATGCCGGGGATCACCAGGCGCGTCGTGCGCACCGCCGCCATCAGCTTCAAGTCGAGATCGGCTTGCCAGGCGGCGTCGTCCACGCTCTCAAACGGCGCCGCGGCCGCGGTGCCGGCGTTGTTCACGAGGATGGTGATGGTGCCCAGTTCGCGCGCCACGGTCGCCACCACCCGCTCGATGTCGTCCGGGCGCATGACGTCGCCCGGCACCGCCAGCACCTCGGCGCCCGTCTCCGCCTTGATCGCCGCGGCGGCCTGGGCCAGCACATCCGGCCGCCGCGCGCAGATGGCGACCCGCGCCCCCTCACGCGCCAGCGCCCGCGCCGTAGCGCGACCGATGCCCTCGCTCCCGCCCGTGATCAGCGCTACCCTGCCGGTGAGCCCCAGATCCATCGCCAACCTCGCACCTCACGGTTCACGTTTGAAGTGTGGGATCACCCGATCACCGAAGAGCTCGATGGAGCGCAAGATTTTCTCATGCGGGATGCGCGCCGCCTGCATGAAGCAGATGAGCTGGTCCACCCCTGCCTGCCGGTACTTCTCGATGATGCGAATGCACGTCTCCGGACTGCCAATGCAGAAAGTGCCGTTTTCGATCAGCGACGTCACGCGGGCGGTGGACTGCTCGCGGGCGGTGCGATTGAGCTCGCCGTAGTACTCGTAGCCGGGGATTTGCTTGCCCCGCCATTCTCCGAGCAACGAACTGAGCGTCGCGGTGTACCAGAGGGCAGCCGGACCGCCCACCCGCTGCGCCTCGGCGTCGTCATCCAGGCACAGCGTGACCGTGAACCCGGCCACCTGTTCGTTGACGAACGCACCGACCGGCTGTGCACGCTTGATCGCCTCGCGGTACGGTTGGATGCGGCTCGGCAGCTCGGCCGGCTGGCCAATGATGAAGCACAGCACCCCCAGGCCTCGCTCCCCCGCCTCGACAAACGTGCGCGGCGTGGCGGCGGCCACCCATATGGGCGGATGCGGCTTCTGCACCGGTTTGGGCCAGATGGAGCGCGGCGGCATGGAGAAGTAGCGCCCCTGATAGCAGAAGGGGTCTTCCATCCACATGCGCGGGATGATGCGCACCGCCTCATCCCACATCGCTTTCGTCTCGGCCGGGCTGATACCGAACCCTTCCAGCTCCGCCGGCGTGCCGGACCGCCCCGTGCCGAACTCCACCCGCCCGCCCGAGAGGATATCCAGCGTGGCGATGCGCTCGGCCACACGGATCGGGTTGTTATAGGCCGGCGGCAGGAGCACCACACCGTGGCCGATGCGGATGCGCTCGGTGCGCTGGCTGACGGCACCGAGAAAGACCTCCGGCGCCGACGAGTGCGAGTACTCGGTGAGAAAGTGGTGTTCAACCACCCACACGTAGTCGAAGCCCTTCTGGTCGGCAAAGGCGATCTGCTCGAGCGCTTGGTGGAAAATGCGCGCCTCCCAGCCCTCGTACCACGGCTTGGCGTACTCCAGCTCGTACAGCAACCCGAACTTCACGGCGTGCTCCTTCCCGCACGGCCCATCGCCAGCACCGATTGAATCCCTTCCCGCCACGCGGGTCAATGTCCCAACCGGCGTGGCCCTGGCACCGCCGCGGCCGGCCCGCTAGGATGCAGCCAGCCACCACGGGGAGGAACGCGATGAGCGCGCCCAAGGAAACGTCACCGGAAACCGCGGTCCCGAGCCTGCCGGCGACCATCACACGGGTGGCAGTCAACTCGGCTGCCATGTCGGAAAACCGCATCCACAGCGACGCGGAGGCACGTCGCCTGGGGTACCGCGCGGCGCTGGTGCCCGGGGTGACCCTGTACGCCTACCTGACCCAGCTCGCCGTGCCCGCCTTCGGCGCGGACTGGCTGGCGGGCGGCGCCGCCAACGTCCGCTTCCTGCGCCCCGTCTACGAGGGCGAGACGGTGACCTGCACCGCCGCGGCCGCAGCGCACGAGGGGCTCCCAGCCCTGCATCTGACCTGCGCCCGGGCGGACGGCACGGTCTGCGCGGACGGCCTCTTCTGGCTGCCACCCGCCGACGCCCCCCTGCCCGCCCTCCCGCCGCTGCCCGATGCACCCGCCCCCGACCCTAGGCCACCGCTCACGCCGGACACGGTGCCGCTGGACCAACCGCTCGCCCCGTTCACGACGCTCGTATCTGAGCACGAGGCGCGCGCGTATGCGGATGAGACCGATGACCCGTCGCCCTGGTACCGTGGACCGTCACCCTTCGGGCCGGCGCTGGTGCCGCCCGGCGTGCTGGCCGGCCGACAGGCGCGGCTCTTGCGCCACAACTTCAGCTTCGGGCCGAGCATCCACACCGCCAGCGAGATCCGGCACGTCGCGCCGGCGCCGGCCGGCGCTATCTACCGCACGGGCGGTGTGATCCGCACCACGTTCGAGCGCAACGGCCATCATTACCTGGTCCTGGAGGCCACCACCACCGCCGACGGCCGGCCGGTGGTGTGGGTCCGGCATACCTCGATCTTCCGGGTGCGCGGCTCGTGAGCGCGACGGTCTCCGTGTGCGTGGTGGGCAGCTTCATGACCGACCTGGTGATGCGCGTGGCGCGCCGTCCCCAGGCCGGTGAGACGGTGCGGGCAGAGGAGTTCGGCATCTTCCTGGGAGGAAAAGGCTTCAACCAGGCGGTGGCCGCGCGGCGGCTCGGCGCGCGGGTGGCGATCATCGGCCGCGTGGGCGCGGACGAGTTCGGCACCCTCTTTCTGGCCGCCCTGGCGCGCGAAGGCATCGACGCCGATGGCGTCATCCGCGACCCCGATGAGGGCACGGGCATCGCCACCCCCGTGGTGGACGCCACCGGCGCCAACAGCATCATCATCGCGCCCCGCGCCAACCTGCGGCTCACCCCGGCCGACGTGGCGGCGCAGGCCGAGCGGATCGCCACCGCCGACGTGCTCCTGCTCCAGCTCGAGGTGCCGGCCGAGGCGTCGATCGCCGCGGCCCGCATCGCCCGCGCGGCCGGTCGTCGCGTGGTACTCAACCCGGCGCCGGTGACGCCGTTCCCGGATGAGCTGCTCCGCCTTGCCGACGTGGTCACCCCTAACGAGGTGGAGGCCACAGCTCTCACCGGCCAGAGGGTGACCGGACCCGAGACGGGTCTGGCCGCGGCCGCGGCGCTGCGGGCACGCGGCGCCCGCGCGGCGGTGGTCACGCTCGGGGCAGCCGGCTGTGTGGTGGCGACGGCCGACGTGCAGGTGCACCTGGCGGCCTTCGCCGTGGAGGCGGTGGATACCACCGCGGCGGGCGATGCCTTCACCGCCGCCCTGGCGGTGCGCCTGGCTGAAACCGATGACCTGCTAGAGGCGGCCCGCTGGGGCAACGCCGCCGGCGCCTGCGCCGTCCAACGCCTGGGAGCGGAGCCGTCGCTCCCGCCCCGCGCGGCCGTGGCCGAGCTGCTGGCCCGCGGCACCCCGACGGCCTGATCCCCCGCGGCTCGCGGCCACCCTGCGGTGCCGCGCATCGGGGAATTCCCCACTTGCCGTTTCGCAACCGCCCCGTTAGGGTAATAGCAGCTTCCGGACCGTCTTGCTGAGCGCTTTCCCAGCCTGGGTACCGTCGTTGCTGGGCTCTGGATGCCGCATATGGTGCCGGCGATGCCCGCTCACCCTCATCGCCGACCGCTCGACCGTCCCCGCGCCGCAGCGCTGTTCGCGGCGTTCTTCTGCACGGACCTGAGCGGCTGGGTCCAGTTCCTGGTTACCACGTGGGCCCTGCTCCATGCCGCCTCCGCCCCGCTGCTGCTCCCCCTGTTCATGGCCGCCCGCTCACTGCCGCGGCTGGCCATTGCCCCGTTTGCCGGCGCATTCGCCGACCGGGTGGACCGCCTGACCCTGTACCGCGCCTCCCGCTCCCTGGCGGTGGCCATGCCCCTGGGCCTGGCGGTGGCCATGAGCGGGGTGCTGCCGATGGCCCCGGCCGTCCTCGCCATCGGGGCGATGGGTTCGCTGGTGGCGGCCATCGATCAGCCGGCCCGTCGCGGTCTCCTGTGGGATGTGGCCGGGCCGATCCGCCTGGTGGGGTCGTGCTCTTTGAGCACGGCCGCGTTCCACTCGGCGGCGTCGGTCGCGCCGGCGCTGGCGGTGGTCCTTGCCGCGTGTCTGGGCACCACCGGTGCCCTGGAGACGGCCGCGGCGATCGCCGCCGGCGCGCCGGCGGCGCTGTGGGTGTTTTACAGGTTGACCGGCGCCGGTGTGCCGCGCCGTCCGCACCTCGACGTTCACCCGCTGGGCGGCATCCGCTACCTGCTGCGCACCCCGCGGGCGCTGGCGCTGGTGCTACTCACGGGTTTACCCGGATTGGCCGGCCGTGCGGTGGCCGTCGCCGTACCGGCGGTGGGCAGCGCGCACCTCAACGCCTCGCTGGCGGGGGCGAGCGCCCTCGCGTCGGCGCCGGGCGCAGGCGCCTTCCTGGCCGCGATGGGCCTGGCGGCGGTGGGCGACCTGGCCGATAAACCGCGCCTGGCGCTGGCCTGCGCCCTGGCCTTCCCCGCCTTCCTGCTGCTGGCCGCCCTCTCCGACTCGCTGTACGGCGGCGCAGTGTTCCTCACCCTCTCGGGCGCGGCCGGGGGTTCCTTCGGCACCCTGGTGTCCGCCATGCTCCACCTGCAGGTGCCGGACCACCTGCGCGGACGGGTGCTGGCGCTCTAGACGCACGGCAAGGGTGCGCCATTCCCGTGCGCCGCTGGCATCCGCGCGCCCGAAGGGGCACAATGCCTCACACGAGCCATCGCAGCGGAGGTCCACCATGCGCGGGCGTGTCGCCGCTTTTCCCAAGCCGGGTGAGCGGTTTACCATCGCCGAGTTTCCCGTCCCGGAGCCGGAGCCCGGCGCCATCCTGGCACGCGTGGTGATGGCCGGTATCTGCGGCTCCGACCTGCACGCCTGGCGCGGCGAGTTGCCGGCGGCGCCCGGCACCGCCGCCGGGCACGAGATGGTCGGCCGCGTGGAGCGATTGGGGCCGGGCGTGACCACCGACTCGCTCGGCCGACCGCTCAAAGAGGGCGACCGCATTGTCTACGCCTACTTCTACCCGTGCCGGCGCTGCCGGGTGTGCCTGCGCGGTCAGTTCTCGGCCTGTCCCAACGAGATCGCGCGGCGCTCGCTGTCCGAGCCGCCCTACTTCACCTCCGCCTACGCCGATTTCTACTACCTGCGCCCCGGCCACGTCGTCTACCGGGCGCCCGACGAGCTGAGCGATGAGGAGCTGACGCCGGTCAACTGCGCCCTCTCGCAGGTGATCTTCGCCCTGCAGGAGGCCGGCTTGCGGATGGGCGACAGCTTCGTCACGCAGGGCGCCGGCGGCCTGGGCCTGAGCGCCCTCGCCGTGGCGCGCGAGATGGGCGCCGGCCCGCTCATCGCCATCGACGGCGTGCCGGGGCGGTTGGAGCTGGCGCGCGCCTTCGGCGCCGACGAAGTGATCGACCTGCGCGAGTTCGACACGCCCGAGGCGCGCATCGCCCGCGTGCGCGAGCTGACGGACGGCTACGGGGCGGATGTAGTGGCGGACTTCGTGGGCAGCGCGCGGGTGCTGGCGGAGGGCATCGCCATGGTGCGCAACGGCGGCACCTACCTGGAGGTCGGCAACATTAGCCCGGAGGATGCGGCCCCCTTCCGGCCGCAGTCAGTGGTCGCCGGGCGCAAGCGGATCGTGGGCGTGATGCACTACAATCCGGACACTATTGGCCTTGCGCTGGACTTCCTGGTGCGCATCCGTGGCCGCTACCCGTTCCAGCGCCTCATCTCCCACCGCTTCCCGCTCGAACGCATCGACGAGGCGTTCCAGACCTGCGAGTGGGCCGGCCGCCAGGCCGAGTGCGGCGTCGTGCGGGGGGTGATCGTCCCGTAAGGGCGCCGGCGTCCGGCGTCCACGCCACAGGAGGACCGTCATGAGCACGCCATCGGCCAACCACTCGACGCGCGATCAGCTCCGCCACGCGCTGCAAGCCCTGGGCCTACCCGCCACGGACGAGCGCGTGGAGCAGCTCCTGCCCGCCTACGAGGGGGCGCTGCGCAACGCCGAGCGGCTGCGCGCCCTAGACCTCGGCGAGACCGAACCCGCCCTTATCTTCCGCGTTCCACGGCCGGAGTGAACGTCATGCAGGCCACTGAGCTCCACGAACTCACCCTCAGCGAGGCGGCCGCGCTGGTACGCGCCCGTCAGGTCTCCCCCGTCGAGTTGACCCGCGCCATGCTGGCCCGCATCGAGCGGCTGGACGGAAAGCTCACCAGCTACATCACCGTCACGGCCGATGCGGCCCTGGCCGCGGCGGAGCAGGCCGAGCAGGCCGCCCGCGCGGGCGACGAGCGGCCGTTACTGGGCGTGCCCCTGGCGCTCAAAGACCTGTTCGATACCGCCGGTATCCGCACCACCGGTGGTGCCAAAATCCTGGCCGAGCGCGTGCCCCAGCAGGACGCCACCGCCGTGGTCCGCCTGCGCCAGGCCGGGGCCGTGCTGCTGGGCAAGCTGAACATGCACGAGTTCGCTTTCGGCGTCTCCACGGCCAACCCGCACTTCGGCATCTGCCGCAACCCGTGGGACCCGTCGCGCATCCCCGGTGGCTCCTCCGGTGGCTCCGGGGCAGCGCTGGCCGCCGGCCTGTGCTACGGCTCGCTGGGATCGGACACCGGCGGCAGCATCCGCATCCCCGCCGCGTTGTGTGGCATCACCGGCCTCAAACCGACGTACGGGCGGGTGAGCCGCGCCGGCATGCTCCCCTTGAGCTGGTCGCTGGACCACGCCGGCCCCATGGCGCGCACCGTGCGCGATGTGGCCCTGCTAATCACCGCCATCGCCGGCCCCGACCCGGCGGACCCCGCCGCCGCTACCGTCCCGGTGCCGGACTTCACGGCCGGGCTGGAGGACGGCGTGCGCGGCCTGCGCATTGGACTGCCCCGCGCCTATTTCTTCGAGCAGCTCGACGACGATGTGGCACGGGCGGTGGAGGCCGCCGTGGACGTGCTGCGGACCGAGGGAGCGGAAGTACGCGAGGTGAGCGTGCCCCACCTAGACGTGGCCGCCGCGGCGTTTGCACCCATCATCTCGGCCGAGGCGGCGGCCTACCACCAACGCTGGCTGCGCGAGCGCCCGCAGGACTACGGTGAGGACGTGCGCCAGCGCCTCTTCCAGGGCCTGCTCTATCCGGCGGTGGATTATGTCAACGCTCAGCGCGCCCGGCGACGGGTGCTGGACGGCTTTCTCCAAGCGCTGAAGGAGGTGGACGTCCTGATCACCCCGACCGTGCCGGTGACGGCGCCGCCGATCCCCGGTCCCGCCGTGGCGACGCCGAACCCGCTCACCCGCTGCACGTTCCCGGTCAACCTCACCGGGCTGCCGGCCCTCAGCCTGCCCTGTGGCGTTGACCGGCAGGGGCTGCCGGTGGGGCTCCAGATCATCGGCCGGCCGTTTGATGAGGGAACGGTGCTCCGCGTCGGGCACGCTTACCAAACCTTGACCGAATGGCACAAGCGCCGGCCACCGATTTACTGAACAGATGTCGGGACGGAACGGCCGAAAGCCCGTGAACATCGAGGCAGACGATGGAGAACATCCCGGAGTTCTATTGCGACAGCGTGGCCTTCGAGGTCAACGCCTACGGCTTCACCCTCAACCTGGGCAAGACACAACCGAGCGGAGAGGGAGGGCAACCGGCCACGCGTATCTACGCCCGCATGCACCTCAGCCCACAGCACGCCAAGGTGCTGGCCCGCCTGTTCGTGATGAACGTCAAGCGGTACGAGGAGCAGTTCGGCCCCATCGAGCTGCCCAACGCTCTCTACCAGAGCCTGGGCTTGCCGGCGGAGTGGTAGGCCGGTCGCGGGCAGCGCCCCGTCACACCCGCGTGAGCCAGCGCTCGTAGCGGCGGTCGATGCCGCGCACGATGTCGTGGTAGAGCCGCTCCAGGCGCGAGACGATCGGACCAACCGTGCCGGTCCCGATCTCATAGCCGTCCACGCGCACGATTGGGTAGATCTCCATCGCCGTGCCGCAGACGAACACCTCATCGGCGATGTACAGCTCGGTGCGGTCCACGTCGCGCTCCTGCACCGGGACGCCCATATCGCCGAGCAGCGCGATCACCGTGGCGCGGGTGATGCTCTCCAAAATGCTGGCGGTGATGGATGGGGTCACGGCGACCCCCTCACGCACCATGAACAGGCAGGAGCCGGTGCTCTCGCTCACCTTGCCGGCCGTGTTCAGGAAGATGGGCACATCGTAGCCGTGCCGCTGCGCCTCATACGAGGCCAGGCGGGCGTTGGCGTAGTTGGGCATCGCCTTGATGCGGGGCGGCAGGACGTTGTCGGAGATGCGCGTCCAACTGGAGACGCCGGCCGTGCCGGCACGGCCGCTGAGCAGGGCGCTGGGTGAGGGGCGCGTGGTGATCAGGATCTCCGGCACCTGATCGGCGGCGGCGCGTGACCCCCACACCTGCCCACCGGTGAAGGCGAGCGGTTGACAGTAGGCGTCTTCCTGCACCTCGTTGGCGCGGCACAGCTCCAGCACCCCGGCACCGATCTGCTCCATCGTCAGGCTCGGCCGCATGCGCATGAGCTTCATGGAGTGCGCGAAGCGGCGCAGGTGCTCAGTCAGCCGGAACAGATACAGCTCTCGGCGCTCCGCGTTCCAGTAGGCGCGAATGCCCTCGAACACAGCGCCGATCGCCGGCCAGCCGATCATGGTGATGTGCACCGTCGCCTGATGCCAGGGCACCAGCCGGCCCGTCAGCCAGAGATAGTTGGGCGGCGCCACGGCTGGAGCCGCGGCCGGGCCGGGCTGCGGCTGGGTGACGGGGGCGGCGCGCTCGCCGGAGACCGCAGCCCTGCCGCCACGGTCGTCGCTGTGCTCTCCCATAACGGGCCTCCTGATCTCGCGTTGCACGCCCCACGAGTGGACGTGGGCCCATGGTACACCGCCGTGGCGTCGCCGGGCCAATGCCCATGCCCTCACCCAACCGGAGGGCATCGGAATGGAGCGCCGCGACGATACCGACGGCGACCGCCTGCGCACCGGCGACGTCGTGACCGGTGGCAGAGGAACCCGCCCGTCACGTGTAGTGGCATGCGGCGTAGTGGCCGGGCGCAACGAGCCGTAGGGCAGGCTCATCGACGGCGCAGCGCTCCGTGGCGATCGGGCAGCGGGGGTGGAAGCGGCAGCCGCTAGGGGGATTGAGGGGGCTGGGTACCTCCCCGCGCAGGATGATGCGCTCGCGGCGCAGGCGGCGCTGGGGCACCGGCGCGGCGGACAGAAGCGCCCGCGTGTACGGATGGCGCGGCTCGCTCGTGATCTGCTCCGTGGGTCCGATCTCGACCAGCTTGCCCAGGTACATGACGCCGATCCGGTCCGAGATGTGCGCCACCACCGCCAGGTTGTGGGCGATGAACAGGTAGGTCAGCCGGTAGTCGCGCTGCAGGGCGCGTAGCAGGTTGAGCACCTGCGCCTGGATGGAGACGTCGAGGGCGGAGACCGGTTCATCGCACACGATCAGCTTCGGGTGCAGGGCGATGGCCCGGGCGATACCAATACGCTGGCGCTGGCCGCCGGAGAACTCGTGCGGGTAGCGGTTGACGAAGTAGGCGTTCAGCCCCACCGCCTGCAGCAGTTCGCGCACCCGCTCCCGCCGGTCCGAGACGCCGAAGTTGCGCAGCGGCTCCTCGATGATCCCGCCCACGGTCATGCGCGGGTCCAGCGAGGAGTAGGGGTCCTGAAAGATCATCTGAATGTCTTTGCGGATCGGCCGCAGCTTGGCGCCGGGCAGGTGCGAGATATCCATGCCGTTGAAGATGATCCGCCCGCCGTCCGGCTCATACAGGCGCACCACGGTAAGCGCCAGGGTCGATTTGCCGCAACCGGACTCGCCCACCAGACCGAAGGTCTCCCCTTCGACGATCTCGAAGGACACGTCGTCCACGGCCCGCAGGAGGGCGGAGCGGCGCAGGAAACCACCGCCGACCGAGAAGTACTTCTTGAGATGCTCGACGACCAGCAGCGTCTTACGCCCGCCCTCCTGGCCCGGCGCCGCCTCCGCCAACTCCTGGGTCATCGCCGACCTCCCTGTGGCACGATGTCAGGTCACACCCCTCGTTCACCCGCGATGGCCTCCTCGCGGGCCCCCGGTACGGCCAACCAACAGGCACTGTGATGTTCCCCGCCCAGGTAGACGGTCAGTGGTTGCTCACGGCAGCGAGCGAAGGCGTAAGGACACCGTGGTCGGAACCGGCACCCCGCCGGGGGCGCGATCAGGTCCGGCGGCATGCCCTCGATGGGCACGAGCGGCCTGCGCACGTCCGGCCCAAGACGCGGCACCGACTGCATCAGCCCCAGCGTATAGGGGTGCTGCGGGCTGTCGAAGATCTCATCGCCCGTGCCGGACTCGATGATCTGGCCCGCGTACATGACCATCACCCGGTCGCACAGGTCGGCCACCACGCCCAGGTCATGGGTGATGATCAGCACCGCCGTGCCCGTCTCGCGGTTGAGCCGCCTGATCAGGTCGAGAAGCTGAGCCTGGACGGTGACGTCCAGGGCCGTGGTCGGCTCATCGGCGATGAGCAGGCGGGGCTGGCAGGCGAGCGCCATCGCCACCATCACGCGCTGGCGCATGCCGCCGGAAAACTGGTGCGGGTAGTCGTTCAACCGCTGCGCGGCGGCGGGGATGCCGACCTGCATGAGGAGTTCGACCGCCCGCCGGCGCGCCGCCTCATCGTCCAGGTTGAAGTGGATCTTGAGCGGCTCCATCAACTGGTAGCCGATGGTCAGCACCGGGTTCAGCGAGGTCATTGGGTCCTGGAAGATCATGGAAATGACCCGACCGCGTACCCGGCGCATCTCGTCCTCGTCCAACTGGAGGAGGTCGCGCCCCACCCCATCCTCGTACAGGATCACCTCACCGCCGACGATGCGGCCAGGCGGCTGGGGAACGAGGCGCATGATGGAGAGCGAGGTGACGCTCTTGCCGCAGCCGCTCTCGCCCACGAGGCCCACCACCTCGCCACGCCGCACGCTGAAGGAGACGCCATCGACGGCACGGACCACCCCGTCTCGGGTGAAGAACTGTGTGCGCAGGTCGCGGACCTCCAAGACGAGGTCATCCGCCACGGTGCACCTCCCGATCCCGGGGTGCCGCCCCTGCCGGGGCATACGACCTCTCGGGTGCGCACAGTGTCGCAGATGCCGTTCCGCGCTTCAACAGACCGAGGTCGAGGCGCTGGCTCGGCTGGGTTCAGCCGCGCGGCAGGCCCAGACCGCGCTGGGCGATGATGTTGCGCTGGATCTCCGAGGTGCCGCCGGCGATGGTGTAGGAGACGCCGGCCATGTAGGTGCGCTCGATGCGCCCCTGCAACGGCGCCCAGCGTGACCCCGGCTCGAGCTGGCCGGCCAGGCCGAAGACGTTGATCGCCGTGGCGCCGAAGCGCTGGTTCAGCTCCGAGCCGAACATCTTCGCCATGGAGGACTCGTAGTTCGGGATGGCGCCCTTGGTCTGGAGCCAGGCCACGCGGTAGCAGAGCAGGCGCGCGATCTCGAACTCGATGCGCAGTTCGGCCAGCTTGTAGCGCAGGGCGGGGCGACGCGCCCACGCCTCCCCGCGCGCGGCCCGCTCGCGCACCAGCTCCACCACCTCTTCGAACTGGCGCAGCGCCCAGATCACGCGCGAGATGCCGGTGCGCTCGAAATCGAGCGTGGTGGTGGCCACGTACCAGCCGCGGTTCTCCTCGCCCACCCGATTGGCCGCCGGCACGCGCACATTGTCGAAGTACACCTGGTTGAAGGCATGCGTGCCCATCAGGTTGATGAGCGGCGTGATCGTGATGCCGGGCGACTTCATATCGACCAGGAAGTAGCTGATGCCGCGGTGTTTGGGCGCGTTCGGGTCCGTGCGGGCCAGCAGGATCATCCAGTCGGCGTACTGGCCTTCACTGGTCCAGATTTTCTGCCCGTTGATGATGTAGTCGTCGCCCTGGCGCTCGGCGCGGGTCTGCAGCGAGGCCAGGTCGGAGCCCGCGCCCGGCTCGGAGAAGCCCTGGCACCAGAACACCTCGGCGCGGGCGATGGGCGGCAGGAAGCGCCGCTTCTGTTCTTCTGTGCCCCACACCATGAGCGTGGGGCCGACGAGCTGCGTGCCGAAGCCGAAGCCGAGCGGTGCACCGGCGTAGGCCATCTCCTCGGCGAAGATGGTCTGCTCGATGTGGGTGGCGTTGCGGCCGCCGTACTCTTTCGGCCAGGCCATGGTCAGCCAGCCGCGCTCACCCAGCTTGCGCGCGAACTGCTGGCTGAAGGCGAACTCCTCCGGGCTCAGCTCCTCCCGGTCGTTCCGCACCGTCCAGTCCGGCGGCAGCTCCTGCCGCAAGAACGCGCGCAGTTCGGCGCGTAGCGCCTCCTGCTCCGGCGTGAAGCGAAAGTCCATCGTGCACCCCCCGGCGGCAGTGCGCCCGCCTTAGCGCCCCTTAAACACGGGCTTGCGCTTCTCCACGAAGGCGCGCGGCCCCTCGACCGCGTCCTCGGTGGACTGGGCGATGACCATGGCGCTCTGGGCGAGGTCCAGCGCGTGGTCCAGGTCGGTCTCCAGGGAGCGATACAGCAGCCGCTTGGCGAGCTGGATGGCGACCGCCGGCCCCTCGGCCAAACGGGCGGCGAAGGCCCGCGTCTCCTTCATCAGCTCGTCGGCCGGGTAGACGCGGCTGACGTAGCCCCATTCCAGCGCCTGGCGGGCGTCGAACAGGTCGCCGGTCCAGATCAGCTCCAGGGCGCGGGCGATGCCCACCAGTCGCGGCAGGAAGTAGCAGCCGCCGTCGCCGGGGATGATGCCCATGCGCACGTAGGCCATCCCGAAGCGGGCGGTGTCGGCCGCGAAGCGGATGTCGGCCATGGAGGCCATGTCCATGCCGGCGCCGACGGCCACACCGTTGACGGCGGCGATGTAGGGCTTGTCCAGCAGCATGAGCGCCCGCGGCACCTTGTGCACGCCGTAGCGCAGCGAGTTACGCCGCTCGGCCGGGCCGGCGCTAGTGGTGCGCAGCACGCCCTCCCCGGATACCTCTTGCTGAACGTCCATCCCGGCGCAGAAGGCGCGGTTGCCGGCGCCGGTGACGATCACGGCGCGCACACGGTCGTCGTCCCGCGCCTGCTCGATGGCCCACGCCCATTCGTCGATCATGCGCGCGGTGAAGGCGTTCATGCGTTCGGGACGGTTGAGGGTGATAACGGCGACGCCGTCGTCGCCCACCTCGTACAGGATCTCGCGCAGCTCCACGGCCCAGCCTCCTTCACGGCCGGATTGTAGCATCCGCCCCGCCTACAGGCAGCCGCGGATGCGGGTCAGCGGTCCCGGTGACGCCACCGCGGCATCGTCGAGCCGGAATGGTACAATGACCGGCGATGGGACGCCCTGCCCGTGTATCGGTCGGGATCCGGTGGGCCGCCCTCTGGCTGGCGGTCGGCGTCGTGCTGGCCGCCTGCCACCGGGCGGCGCCGTCTGCCGGTGTATCTGTGGCGCCGGTGGCCGTGGAGGCCACACCGGCCACCGTGGCCGGCATCGACGTGGTGCGGCAGGCGTACACCGAGATTAGCCGCAATTTGTTCCGCCCGGTGACGCCGCGGGAGCTGCTCCTGCCCGCCTGGCGCGCCGTGGGCGAGGAGGCGTCGCGGCAGGGCGCCGGCTTCCTGGACCTGCGCGCCTACCAGGAACGCGGCGCGGACGACATCGAGGCGTTCGCGCGCGAGTTCACCGCCTTCGCGGTGGGGCCGGGGCGCGGCCTGGACACGGGCCGCATAGCCCAGGCCATCGTCCGCGCCATGGCCGCGGCGGTCGGCGATTCCCATACGCGCTATCTGGCACCGGAGCAGGCGGACAGCCAGCGGCGTTGGCTGGAAGGCGCCCCGGACTCGTACTCCGGCATCGGCATCCGCATCGACCGCCTGCCGGACGGCATCGCCATCGCCGAGGTCTACCCGAACAGCCCGGCGGAGCGGGTCGGCCTGCGCCCCGGTGACCGCATCCTGCGCATCAACGGGCACGACGCCGCTTCCCTGGCCCTGCCCGACGTCTCCGCGCAGGTGCGCGGCCCCGAGGGCACCGAGGTGCGGCTCACGGTGCAGCGGGCCGGCGAGGGGGCGCGTGAGGTGGTGGTCAGCCGCGCGCGCATTACGGTGCCGTCCGCGCCGCTGGTGACGTCCGAGCTGGTGGACGGTGACATTGCCTATATCCGGGTGCGCGCCTTGCCGCGGCAAAGCGCCGCAGTGGACGTGGCCCGCGACTTTGACGCGCACCTGTCCCGGCTGCTGGCTCAGGGCGCGCGCGCCCTGATCCTGGACCTGCGCGATAACCCAGGCGGTGACCCGCTCACTTCGGTGAGCATCGCCAGCCACTTCGTCACCGCCGGGCCGATCTTCGTCTCCGTGAACCGCGAGGGGCAACGCACCGTGTACGCGGCGGTCAACCGCCCCACGCCCTTCTACGGGCCGCTGGTGGCGCTCGTCAACCGCGGCACCGCTTCCGGCGCGGAGGTGATCGCCGCGGCGGTGCAGGAGTACGGCCGCGGCTACCTGATCGGCACGCGCACGTGCGGGTGTCTGTCCGTTGGGCGGCCGGTGGAGCTGGCCGATTCGTCTCGCTTGATTGTGACGGTGGAGCGGGCGCTCACCGGCCGGCTGGAGCGGTCGCTGGAGGGCATCGGCCTGGAGCCGGACGAGGTGGTGCGCGGCACATCGGGCAGCACGGACGGGCTACGCCAGCGGGCCGTGCAGTACCTGCGCGGGCAGCTCCGCTGAGGCTGCGGCCGAGGACCACAGAGGGGCGGGCGATGACCAGCACCTCCACGAGCAGCGAGCGCGGCACGGCGGCGGCGCGGCCACCCGACGCCCGGCGCCGGTGGTGGCGCTACGCCGCGCCGTTTGTCGGCATCGCCGCGGTGGCCGGGGTGGTGCTGGCGCTCAGCCGCCCCTGGCAAAAGCCAACGGGCTACCCACCGGGCAGCGCCGCCCTGCGGGAGGCCGAGCGGCTGGGAGCGTTGGACCCGTTCGCACCCAAGGTGGGACAGCCGGCACCGGACTTCGCCCTCTGGTCGTTGGACGGCCAGACGGTGCGATTGAGCGAGTTCCGCGGCCGGGTGGTGCTGATCAACTTCTGGGCCACCTGGTGCGGCCCGTGCCGCGGTGAGATGCCGGAGATCGAAGCCGTCTACCGTGAGTTCAAGGACCAGGGCTTCGTCGTGCTGGCGGTGAACGAGGAGAACGCCTCACTGGAGGAGGCACGCAAGCTGGCGCGCGACTTCCGCGACGAGCTTGACCTCACCTTCCCTATCTTGCTGGACGGCCCGGATGGGCAGGTCTTCCGCCAGTACCGCCTCTACGGGCTGCCCAGCAGTTTCATCGTGGACCGGGACGGGATCATCCGCGCCATCCGCTTCGGCCCGCTTAGCCGCGACTTCTTGCGCGGCAAGCTGGAAGAGGTGCGCCGCGGCGGCACATAGCCCAACAGAAAGGGCCGTGCGCGTGCGGGCACGGCCCTTTGCCATCGCCGGATAGGCCCTTGCTTCCCTAATCCCATTCCGGGTCGCCCACCCCCTCGGCCTCCACCCGGGTGATCTCCGGTACGCGCTCTTTGAGCAGCCGCTCGATGCCGAGCTTGAGGGTGAGGCCGCTGATCGGGCAACCGTTGCAGGCCCCTTCCATCGACAGCCGGACCACATAGTCCGGCGTGATCTCCAGCAGCTCGACCGTGCCGCCATCCAGGTTCAGCGCCGGCCGGATCTCGTCCAGTGCCGCCTCCACGCGCTCAACGAGCAAGGGGTGCATCACCATCGCGCGGACCTCCCAGCAGGGGGTGGGGCGGTATAGTTGACCAATCTTGTCAATAATCTAGCACCGGTGACGGGGTGTGTCAATCGCGGCAGGGAGGGGCGAGTGGTAGAATCGCTGGGGCGGGCCATCTGCCCGGACGGGGCGATGTTACGCGAGCAGTGGCAACGGAACCTCGTCGGCGTGGTCATCGCCGCATTCGTCAGCATTTTGGGGTTCAACCTCGTCTTCCCCTTCCTGCCGCTGTACATCCAGACCCTGGGCGCTTACACCGCCGGCGAAGCGGCGTTCTGGACGGGCGTGATCAGCCTGTGCACGGGCATGGTCGGCGCGGTGGCGGCCCTGGTGTGGGGTCAGCTCGCCGACCGGCATGGCCGCCGGCCGATGCTGCTCCGTGCCACGGCCGGCGCCGCCGCCGGGCTGGCGGTGATGGGCCTGGCCGGCAACCTGTGGCACCTGTTCGTCGGGCGGCTGCTGTTCAGCGCCTTGGCCGGCACAGTGCCGGCGGCCAACCCGCTGATCGCGGCCCACACCCCACCCCAGCACCTGGGTACGGCGATGGGCGCGCTGCAGAGCTCAGTGTTCCTCTCTAACACGCTGGGACCGCTCATCGGGGGCGGGCTGGCGGCCACGGTCGGCTACCGCGCCAGTTTTCTGCTGACGGCGGGCCTGTACATCGCCTCCGCCCTGCCGGTGGTGCTCTTGGTGCGCGAGCGTTTCATCCGCCCGACCGTGGTGCGCGGCCTGGCAGAGGCGGTGCGCGCGGACGTGGCCGCCACCTGGCGGGAGCGACCGATCCGCTTCCCCATTCTGGCCGCCCTGCTCGCCCTGTGCGGCGCCAACGTGGCCACGCCGGTGATCTCGTTGCTGGTGGGGGACATCACCGGCGCCGAGCACACGGAGGCGCTGGCGGGCGTGGCGTTCTTCGCCATGGGGCTGGCCAGCGCCGTGGCGGCGCTGCTGGTCGGCCGGATCGTGGGCCGCTTCGGCTACCGCCGCCTGCTGAGTGTGACGGCCCCGGCCTCGGTGCTGATCTACCTGGGTCTGTGGGTGGCGCCGGGCTATCCGACGCTGGTGGCCCTGCTCGGTATGCTGGGCGGTGTCCAGGGGATGCAGGTGCCGGCCCTCAACGCCCTCATCGCCGGTCGGGCGCCGCGTGAGCGCGCCGGCGCCATCTTTGGGGTTGTGTCCAGCGTGAATTCCATCGCCTTTTCCGGCGGCCCGTTCCTGGGCGGCGCGCTGGCGCGGACGTTCGGGCTGCGCGCCGTCTTTCCGGTGGCGGCCCTGCTCCTGCTGGCAATGGTGGTGGTCAGCGGTAAGGCCACCGAGGCCCCCATCCCCACGCCCGCCCGCCGGACGGAAGAGCAGCTCGCCGGCGAGCGCTAGATCGCAACCCGACACCCTCTGGTACGATGGATTGTGGCCCCTGCGCCGGGGCGCCGACGCTCTGCGAACCGAGGTGCAGCGTGATCGTCAACATCGAGCCCCTGCTGCCCCGCGTCACCAAGGCTGCCCGCTACACCGGCGGTGAGTGGAACAGCGTGGTCAAGGACTGGGACAGCACGCCGATCCGCTTCCTGCTCGCCTACCCGGATGTGTACGATATCGGGCAGTCTAACCTCGGGCTGAACATCCTGTATGACCTGCTCAACCGCGAGCCGGATGTGCTCTGCGAGCGCGCCTACGCGCCGTGGCCGGATATGGAGGCCGAGATGCGCGCCGCCGGCGTGCCGCTCTGGAGCCTGGAGACGCGCCACGTCCTGCGCGACTTCGACGTCGTCGGTTTCTCGCTGTCCTACGAGCTGACATACACCAACGTCCTTAACATGCTGGACCTAGCCGGCATCCCGGTCCTGGCCGCCGAGCGCACCGACGAGGACCCAATCGTGATCGCCGGCGGCTCGGGCGCGCTCAACCCGGAACCGCTGGCCGACTTCATCGACGCCTTCGTGCTGGGCGAGGGCGAGGAGGTGATCCTGGAGCTGGCGGAGGAGGTGCGCCGCTGGAAGGCCGGCCGGCCGGGACGCGGGCGGGACCGCATGGCCTTCCTGCGCCGGCTGGCGGAGCTGGACGGCGTGTACGTGCCGGCGTTCTACGATTGCGAGTACAACGCGGACGGCACCCTGCGCCGCTTCTTCCCCACTGTGCCGGGCGTGCCGGCGCGCATTCGCCGGCGCGTGGTCAACGCCATGCTGCCGCCGCTCACCCGGCCGATCGTCCCCTACATCCAGACCGTGCACGACCGCGCGGCGATTGAGATCCAACGCGGCTGCACGCAGGGCTGTCGCTTCTGTCAGGCCGGCATGATCTACCGCCCCACGCGCGAACGCTACACCGAGCAGATCGTGGAGGCGACGCGGGAGCTGTTGGCCAACACCGGCTACGACGAGCTGTCGCTCATGTCGCTCAGCACCACCGACCACACGCAGGTGGTGGAGATCGTGGAGGCGCTCACGCGCGAGTTCCCAAACCTCAAGATCTCCATCCCCAGCACGCGCGTGGACTCCTTCTCGGTGCGTGTGGCGGAGGTGGTGGCCAGGGGCAAGAAGCACAACCTCACCCTGGCGCCGGAGGCCGGCACCCAGCGCATGCGCGACGTGATCAACAAGCTGGTGCGCGATGAGGACATCCTGGCCGCGGCGGAGCACGCCTTCAGCCACGGTTGGACCAGCATCAAGATGTACTTCATGGTGGGGTTGCCCACCGAGACGCTGGCCGATGTGGAGGGGATCGCCGAGATCGGCGCTAAGGTGAAGGCGATCGGCATGAAGTACGTGGGCCGGCGGGCGCGGGTGCGCGTCTCCACCTCCAACTTCATCCCCAAGCCGCACACGCCGTTCCAGTGGTGCGCGCAGATGACACCGGAGGAACTGGAGCCGCGCCATCGCGTGTTGCAGGAGGGCTGCCGCAAAGCGGGCGTGGAGCTCACCTGGAACGACCCGCACGAGTCCACCCTGGAAGCGATCCTGTCCCGTGGTGACCGGCGACTGGCCAAGGCCGTGTACCGCGCCTGGCAGCTCGGCGCCAAGTTCGACGCCTGGAGCGAGTTCCACCGCTGGGAGCTCTGGGAGCGGGCCCTGGCGGAATGCGGCCTGAGCGCCGCCTGGTACGCCTACCGCGAGCGCGACCTGTGGGAGACCCTGCCGTGGGACCACATCGACGTCGGCGTGACCAAGGCGTACCTGCGCAAGGAGTGGCACCGCACGCTCAACCGGGCGAAGACGCTGGACTGCCACCGCGGCGACTGCAACGTCTGCGGCATGCAGAACTTCGGAGTCGAGCAGTGTGCCCTGCAGGTAGACGAGCTGAAGTGGGTGAAACGCCTCGGTGAGCGGCCCCGGGAGATGATCCCGCTGACGGTGCTCAACACACCGGTAACCGTCGGGTCATAGGGATTGGGACCAGCCCGCGCCGAGAACACCGACGGCACAAAGCCGTGAACCGTGTTGGAGCGGTTCACGGCTTTGTGTTGCACCCGCCGCCCCGCTCAACGCCCGCGCAGGCGGGGGTCCAGCTCATCGCGGATGGCATCGCCGGCCAGGTTGAAGCCCAGCACCGTGAGCGTGATCGCCAGACCGGAGAACAGCGATTCCCACGGATGCAGGTCGAGCTGGTTGCGCCCGGCGTTCACCATCTTGCCCCAGGTGGTTTTATCGGCCGGCCCCAGGCCCAGGAAGGAGAGTGAGGCTTCGGCGAGGATGTAGGCGCCGATGCTGATGGAGAACACCACGATCACCGGCGCCACGATGTTGGGCAGCACGTGCCGCAGCATGATGCGCAGGTTGGTGGCGCCGAACGAGCGGGCCGCCTCGATATAGGGCTGGGCCGACACGCTCAGCACCGCCGCCCGTACGATACGCACCGCCACCGCCCAGCCCAGAAAGCCAAGCGCGGCGATCGTCACCCACAGCGGCGGCTGCTCCCAGAGCTGCACGATCAGCATGAGCAGCACGAGCGCCGGGAAGGCCTGTAAGCCGTCCACAAAGCGCTGGATCACCAGATCCACCACCCCACCGAAATAGCCGGACACCACCCCGAACACCAGGCCGGCCGCCACGGCGATCAGCGAGGCGAACACCCCGATCAGCACGGCCAGCCGCGCGCCCACCACAATGCGCGCGTAGATATCGCGGCCAAACTGGTCGGTACCCAGCCAGTGTTTGCGGCTGGGCGGCTGGAACCGTTCGGTGACGAACTCGTGCAGGTCCTTTTCACTCTTGCCCTGCTGAAGCTGCTGGAGCAGGTTCTGGGCGCCTGCCGCCGGGGCGACGTAGTTGGGGTTGCGCGTCACAAACTGGTAGTTGTCATCGTACCGCTGGATGAGCGGCGCCAGCAGCGCCACCGCCACCACCAGCACCACCAGCGCCACCCCGAGCGCGCCCAGCTTGCGCCGACGGGCGAAGCGGAGCACGTGGCGCAGCGCACCGCGCCCGACGCGGCGCTCGGCACCGGTGACCAGCAGATCCGGAAGGAGGTGCGTCGCTTCACTTCGGGCCATGGGCGGTGCGTCCTCTCAGGAATAGCGGATGCGCGGGTCCAGCCACGCGTACAGGACATCGACGGCCAAGTTGACCGTCACCACCACGAAGGAAATGATGAGAACCGTGCCCTGAAAGGGAGGGAAATCGCGCAGGATGAGCCGCGAGTAGAGGAACTGACCCACGCCGCGGATGTTGAACATGTTCTCCAGAATAATCTGGCCACCGATGATGCTGGAGATGGTCAGGCCCATCACCGTGAGCACCGGGATCATGGCGTTTTTGAGCGCGTGGCGCAGCACCACGCTGCGGTCGCGCAGCCCCTTGGCGTGGGCGGTGCGGATGTAGTCCTGACGCAACACCTCCAGCATCTGCGAGCGCAGTAGCCGCATGATACCGCCACCGCCGGCAATACCACCGGCAACGGCAGGAATGAGGTACTTGAACAGGGCGGCTTTGGGATCGGTCCAGAAGTGGGGATCACCCACGATCTCGATGCGAAACAGATGGTACTTGAGCACGACCAGCGTGAGCAGCACCGCGATGAAGAACACCGGCGTAGCCACGGCCAGGATGGCGAATCCACGCAGCACGTAATCGATCCAGCTATCCTGCTTGACGGCGCTGACGATGCCCACGGGAATGCTGATCCCGAAGGCGATCAGCACGATGAGTGCGCCGAGTTCGACCGTCGTCGGCAACCGGTCGGCCAGCTCCTGCCACGTGCTGCGGTTGGTTTCGTAGGAGCGGCCGAGGTCGCCCCGTGCCAGTTGGCCCATGAACACCAGGTACTGCTGCCACTTGGGCTTGTCCAATCCCAGCTCCGCCTTGGCCCGCCGGATGGCCTCCGGGTTGTTGGCGCTGAGCTCCAGGTTCGAGCCCAGGCGCTTCTCTACGTAGTCGCTGTCCAGCACGCGCACGGCGAAGAAGACCAACGTGGCCACGGTCCACAGGACGAGGACGTTCAACAGCAGGCGTCGGACTACGTACCGGCCCATGGTGGTGTATCCCCTCGGCTGGAGCACGGAGACGGCGGCGCGGTAGCGACCGGTCTCTCGCCCGCCACGAGCGACACGGGCGGCTCGGCAGGCACACCGCCCGGCCGTGACCGAGCCACTGTGCGCGCTAGAGGCTGGCCGGCGGACGCCCCTGGTAGGATGGGTCCTTGGTGTCGAACCACACGTTCCGCGCCGCCAGGTGACCGGCGAAGATATTATAGCCAACGCCGGGCTTGCCGCCTGAGGGCTCCGCCTTGATATTGCCCTTTAGGTAGTTCCAGTACGCCGTGCGCGAGATGTAGTTGTACAGGTTGATGTTGCCGAACTGGGCGTTCTCCATAATGATCTGCTGAATCTCGCGCACCTTGGCGACGGACTGCTTCAAGTCCACGATCACTCCCGCCTCTTCGATGAGCTTATCGAGCTGTGGCTCGTTGACTTTGTTGAAGTTCAGGCTGCCCTTTGAGTGGTAGACGTTGCGGATCGTGGAGCGCGGGTCGGGCGAATCGACCTGCGAGGTCCAACCGAACCAGTTGGGGAAATTGCCGTTGCCCAAATTGGGGATGATCTCCTCGTTATACGAGGTCTTGGTGGACTTGAACTGGTTGACCCCCAGGGCCTCGTTGAGCATGCGCGGCAGGATCTGGGTGGTGTCGGGCCACTGGGCCAACCAGGTATCCGGCACCTTGATGTCGATCTCACCCAGGGCCGGACCACCGCCCGCCTCCCAGAGTTGGCGCGCCTCCCGCTTTTCCTGGTCGCGGTCCTTGCGGTAGCCGGGGTACTTGGCCAGTTCCTCGGGCGGCAGGGCATAACCCTCCTGCAGCCAGGTGACGACGCCGCTTGCCTGTCCGAGCCCCTGATGGAAGCTCTGGATAAGCGCCTGGCGATCGATGGCCATGTTCACGGCCTGCACCAGGCGCAGGTCCTTGAACTGTTTGTTGCGGTTGAGGTGCAGGAACACCGTGTTGGCGACGCCGGTGAGCACCTCGTACATGGCGCCCTTGTTGGCATCAAGGATGGCCTTTACCTGGCTGGGGTCCGGGCTGCTGTAGGTGTCGACCTGCTTCTGCTGGAAGGCGGCGCGCCAGGCGTTGGGGTCCTCGAAGATGAGCGGCGCCAGCCAGCCGTCCAGCAGCGGCTCGTCCTTCTTGAAGTACTCCGGGTTGCGCTTCATCTTCACGTCCTGTCCCGCGCGGAGCTGGACGAGGATGAAGGGCCCAGTGCCGACCATCGCCTCCTCCGTAAGGGTGCGGTGGGTGGCCTCGAACTTCTCCGTCGTCTCCCGGTTGGGGATGGTGCTGAAGTACGCCGCCAGGCGGTCCAGGAACGTGCCGTTGGGCGCGTTCAGGGTCAGTTTGACGGTGTAGGGGTCCGGCGTCTCGAGCTTGGTGATGGTCTGGTAGAAGGCCTGCCGGGTGAAGCCGCCGGGGCTGCCGTCCTTGAGCTTGCCGCCGGCCTGCCGCTCGATGTGCCAGCGCACATCCTCGGCGGTGAACTCACGGCTGATGGGGGGATGCCACTTCACGCCCTTGCGCAGGCTGAAGATATAGGTC
>JBHOQW010000114.1:0-11262 GCA_042408665.1 Dehalococcoidia bacterium
TCGAGGTTCAGGCGGGAGAGGGGGTCGGGCGGGTTGAGGCTGTTCGCCCACGCCACCTCTTTCTCGTACCGGGGGTCCAGGGACTCGATCTTCATTTTGAGCGACTGGTGGTAGGCAAAGCGCGAGAGGGTTCGCTCGGCGTCTGGCCGCCCACACGCCGGGCAGTCCACCGGGCCAACGGAGGAGAGGGAGCGGAACAGTTTGGCGAAGCTGTAGCCGCAACCGGCGCAGCGGTATTCATAGACGGGCACGGGTCACCTCGGCGTGCAACGCGGTGCGTCAGATTATGCAAGCAAGGCCGCTGCCGGCCGGGCGTCCGGCCGGCGCACCGATCCCTGCCTTCGCGATCATATCGCACCGGTTGTCCTCCGCGCCGCACCGGTCCGTTTCTTGGTGCACGCCACACGTCCATCGCTCGCGTATCCTGGAGCGGGGCGGCGGGCGAGCGGTTTTCCCGCGTGAGGAGGGACGTGTCGCTGCGACGGATCGAGCGCGAGCTGCGCAAGGCGCTGCGCCAGGCCGGCCGGCATGACCTTGCAGAGCAGGCCCTGGCCGGCGTGCGCTTTACAGACGACGGCAGCACGATCTACATCCACGTCTTCGCCAAGCCGGCGTGGTCGCGGGTGCGGCCGGGTGATGCCCTCGTGTTGGCGCACGCGGACCATGATGAGCTGCGCACCTGCGCCCAGTGGCGCGCGTTTCTGGAAGAGGCGCGCCTGTATCTGCACGATGAGCTGCCGCGGGTTATCCGCTGGCTGGAAGGGCGGTAAGGGCTCGTCAGCGGCAGCGGCCGGTGGTGGGCTCTTCGGCCGGCTCAACCGTGTCCGCGGGGTGTGGCAGCCGCTGCGCCGCCCGGCGCCGCAGATAGGCGCGGACGATGAGCAGGGCGGTCACGCCGCCGACGGCCAACACCAACAGCAGCCGGTCCAGCCGGTGCACGTTTTCGTCCGCGGTGCTCAGGCTGATGCCGAGCACGCCCAGCAGGTGGCCGGCGGCCAGGTAGACGCTCACCCAGACGGTGGCGCCCATCAGGTCCAGCAGGTACCAGCGGCGGAAGGGCAACCGCAGCGCGCCCGCGGTCACCGGTCCCAGCACCCGCGTGTAGCCCAGAAAGTGGTACGCCAGCACGAACACCCCGGTGCGGCGCAGAAGGGCCGAGCGCACCGAGCCCATGAACGGCAATTGCTCGGCGCGGCGCAGCGCCCGCCGCCAGCCGAACCGCCCGGCAGCGTACGAGGCCGTGTCGCCGATGGAGGTGCCGAGCAGGGCGCACAGCAGCGCCACCCGCAGATCGAGCAGGCCCTCGTGCGCGCTCAACCCGGCGAGCAGCAGCACGAACACCCCCGGGATCACCAGTCCCAGGAAGAGCAGGTTCTCGAACATCATGCCGAAGAGCACGACGAGGTAGCCCCAGCGCCCGAAGAGGTTGCGGATGATCTCGATCAGAAGCTCGGTGAGCTGTTCCATGTAGCCCAACCCCTGGGCGCTGTGGGGGTGCAGTGGGCGCGGCCGCCGATCGCGCCCGAGCTGTGCCGGTTGCTACGGTCGACGCCGCGCGCCGGATCAGCGACCCGTGAACACCGGCTGGCGTCGCTCATTGAAGGCGGCCACCGCCTCGCGGAAGTCCTGCGACCGGAACAGCGGCAGGAGCTGCAGGTACACGTGGTGCACGTTGGCCTCGAAGCTTTCCTCCAGGCCGAGGCGCATCATCCGCTTCGTCGCCTGGACGGCGGCCGGGGCGCAGGACGCGATCTCCGCCGCCCAGGCGCGGGTCTCCTCCATCAACCGGGCGTGGGGCACGACGGTGTTCACTAGGCCGAGCCGCAGGCACTCCTCCGCGTCCAGGATGCGGCCCCGGAAGGCCACTTCCGCGGCCCGCGCCCAGCCCACGAGGCGAGGCAGGAGCCACGTGCCGCCGCTCTCCGGCAGCACGTTGCGGCGTACCGCCACGGCCGCCAGCCTGGCCTGGTCGGAGGCGATGCGGATGTCGCAACCGAGGGCGAGGTCCATACCGTAGCCGGCGGCCGGCCCGTTCAGGGCGCACAGCACCGGTTTGTCCGTGCGGTGCAGCACCACCGGCGGCGCCTCCTGCAGGTTGAAGCGCGGCGTGCCGCCGTCCCCGGCGCCGATGCCGGTGCCGGCGGCCACGTCCTTGAGGTCCAGGCCGGAGCAGAAGCCGCGCCCCGCGCCGGTGAGCACGATCACGCGCACGTCCGGGTCGCGGTCCGCCGCGATCAGCGCCCGCGATAACCCTGCCAGCATCGGCCCGCTGATGGCGTTCAACCGGTCGGGCCGGTTGAGCGTAATGGTGCAGATGTGATCCGCCGTCTCGACGATGAGGTCCTGGTAGTCCATCTCTCCGCCCCCGCCGGTACCGGCTCAGTGTCGCAGATGCCCGCCGGTGCGGCAATCGTCCACCGCTTCAGGCGAAGGCGGCGATGCCGAGCGTGTCCCGGCCGATGATCAGCTTCTGGATCTGGGTGGTGCCCTCGTAGAGGGTGAGGGCGATGGCGTCGCGCAGGTAGCGCTCAACCGGGTACTCGGAGACGTAGCCCACACCGCCGTGTACCTGGATGGCGGCGCGCGCGGCGCGTACCGCCGCCTCGGAGGCGTAGTACTTGGCCATCGACACCTCGCGGCTGGCCGGGTCTCCCTTGTCCTTGAGCGCCGCCACCTTCCACACCAGCAGGCGGGCGGCCTCCGTCTCCACCGCCATGTCGGCGATCATCTCCTGGATGAGCTGGTGGGCGCCGATCGGCTTGCCGAACTGCACGCGCTGCTTGGCGTAAGCCACGCTCGCCTCCAGGCAGCCCTGGGCGATACCCACCGCGCAGGCGGCGGTGGAGAAGCGGCCGTTGTCCAGCGCGCTCATGGCCACCCGGAACCCGTTGCCCACCCCGCCGAGCACGGCGTCATGCGGCACGCGCACGCTGTCAAAAAACAGGAAGGCGGTGTTGGAGGCGCCCAGGCCCATCTTGCCCTCGATCGGGCGGCGGGTGAGGCCGGGGGCGTTACCCGGCACGAAGAAACCGGTAATACCGCGGTGGCCCTGGGCCGGGTCGGTCTGGGCGAAGACGAGGATCACGTCGGCCTGGGCGCCGTTGCTGATCCACATCTTCTGGCCGGTGAGCAGCCAGTCGTCACCGTCGCGGCGGGCGCTGGTCTCCATCGAGGCCGGGTCGGAGCCGTGGTTGGGCTCCGTGAGGGCGTAGGCGCCGATCAACTCGCCCGCGCACAGCTTGGGCAGGTAGTGTTGCTTCTGTGCCTCCGTGCCCCACTTGAGGATCGTCTGGGCCACCAGCGAGATCTGCACGGTCAGCGCGGTGGTGAAGACGCTGGCGCTGGCTTTGCCGATCTCCTCACAGATCAGCGCATACGACAGGTGGTCGATGCCGCCGCCGCCGTAGGCCTCCGGGATCGGCCCGCCGAGCAGGCCGGCATCCGCCATCTTGTGCAGTACCTCCACGCTGAACGACTCGTCGTGCTCGCGGGCCCGCACGTGCGGGGTGATCTCGTGGGCCGCAAACCGACGCGCGGTGTCCCGAATGAGCCGCTGGCTCTCGTTCAGGTCCAGGTCCATGGGTGCCGCCTCATCCTGCGCGTGTTCTGTAGGCTTCAGCATACGCCCCGGCGGGCGTATGGTCTCCCTCGGGTGGTGGTGGGGGTCAGGAGCGCGTCCGCGCCTCCGCCAGGGCGGTGCACAGCGCCGCCGCCACCCGCTCCTGCTCGGCCTGGGTGAGGCCCGGGAAGAACGGCAGGGTGAGGGCCGTGGCCGCGAGGTGCTCGCTCACGGGCAGCGAGCCGGGACCGTCCCCATAGCGAGCGTAGGCCGGCTGCAGGTGCACCGGCGTCGGGTAATGCACATCCGTGCGTACGCCCGTCGCCGCCAGCCGCTCGCGCACCGCATCCCGGTCCGCGACCTGCACCACGTACAGGTGCCAGCAGGACTGTGCCACGTCATCGTCCGCGGGCGGCAGGTCAAGCGGCAGGACGGCCAGCAGCTCGGCGTAGCGCGCCGCCAGCGCCCGCCGCGCCGCGTTCCAGCGCGCCAGGTGCCCCAGCTTCACGGTCAGCACGGCCGCCTGCAGCTCGTCCAGGCGGCTGTGCGTGCTGTGCTCCACGTGCCGGTAGCGAGCCGTTTGGCCCAGGTCGCGCAGCCGCCTGAGGCGCGCGGCCGCCTCGGCGTCGTCGGTGGTCACCGCGCCGGCGTCGCCCAGGGCGCCCAGGTTCTTGGTGGGGTAGAAGCTGAAGCAGGCGGCGTGGCCGAGGGCACCGGCGGGCCGCCCGCGCCAGCGCGCGCCGTGCGCCTGCGCCGCGTCCTCGATGAGCAGCAGCCCGTGTCGCCGCGCCAGCGCCTCCAGGGCGTCCATATCGGCCGGGCGGCCGTACAGGTGGACGGGCAGCAGGGCGCGGGTACGCGGCGTGACGAGCGCCGCCGCCGAGGCCGGGTCCATGGTGCGGGTGCGTGGGTCCACATCGGCGAACACCGGTGTGGCGCCCGCCGCCACCACGGCCGCCACGGTGGGCGTGGCCGTGAAGGCCGGCACGATCACCTCGTCGCCGGGTCCCACGCCGAAGGCGCGCAGGGCCAGGGTGATGGCGTCCGTGCCGGAGGCGCAGCCCACGGCGTAGCGCACACCGCAGGCGGCGGCGAACGCCTGCTCGAAGGCCTCCACCTCTGGGCCGAGGATGAACCAGTTGCGGTCCAGCACGCGCCGGAGCGCCGCGTCCAGCTCGGCGCGGATCTCGGCGTGGGCGCGCGAGAGGTCGGTGACAGGGATCATAGGCCGTCCGGCGCGCCGAAGGGGAGCACCGCCCCGGCGCCGCTACTCCGTCGCGTTCCAGTAGAGGTGCCGCCGCTCGGCGAAGAAGGCCACGGTGCGGGCCAGGCCCTCGGCCAGCGGGGTGACCGGCTGCCAGCCCAGCAGCGCGCGGGCGGCGCTGATGTCGGCCACGAAATCGCCGATCTCGATCGGCCGCTGCTCCGTGGGGTACTCGACGTAGCGCACGGTGCCGCGGCCTGCGGCCCGCACCGCGGCCTCGGCCAGCTCCGCCACGCTCACCCCGGTGCCGGAGGCGATGTTGAAGGCGCGCCCGTCCGCGGCCGGTTCCATGCCGGCGAGCAGAAACGCCTCCACGGCGTCGTCCACGTACAGCACATCGCGCAGTTGCCGGCCGTCGCCGTACACAAGCAGCTCCTCTCCGTCCATCGCCCGGCGCAGGAACCAGTTGAAGAAGCCTTGTCGGCCGTGGGCCATGAGCTGGCGCGGGCCGTAGGTGTTGGTGAGGCGCAGGGAGCAGGCACGGATGCCGTGGCAGGCGTGGTACACCAGGTGCAGCCGCTCCGCCGCCGCCTTGTACACACCGTTCACGTCTGTGGGCTCTTGCGGGTGGTCCTCGCACACGGGCAACGCGCGGATCCGGCCGTACTGGCTGCGGCTGCCGGCGTACACGACCTTGGCCGCCGGGTTCTCCGCCCGCACCGCCTCCAGGAGCGCGAGCTGCGCGGTGGCGTTGGCGTGCAGGTCGCCGAAGGGGTCGCGCAGGCTGTCCATGTGCGCCACGCGCCCGCACAGGTTGAAGATCACCGTTTTGCCGCGCACCAAGCGCGCGACCAGCTCCCGGTCGGCCTGGTCGCCGATCACCACTTCGATGTCGTCGCATACGCCGGCCAGGTTGTGGCGGTTGCCGCCCTGGCCGGGGTTCAGGTTGTCGAGCACCGTGACGCGCGCCCCCAGCGCTACCAGCCGCCGGGCCAGGTTGCTGCCGATGAAGCCCAGCCCGCCGGTGACCAGCACGGGCCGGTCCCGGTAGAAGGCGGCCAGCCGCGCGGCGGCCAGCAGGGCGCGTTCCTCGGTTCCGTTCATGTGCTGCACCCCGGTACCGCCCGACGGCGGGCGCGGTCAGGGCTTGTGGGCCACGCCGATCACGGACAGCCCGAACGGCAGGTTCCAGCGGCTGAGGAGCGGTGCCTCCCCGCTCAGCGCCGCCCGCAGGCCCGCGTTGAGGGCACCCGGCACCGGCCGAACGTCGGATCGCTCGGCCGCCCGCGCCGCCCCGGCCTTATGCACGATGCGCCAGGCCGCCGCGACGGGGAAGAGCAGGGCGTTGGCGTACGTCACCCGCCGCGGGCGTAGGCCGGCGGCCTGCAGCATGGCCCGCACCTCGCCGGCCGTGTAGCGGTGGCGGGTGAAGACCGCCGCGTCGTGGTGGCTGCGCAGGCGGTCGAAGGCCGGCAGTTGCAGATACAGCACGCCGCCCGGCCGCAAGACGCGCGCGAACTCCCGCATGGCGCGCAGGTCGTCCTGCACGAACAGATGACAGAGCACGTCGTTGGACAGCACCAGGTCGAAGGAGGCGTCGCGAAAGGGCAGGCGGTCCACCGAGCCGCGCAGCAACGTCAGGCCCGGCCGCCGGCGGGCGAAGCGCAGCGCCTCCGCGGCGGCGTCGAGACCGGTGACCCGGCCATACCGCTGCAGGTATTGTGAGTTGCCGCCCGTGCCGCACCCGGCGTCGAGGATCGCTAGGCGGCCGGTGCGACCGTTGAGGTGTGGGCGCAGGAGGGCGTCCAGGATGCGCCGCATCCCGGTGTACCACCAGTGGTGGTCCTCCACCTGGTACATGGCCGCGTATTCGTCCGGCCTCACGAGGCCTGCTCCTCACCGGTGGCGGCGATCGCCGCTACCGCGCGCCGGCGCTGCTGGCGGCGCAGCTTCCACCACAGCCGCCACAGGTCGGCGAGCAGCTTGTAGACGTGGCGCACGCGGAAGAACTCCGAGCGGCCGTACAGGCGCGGGTAGTGGTGCACCGGCACCTCCACCATCCGACAGCCGACGTCCTGCAGGCTGCGCACCAGCTCCACCCCGATGGCGCCGCTCTCGAACGTGAGCGGGATGCGGCGCAGGTACTCGGTGCGGATCAGGCGAAAATCGCAGTCCACATCGCGGAGCTGGACGCCGAAGAAGCGGCGTGCCACCCATTCGTACGTTTTGCCCGTCACCTTGCGGTACCACGGATCGGCGCGGCGCAGCTTATAGCCGTTGACCAGGCCGATGCCGTCTCGCATCTCGCGCACGAGCAGCGGCAGCTCTTCTGGGTCGTACTGGCCGTCCCCGTCGGTGTAGAACACGAACTCGCGCGTGGCGGCCTCGAAGCCGCTGCGCAGCGCCGCCCCGTAGCCGCGGTTGGTCGGGTGGCGGATGACGCGCAGGTAGGGGGCGCGCGGCTTGAGCGCCTCCAGGACGGCGATGCTGTCATCCTCGCTGCCGTCGTCGATCACGATGATCTCAAAATCGTTCGTGATCCGGCGCAGGGTCGCGGCCGCTTTCTCCACCATGGCGGCGATGGTGGCGGCGTCGTTGTAACACGGAAAGAAGGCCGAAACGGACGACAGTCGGTCAGCCAATGTCTCTCCCACCGCAGGGATGCCCGCCGCGCGGTCTCCCTCAGGTCCCCAGGTCAACCCGCGCAAGCGTACCACGACGGACGCGGCGCGTTCCAGGGGCCGCGGCTCCTCTTGTTCGCGTGCCGCGCCGTTGCTACGCTCGCGCCGGAGGTGCAGCGGATGAACGGCGCGGCGATTGCGGTCGAGCGACGCGGCCCGGCGGCGTGGCTGACGGTGACGGCCGGCCATACCGGGAATCTCCCCCCCGACCTGGCCCGCGAGCTGGCGGAGACGCTGGCCGCCCTGGCCGATGAGCCGGCGGTGCGCGTGGCCGTGCTCCGGGCCGCGGGCGACGTGCTGGCGCGCGACTGGGACCGCGCGGCGCTCATCGCCGGCACGGACCTGCCGGACGGGGTGCACCGCCTGAGCGATGCGCTCCAAGCGATGGCCGCCGTCTCTTTGCCGGTGATCGCCCTGCTGGACGGCGAGGTACGCAATGCCGGGCTGGCCATCGCGCTGGCCTGCGACGTGCGCCTGGCGTCCAGCACGGCCACGTTCGGGGTGACGGTGGACGGGAGCGGTCGCTTGCCGCTGGGCGGCACCGTGGCGCGGCTGGTGCGCCTCGCCGGGCGGGCGGTGGCGCTGCGCATGCTCCTCACCGGCGAGGCGCTCACGGCCGCGGAGGCGCTGGCCTGCGGGCTGGTGAGCGGCGTCTGGCCGCCGGAGCGGCTCGCCGCGGAGGCGGAGCGCCTGGCCGGCGTGATCGCCGCCCGCGGCCCCATTGCCGTGCGCTACGCCAAGGAGGCCGTGACGCACGGCACCGAGATGCCCCTTGAGCAGGCGCTGCGCTACGAGACGGACCTCACCATTATTTTGCAAACGACCGCCGACCGCGCCGAGGGCGTCCGCGCCTTCATCGAGAAACGCCCGCCGCGCTTCAGCGGAACGTGATCGGCTGGTCAGCGCGGCGGTGAGGGCACTGAGGGGGGACTATGCAGGTCATTCTCGACGTTGATGAGGCCTGGTCGCTGATGACCGTCATCGTGTCGCAGATGATCGACAAAGCCGGGCTCTCGCCCGAGGGCAAGGCCAAGCTGCGCAAGTGGCGCAGCGACCACGCGGTGGGCACCGCCGAGATGGCCGAGCTGACGATCGACATGAACGAGGCGCTGGGCAGCACCCTGGACGAAAAGACCACGCGCCTTATCCGCCGCAAGGGCTACTACGTGAGCAGCAAAGAGGTGAGCTGAGCCGGCAGGCGTGCCGGTCGAGCGGGAGGGGCTGCATGCGGGTGCAGTTCGATGAAGACGAGGTGTGGGCGCTGTTGTCCGCCGTCACCAAGGCGGTGCTGGACGAGACGGACCTCTCCGAGGAGGATCGCGGCCGGCTGCGCCGCTGGCGCAGCGACGAGATGCGTCCCGGTCGCGAGGGCCTGCGCGCGCTCCAGGAAAAGCTCAACGCCGATCTCGAGCGCGCCCTGCGCGCCAAGGAGCGCAGCCCGATCCAGCGGCACGATTGGGTCTGAGCGCGGCACGTGTCATCCGGACTCGGTGAACGCCCGTGAGTGAATCGGAACCGCTCGTCCTGTATGAAAAGCTGAACGGCGTGGCGCGTCTGACGTTGAACCGGCCGCAGGCGCTCAACGCCGTCAACCTGGCCATGCGCGACGAGCTGTGGGTGCTGCTCCAGGCCGTGCGCGATGACCCGGACGTGCGAGCCGTACTGTTCCGCGGTGCGGGCGAGCGGGCGTTCTGCGCCGGGGCGGACGTGAAGGAGTTCGGCACCGCGCCCTCGTTCGTCGCGGCGCGACAGGCGCGGCGCGAGCGCGACCTATGGGGGCTGATGCTGGCCCTGCCCAAGCCGCTGGTGGCGGCGGTGCACGGCTGGGCGCTGGGCGCCGGCTGCGAGCTCAGCCTGCTGTGCGACCTGCGCATCGCGGCCGATGACGCCCGCTTCGGCCTGCCCGAGGTCAATCTCGGCTATATCCCGTCGGCGGGCGGCACCCAGACGCTGCCGCGGGTTATCCCGCGCGGTGTGGCCCTGCAGATGATCCTCTCGGGAGAACCGGTGGACGCCGCCACCGCCCTGCGGCTTGGCCTGGTGCACCGCGTGGTGCCGCGCGAACGTCTGGAGTCCGAGGCGCTGGCGCTGGCCGAGCGGCTGGCCGCCCTTCCACCCGCCTACGTGGCGGCCGTCAAACGCGCCGTGAACGACGCGCGCGACCTGTCCCTGCCTCTGGCCCTGCGCCGTGAAGCCACGATCGTGGGCATGGCCGCACGCTAAACCGCGCCCGCCGGAGCCATCCGCACAACCTTACAATAAAAGTGAAAGTGTGCTCGCCGGCGGTGACCGGCGGGGGATACCGACGAGCCTTGCGGGGGTGCGTGCCGTGACCTGTCCGGCGGGGATGCGGCGTGTGCCCGGCCGGCGTGTCCCCTTTTCCGTTAGTCGTGGACGCGTTAGGCTGAGCGGGCAGAAGCATCGCGTCGGCGGCTTTGCCGCCCGGTAGAGCGTGGCACGCACCTTCGAGCGGCGGGGAGGGGTGTATGAACACGGCTGAGTTTCTACAGATCACCAGCTACACCGTGCCAGAGCGCGAGGCCTTCGTGCAGGGCGACACGCGCATCACCTTTCTGGAGGCGGCCGAGCACGTGAACCGGCTGGCGACGGCGCTCCAGCGCTGGGGCGTGCAGAAGGGCAGCCACGTGGGGGTCATGGCGCTCAACAGCCCCGCCTACGTCGAGACCTATTACGCCTGCGCCAAGCTGGGGGCGGTGTTCGTACCGCTCAACTACCGCGCCAAGCAGGAAGAGCTGACCTACATGATCAACACCGCCGGTATCGAGGTGCTGTTCATCGGCCAGCGCTACCTGGACCTGCTCGCCGCCATCCGGCCGACGCTGACCACCCTCAAGCACGTGATCTGCTACGACGCCGCACCGGAGGGGATGGAGAGCTACCAGCAACTCATTGAAGGCACGGAGCCGGAGGAGATCTTCGTGGAGGTGGCGGACGAGGACCCGACCATTCTCATGTACACCTCCGGCACCACCGCCATGCCCAAGGGGGTGCTGCTCAACTACGGCGGCATGACCGAGTACGTGCTAAGCAGCGTGGAGATGGCCAACCCGGAGGACCCCAACCCGGACGTGATGCTCGTCTCCGTGCCTTTCTTCCACATCGCCGGCGCGACAACGATGATGCTCGCGCCCTACGCCGGCCGCAAGCTGGTCATCCTGCCCCAGTTCACCCCAGAGGCGTGGTTGGAGGCCGTGCAGAAAGAACGGGTGACGATGAGCTTCCTGGTGCCCACCATGCTCAAGCGGATCATGGAGCACCCGGACTTCGCCAAGTACGACCTGCGCTCGCTCAAGTCCATCACCTACGGCGCGGCGCCCATGCCCTACGAGGTGGTGCGCAAGGCCGTGGACGTGTTCGACTGGGTGGACCTGAACAACGCCTACGGCCAGACGGAGAGTACGTCCACGCTTACCTTCCTCGGCCCGGAGGACCACAAGATCAAGGGGCTCACCGGTGAGGAGCTGGAGAAGAAGCTCAAGCGCCTGCGCTCCGTCGGCCGGCCGCGCGACGACGTCGCCATCTTCATCATGGACAACCACGGCAACATCCTGGGCCCCAACCAGGAGGGCGAGATCTGCGTGGCCAGCGCCCGGGTGATGGCGGGCTACTACGGCAACGAGGAGGCGACGAAAGAGGCGATCCAGGACGGCATCCTGCACACCGGCGACGTGGGCTACATGGACGAGGACGGCTACCTGTTCATCACCGGCCGCAAGAAGGACCTGATCATCCGCGGCGGTGAGAACATCTCGCCCGGCGAGATCGAGGCCGTGCTGATGGACCATCCGGACATCGAC
>JBHOQW010000121.1:0-35245 GCA_042408665.1 Dehalococcoidia bacterium
GCCGGCCGGGCCGCGGCCGCGGTGGCCGGGGCGGGGGCGGGGGCCGGCGCCGGAGCGCCCTCACTCCGGCCCGGGGCCGCCCCTCTCCCGCTTGTGGGAGAGAGATCGGGGGTGAGGGCCGCAACCGGATGCTGGTTCAGCTTCGCCCCCGGGATGAACACCACCTGCCCCTCCCGCACCAGGTCGGGCGCGGCGATGCGGTTGGCCGGCTCCTGGATAATGGCCACCAGATCCACGCCGAAGCGCTGTGCCACGCCGGTGAGCGTCTCCCCCCAGCGCAGCTCGTACAGTAGCCCGTCGCGTGGCGGGATCCGCAGCGTCTGGCCCACCTTGAGCAGGTCGCGGTCGGTGACGCCGGCGTTGTTCATGACGATGGTGTCCGGGGTGATGCCGTAGCGCAGGGCGATGCCGGACAGCGTCTCGCCGGGGCTGACTTTGTGCTCCCGCTCTAACGGGGGCGGCGCCGCCGACAGGGCACTCCCAGACGCGGGCAGCGGCTCGGCGAGCTCCAGCGGTGCCGGCGCGGTGGACGGCTCGGCCCTCGATTGCCCGGCGGACGGTCGCGTCGGGTCCGGCTCGCCCTCACCGCGCGGGCCCTCGGCCCGGCCAGAGGCACGGGTCCCCTGTTCCGCCGCGGGACCGGCGGTAAAGGCCGTAGCCGGCGTGACCGGAACCTCTGCGGCGGCCGGTGATGGGGTGACCGCGAGCTCGGGCCGGAGCGGCTCCAGGGTCAGGCCCGCCCCGTGCGCACGCGGTACGCTGTCGGCCGCGGCGGTCGCAGAGATCGTAGCCACGTGCCCCTGCACGGCCAGCGCCGCCGCGCTGGCCGTGGCCGTGAGGGCGAGCGCCAGCGCGCCGCCCAGCACGGCGCCTGACAGGCCCAGGGTGGTGGTGGCGACGTGCCGGTGACCGCGGCGGCCGCGCTCAACCATCACCGCCTCCGAGAAGCAGGCGCAGGTACTGTTGGGTCTCCACCGGGAGGTACGCACGCCAGTTGGCGCCGCCGGCGGTCACCGCCTGCTGCACTGCACCCGCGCCGGCGTTGTAGGCGGCCAGGGCTTTGGCCACGTCGCCACCGAAACGCAGGAGATTGTCGCGCATGGTGGCGGCAGCGGCGTGCAGGCTGGCCACCGGATCGCGGCGGTTGACGTGGGAATAGGCGGAGGGCATGAGCTGGGCGATGCCCTCGGCGCCGGCACGGCTCACGCGGCGGCCGCTGATCACATCGGGGTCAAAGTCGCCGGACTCCAGCGCGATCTGGCGGGTGAAGACCTCCACGGCGTGAGCTGGCAGATATTGCGCCCCGATAGCGCGCGTGAGGTCGGCCCACGGCCCCGTGGGGTTGCCACCCCGCAGCGTGAGCGCCTGGTGCGAGGCGGTGTTGCGGCCGATATCCGACACGGTGAGACGGTGCAGGCCGTCGCCCAGAGCTGTGGCTACCTGCTGCCGGATCGCGGCGCGCAGCGTTTCGGAGAACCCCGTCCCGCTGCCCCGGCGGAGAGGGAGCGCGGCCGGCACCCGCTCGCCGCCTCGCACCGCGGCGATGTCCATCCTTCACCCCCACCCTCGCTCCGACAGGGGAGCGAGGCGCAACGGTCATGCCCGGTGTATACCGTCGCTCACCACGGTAGGAGGCATGACCGGACCGTCCCATCGGGGGTGGCCCGGATGGCCGCGCGTATCCCTCCCCAAAGGGGAGATGATCGCCGGCCTCCACCCCCGACCCGCTGCGTCCGTGGTGCCGGTTTCCTCAGCGGTCCCGTCCCGTGCTTCAGCCGGGGGTCGGCGATGCCCGAAGGGCGGGGTAAGGGTTGAGGGGAGCCGAGCCAGACTAAAGGACACCGCCGCCCGCTCGATACTTAGGCGGCACGGGCACGCGGCGCGGGGCGCCACCGGCCCGGCCGACACGCACAACGCGGAGGCCCCGCCTGGAGGGCCGCGATGGGGGCATCCATGGCAAACACGCAGAGCGGCAGCGGTGAAGAGCAGGTGGTCGTGTTCGACCTGGCGGGCGAGAGCTACGGCATTGACATCAGGCACGTGCAGGAGATCATCCGCCTGCCGGCCATCACCTCGGTGCCACGAGCGCCGAAGTGCGTGGAGGGGGTCGTCAACCTGCGGGGGCGAGTGATCCCCGTGATCAACCTGCGCACCCGCTTCGGTCTGCCGGACGGTGAGCGGGGGCGCGCCTCGCGCATCGTGGTGCTGGAGGCCGGCGGGCAGACCGTGGGCGCGCTGGTAGACGCGGTGTCCGAGGTGCTGCGCATCCCACGTGACGCCATCGAACCGCCCGGTGCCACGCTCCAGGGGCCAGAGACGGCGCACCTGCGCGGGATCGCCAAGCTGGAAGACCGCCTTGTGATCCTGCTGGACCTGGACAAGGCCTTCGACCTCTCCGCCGTGAGCGCGGTCGCCGTGTGAGCGGCCCCACACCGACATCCCCTTCCCGCCAGCGCGGGGACGAGGTCACCATTCCCTGGCAGGATTTCGTGATGTTGCAGTTCGACGCGACGGACGGCGATCTGGCGTTGTTTCTGGAAGAGGCAACGGAGCAGCTCCACACCCTCAGCGATGGCCTCCTGCGCCTGGAGCGCGACGCCTCCGACCCGCAACTCATCCAGGCCGTGTTCCGCGCCGCGCACACGCTCAAGGGCTCCTCGGCCACCATCGGCCACGAACGGATGGCCCGCCTCACGCATGCCATGGAGAGCGTGCTGGACGCGATCCGCAAGGGTAGCCTGCCCGTCACCGCCGCTGTGATCGACACCCTCCTCGCCGCGGTCGACGCCCTCCAGGCGCTCAACGAGGAGGTCGTCACCCGTGAACCGAGCGACGTGGATGTGGAGTCCTTGGTCACGCGCCTCCACGCGGTGAGCGGCTCGGCAGCCGATAGCAAGGCCACCGCGCCGACAGCGAGCCGCACCGCCCAGGCCGATGGGGCGGCGTTCCTGTCGGCCCCCGCCCATCCGGCAGCGGAGGCGGCCGTGCAGGAGTCCGGGATGTCCGCCTTCGCGGTGGAGGTGGCGGTCGACCCGCGTTCGGACTGGCCGGCGGTGCGCGCCTACCAGGCGCTCATGGAGCTGGCGGCGCTGGGCACGGTGGTGCGTTCCTGGCCCAGTGAGAAGGAGTTACAGGCCGGCCAAAGCGGGTACCACCTACGTGCCCTGATCACCACCGACCGCGACGCGGCGACGCTCCAGGCGGCGGCGGGCGGCGTGAGCGAGGTTCTGTCCGTGACGGTCCGATCGGCCGAGCCGGCCGACCACGAGGGACCGTCGGCCGGCACCCCCCCTCCACCCGATGCGGCGGTGCGCTCGGGTACGGGCGGGAGAGGGGCCGCCCCCCCGCGCGGCGACGGGCGCGAGCGTGAGGGCGGCAAGGGTGGGTCGACCGCCCGCATGGTGCGGGTCGATATCGCCCGCCTGGACGAGATGATGAACCTGGTCGGCGAATTGGTGATCGACCGCGGTCGGCTGGCGCAGGTGGTCCGCGACCTGTCCGGACGGCTGGCCGGCGACCCGATGGTGGATAGCCTGACGGAGATCACGCAGCATCTGGCGCGGGTGAGCGACGACCTGCAGGCCCAGGTGATGCTCTCCCGCCTGCTCCCGATCGAGCACGTCTTCAGCCGCTTCCCGCGCATGGTGCGTGACCTGGCCAGGAAGAGCGGCAAGCAGGTGCGCTTCGTCATCGAGGGCGAGCAGACCGGTCTGGACCGCTCGGTGATCGATGAGATCGCCGACCCGCTCCTCCACCTGCTGCGCAACGCGCTGGACCACGGCGTGGAATCGCCGGAGGAGCGGCGCGCGGCCGGTAAATCGCCCGAGGCCACCGTGCTGCTCTCCGCTCGCCACGAAGAGAACGACATCGTAATCGAGGTGACGGACGACGGCCGCGGCATCGACCCGCAGCGGGTGCGGGAGAGCGCGGTGCGCAAAGGGCTGCTCTCGGTCGAAGCGGCCGCGCGGCTGAGCGACGAGGAGGCGATTAATCTCATCTTCGCCCCCGGCTTCTCCACCGCCGAGCGGGTGACGGACGTCTCCGGGCGCGGCGTGGGCATGGATATCGTCCGCACCAACATCGAGCGGATCGGCGGCAGCGTGCGGGTGCAGACCCACGTGGGCGAGGGCACGACATTCGTGATCAAGCTGCCGCTTACCCTGGCGATCATCCGCGCGCTGTTGGTGTGTGTCGGCGAGGCCGTGTTCACCATCCCCCTGTCCTCCGTGCAGGAGACGATGCGCGTGCGTGCAGACGCTATCCGCACTGTGCACCGCCGGGAGGTGGTGCAGGTGCGCGGCCAGGCCCTGCCGCTCGTGCGCCTGGCACAGGTGTTCGGTGGGCGTGGCCGGGATGCGGCGTCCACCACGGGCGACTGGTGCTATGTGGTAGTGGTGCGCTCCGGCCACACCGACCTGGGCCTGGTGGTAGACCGGCTGATCGGTGAGCAAGAGGTGGTGATCAAGTCCATCGGCGGCGTACTGGGCGAGGTGGACGGCATCGCGGGCGCCACCATCCTGGGCGACGGCCGCGTCTCGATGATCGTGGACGTGCCGAAGGTGGTGGAGCGCCTGGCGGCACGGGCAGCGTGAGGCAGCGCGAGGATATGGCGATGAGCACGACGATTACCCTGTCCTCAGCGGAGCAGGCGCGGCTGGCGGCCCTGGTCGATGCGGCGTTGCGGCGCGTCACCGGGGCGCTTACGGCGATGTTCGGCGCCGAGGTGGCGGTCACGGCCGTTCACATCCGCACCGTGCCGCTCGCCGAGGCTGGTGGCCTGATCGGCAGCCCAGAGATGGCGGTGGTCGCCGTCTACCTGGGTGCGGCGGGTGAGTTGCCCGGCCACCTGTTGCTGCTCATGCCGCTGGCCGCCGCCCTGGAGCTGTGCGACGTGCTCCTGGAGCAGCCGCCGGGTACCACCACTGTCCTCGGCGAGATGGAAGCTTCGGCGCTGGGCGAGGTGGGAAACATCGTCGGCTCCTGCTTCCTGTGCTCGCTGGCCGACCGTTCCGGCCTGCGCATGCAGGTCACCCCACCCGGTGTGTTCTGCGATATGGCGGGCGCGGCCATTAGCCTCGCCCTCCTTGAGGTGGCGATGTACGCGGATGACGTGATCGTGATCGACGCCGGCTTCCTACACCAGGGCCGCCACCTGCCCGCCTGGTTCTTGGCTTTTCCGGAGCCCTCCCACCTGGCCGCGGTGCTGGCACGAGGAGGCACGGCATGATCGCCTCCACAGAGCAGACGGTGACCGTGGGCCTGGGAGAGGTCAAGACCGCCACCGGCGCTTCAGCCGGGGTGCTGCTGGCGCTGGGGCTGGGCTCCTGTGTGGGGGTGGTGCTGTTCGACCCCCTGGCCCGCGCCGGCGGCATGGCGCACGTGGTGCTGCCGGAGCCGCCGGAGGGCGCGGCCGCCTCGCCCAAATTTGCCACTCACGCCGTTCCCCTGCTCCTGGAGCGGGTGCTGGCCATGGGCGCCGAGCGGGAGCGCCTGGTGTGCAAGATCGCCGGTGGCGCCCAGGTGCTGGCCGCGGGTGCGATGCGGGACCGCTTTCGCATCGGCGAGCGCAACGTGGCGGCGGTGCAGGCTGCCCTGCGCCGGCTGGGCATCGTGCCGCGGGCGGCGGACTGCGGCGGCACCACCGGCCGCAGCCTGCGCCTCTCCCTGAGCGACGGGCGAGTGGCCGTCAAACGGCTGGGGGAGGACTGGCGGGAGTTGTGAGCCGCGCGGCGGGCGGCCGTGCGATGCATCAGCGAATCAACCGGGGAGGAACCGCATGGCGAAGGTGTTGCTGGTCGACGATGCAGCGTTCATGCGCATGCGCTGCGCGCGCCTGTTGCAAGAAGAGGGGCACGAGGTGCTGGAGGCCGCCAACGGCCGCGAGGCAGTGGAGATCTACCAGGCGCACCGGCCGGACGCCGTGTTGATGGACATCACCATGCCGGAGATGGACGGCCTGGAGGCGCTGCGCGCCATCCGCGCCATCGACCCGCACGCCCGGGTGGCGATGCTCACCGCCATGGGGCAGCAGGCCATCGTCATCGAGGCGATCAAGTGCGGCGCGCGGGACTTCGTGGTCAAGCCGTTCGAACGCGAGCGCGTGCTGGCGGCGGTGGCCAAGCTGATCGGCTAGGCCGGCCGCGCCTCAGGGCGGCCGCGGGGAAGGGGCGCCTATGACGCGGGTGCTGGTGGTCGACGACTCCGCCTTCATGCGCCATTGCATCAGCCGGGCGCTCAGCGCCCAGCCGGACCTCGAGGTGGTTGGCACCGCCACCGACGGAATTGAGGCGCTGGAGCTGGTGCGTCGGCTGCGGCCAGACGTGGTCACCCTGGACGTGGAGATGCCGCGCCTGGACGGGCTGCGCACGCTGGAGATCCTAATGCGGGACATGCCGCTGCCGGTGGTGATGCTGAGCAGCCTCACGGAGGCGGGTGCGCCGGCCACCATCCGGGCGCTGGAGCTGGGGGCGGTGGACTTCGTCACCAAACCGGCGCCGCCCGCGGTGGGAGTGCGCCAGGTAGAGCCACGGCTGGTGGCGGCCGTGCGCGCCGCCGCCCAGGCCCGTGTACCGGGCCGGTCCTTACCAGCCCTTACCCCCATCCCCGCCCCCGCGCGCGGGGGCGGGGTGGCCGACCCTGACCCGCAGGGGCGGGCCGGCCGGGGTGAGGGCCGGTGGGCCGACCAGCGCTCGGCGCGCACCCGCGCGGACCGGGTCGTGGCTATCGGCTGCTCCACCGGCGGACCGCGGGCGCTCCTGGAGGTGATCCCGCGCCTGCCCGCGGATTTGCCCGCCGCCGTGCTGGTGGTGCAGCACATGCCGGCCGGGTTCACCCGCTCCCTCGCCGAGCGGTTGGACCACGTCTCCACCCTCCCGGTCAAGGAGGCGCAGCACGGCGACCTCGCCACCCCTGGTCTGGTGCTGCTGGCGCCCGGCGGCCGGCACATGGAGCTGGACCCGGCCGGTCGGGTGCACCTCACGGACGAGCCACCCGTTCACGGGGTGCGCCCCTCCGTGGACGTGTTGCTCCGCTCGTTGCCGCCTGTGTTCAGCGAGCGGTGCGTGGCCGTCATCCTCACCGGCATGGGCTGCGACGGCGCCGACGGCGCGGCCGGCGTGCGCGCCGCCGGCGGCCAGGTGCTGGTCGAGGACGCCTCCACGGCAACCGTGTACGGCATGCCGCGCGCGGTCGCCGAGCGCGGCCTAGCTCACCGGCTGGTCCCGCTGCCAACCATGGCCGAGGTGATCCAGGAAACGCTGGCGCGCCTGCGCCCGTAAGGGGAGGACGGGAGAAGCCCAGGAGAACGTGCCATGCCGCGTGACCAGGTGCTCGACCCGGAATACGCCGCCTTTGTGCGCAGCGTGCAGCGCCTCACCGGCGTCGATCTGGCCGCCTACAAGCCGGAGCAGATGCGTCGGCGGCTGACGGCGCTCGCCGCCCGGCACGGCGCCGCCACCTTGACCGCCTTCGCCGAGCTGATGGCGCGCGACCCAGCGGCGCTGACGGCCTTCAGGAACTTCTTCACCATCAACGTGTCAGAGTTCCTGCGCGATCCCACCCGCTGGGAGGACCTGGCGCGGGTGGTGTTGCCGCGCCTGTACGAGGAAGGCGGGTGGCGGCCGCTGCGCGTGTGGAGCGCCGGCTGCGCCAACGGGGCCGAGCCCTACTCGCTGGCCATGCTGCTGGAGGAGTTAGCCCCGGGCAAACCGCATCACATCCTGGCCACGGACATCGACGAGGCGGTGCTGGCGCGGGCGATGCACGGTAGCAGCTACCAGGAGGCGGAGATCCGGCACGTCAGCCCCGCGCGCCGCGCCCGGTTCTTCACACGGGCGGCGGACGGCACCTACGCCGTGACGCCGGCGCTGCGCGCGCGGGTGACGTTCCGGCGCCAGGACCTGCTCACGGAGGTACCGGGGCACGGCTGGGACCTGATCGTGTGCCGGAACGTGGTGATCTACTTCACGGAGGAGGCGAAGCGGGCGCTATATACACGCCTGGCCGAGGCGTTGCGGCCCGGCGGTGTGCTGTTTGTGGGGGGCACCGAGGTGGTGACGGCCGCCCGCGAGCTGGGGTTGGCGCCGTTGCTCACCTCGTTTTACCAGAAGGTGCGGCTGCGCTGTGCCGGCGCCGCCTAGGAGGAGGTTCGCGCGTGCAGGTCGATCTGGTGCACATCTTTATCAAAGCGGCAGTGGACGTGCTGCGGCAGGAGATCGGTGAAGAGGCGGTCGCTGGCTCGGTCAAGGTGCTCAGTTCCGCGCAGACGAGCGAGGAGGTAACGGTCATCATCGGCGTCACGGGCGATGTGCGCGGTACGGTGCTGCTTGGTATGTCTGAGCGCACGGCCAAGCAGATCGTGGGGCGGATGATGGGTGAGCCGTGCCCGTTGTTCGATGAGCTGGCACAGAGCGGCATCGCCGAGATGGGCAACGTGATCACCGGCCTGGCCACGCAGGGGCTTGAGCAGGCCGGCTACCGTGCCACCATCTCACCACCGGCGCTGGTGGCCGGTGGGCCGGGGATCATCATCTCCACGGTGAATATCCGCCGGTTCGTGGTCCCGCTGCGCACCGGTGCCGGCGACCTGGTGCTGCACGCGGCGCTGGAGCAGGCGCCGGCACACAGCCAAACGGCGGCGGGGAACGGCCGTGCCCCCGTGTCGGCGCCTGTGCCGCCGGCCTGAGCGCGGGCGCACCCTGTCGGGCGATCAAGATTCAAACAGTCCACCACCGGGGCGACCGGCCCTCACGCCGGCAGGTAGGTGGCCGCCGCAGCCCCACGCGCCGGTATGAGGCGTATACTCGGTAGCGGCCGCTCCCGCCACGGCCTCGCCTTGGTGGAGGGGCGCGATGAACGACAGCTACCCGGTCCAGTTCGCCGTGACGTATCCGGACCGCCCGCTCGACCGCGTGAGCACCGCCTTCCGCCTGTTCGCGGCCATCCCCATCCTGGTGGTCCTGGCCAGCGTCTCCGGTGGAAATTGGTCGTGGACCACCACCGAGGGGACGCGCGTGGCGGCCTCGGGCGCGGGCGGCCTGCTGTTTTTCGGACCGCTGCTCATGATCGTGTTCCGGCAGAAGTACCCGCGCTGGTGGTTCGACTGGAACCGCGAACTGCTGCGCTTTACCAACCGGGTGGTCGCCTACGTCGCGTTGATGGACGACCGCTACCCAGCCACGGACGCGGAGCAGGCGGTCCGCCTCGCGGTGCCGTACCCGGACGTGTCGCATGACCTCAACCGCTGGCTGCCGCTCGTGAAGTGGCTGCTGGCCCTCCCGCACTACGTCGTGCTGGTCTTCCTCGGCATCGCGGCGTTGGTGGCGGTGGTCATCGCCTGGTTCGCCATCCTGTTCACCGGGCAGTACCCACGCGGGCTGTTCGACTTCGTCGAGGGGGTGCTCCGCTGGAGCAACCGGGTGACGGCGTACGCCTTCCTGCTGGTGACGGACCGCTACCCGCCCTTCCGCCTGCGCCCCTGACCCGGGAGCAGGCCGGAGCGGCCCGCTGTCCACCGACCGCGGGACGGGGCGAATGCCGCCGGGCGTGAATCTCTTCGGGCGCCGGCGGACCGCCCGGCATGTGCCTGGAGCCGAGCCACATCTTGCGCTCTATCCCCCTGATCGGGAAGAGGTTCAGCAACGGCCCGCCGAGCCGCCAGGGCCGTGGAAGAGCCTCAGGGTCCGCGCTCCAGCAGGTCGAGGAAACGTTCCAGCATCCGTGCCGTGGCGCCCCAGATACGGTGGCTGCCCCACCAATAGGCGGGCGAGACGGTCGGCCCGCCGCTCCAGGCCGCGCGCGGTTCATAGACCTTGTTGGCGGGGTCGAGCAGGTGGCGGACCGGCACCTCCAGCACCTCCGCCACCTCCAACGGACTGGGGACGAAGGGGTAGGGTACGCGCTTGAGCACGCCCACGAACGGCGCCACGCGGAAGTTGGAGACCGTCACGATCTCATCCAGGCGGCCGATGAGCTCGACGTCGTGCGGATGCACGCCGATCTCCTCCCAGGTCTCGCGCAGGGCGGTGAGGGCCAGGTCCTCGTCCGCACCGTGGCGGGCGCCACCGGGAAAGGAGATCTGCCCCTTATGGTGCTCGACGGTGTCGGTGCGGCGGGTGAGCACCACGTGCGCCTCGCCGAGGTAATCGGCCAGGAGCACGAGCACGGCCGCGTCGCGCGCATCGGCCACTTCGACCCCGGCCTGCCGGGGTCGGTAGTCGGCCAGGACCCTACGCGCCCGTGCGATGAGATCGTCGCCCATGCGTCACCTTGCGGGGGTCGGTTGGTGGGGTGGGGGACGCAGCGGCGGCGCCCCATCCCGTCCTCTAGGATACGCGAACCGAATTCGGTAGCGCCGCCGCGGGGTTCAGGGACCGGGAGTGGGTGTGGAGGGTGGGCGCAGGTCTTCCGGTCGCACGCGGGCCATAACGGTGACCCCCACGGTATCGGCGCGCACGCCGGTGAGGGTGGCGGGATAACCGGCAGTGGCCGCCTCGATGCGCTGGCTGATCGGCGTCTCCATGAGACGCTCGATAGAGCCGGGGATGGGCACGGACCCCAGACCGGCCTGGACAACCTTCATATGCACCTTGCCGCCATCGAGGAAAGGCGCCATCTCGATGGCGCCATCCACCTGCCGACCCAGCACTTCGAAGCGTCCGAGGAGGATCACACGTTCAGGTGCGGTCTGCACCCGGACATCCTGCACCGGCAGCGGCGCCTCGCCTCGCTCCACCGACTGGCGCACGAGGGCGGTGAGCAGACCGGGGCTGAGTGTGAGGGTGAGGTCGGAGTTGGGATCAGGGGTAGCAGAGGGAACGTCGGAGCTGCCCAGCCGTGCCTGGATAAGGGATTGAGCGGCGGCCATGGCCAGGGCGCCGGCAAGAAAGCCGAACAGGAGCAGGAGCAGCCCCAGCCAGCAGCCCCGCCCTCGCCCCCTGTCCGCCATCGGCCGCTCCATTACTGAGCAGAGGGTAGCGCACGCGTGCGGCCCTGACGAGGAACGAGCGGCACATGCCCGGCTCTCACCCGGCCGGCACCAGGTCCGCGCCGCGCCGCAGACCACCAGGGGCGGCGGTTCTCTCCCAACCCCCCTCGCCGCGCTTCGCGACCCATCACGCCACGGCGGCGGCGATGCGCTCGCAGATAGCGGTCAAGATCGCCGGCGTGGTGGCGAAGTTGAGGCGGGCGCAGGCGCTGTCGCCGAAGTCCGCGCCGTCGCTGAGCGCCACACGCGCCCGTTCCAGCAGCGTCACGGCCGGCCGCTGCAGCCCATACGCGCCGAAGTCCAACCACGCCATATAGGTCCCCTCCGGCGGCCGGTAACGCACGCGCGGTAGGCGCTCGCGCAGAAAGGCGGCTAGCGCCTGCCGGTTGGCGTCAAGCTGGCGCAGGACGACGTCGAACCAGGGGCCACCCTCCGTCCAGGCAGCGATGGTGGCGCGGATGCCGAGCACGTTGGGCATCCCGCGGACGCGCGGCGGCAAGGTCTCAAACCGTGCCCGCAACTCCGGGCTCCCGAAGATCGCCACCGCGCAGCGCAGCCCACCCAGGTTGAAGGACTTGGTGGCAGAGGTCATGGTAATCGTGCGGGCGGCCACCGCCGGCCCCAGGCTGGCAAAGGGAATATGGCGGTGACCCGGGTAGATGATGTCCATCCAGATCTCGTCGGACAGCACCACCAGGTCATGCTCGATGGCGATAGCGGCGATGGCCTCCAGCTCCTCCCGGCGCAGGACGCGGCCGGTAGGGTTGTGCGGGTTGCACAGGAGGAGCAACTTCGTGCGCGGGTCCGCCGCCGCGCGGCGCAGCCCGTCCAGGTCCAGGGCGGCGGCGCCGCTGGCGTCGATCAGCCGGTTATCGACCACCCACCGTCCTTGTGACGCGATGCTCTGGAGAAACGGCGGGTAGATCGGACCCTGCACGATCACGCCGTCGCCCGGTTCGGTGAGGGTGTAGATCGCGGCGTAGATGCCCTGCAGTACGTCCGAGAGGGCCAGGAACTGGGCCGGGTCCGGCTCCCAGCCGTGACGCTCGCCTATCCAGCGGCAGGCGGCTCGGAACAGCTCCTCCTGGTCCTCCGGCCGCCCGTACCCGAACGCCGAGTGGGCGGCCGACCAGGCCACCGCCTCCCGCACCGGCTCGGCGACGGTGAAGTCCATGTCGGCGATGAAGGCCGAGAGCACGTCGGGATCGTACCGGTTCCACTTTGTGCCACGCCGAGCGCGCAGCGTCTCCGGGCTCACCCCGGCGCAGGGGTCCAGAGTGATCACAGCGCTTCCTCCTGGCTGCTCTGTGGTCGATGGTCCTTCCCACCTCGACTAAGCCGTGGGCTACCGGCCACGCCCTGTTTGCCTGCATCTTGGCGGATCCATGCGCCAGATGTCACCGGTCGGCCTGGCACTTAGGTCGGCCGGCGCGCCCGTTCCTTTCCCATGTCTTCCCTCGCTGGCGCCACCCGTGCCGCGCCCAACGCACCGGAGGTGGAGACGGCGAAGGGTACGCAATACGTGAGGGCTACCTTGAGCGCCACGCCACGAGTCACCTCGCCGCGGAGCACGTGGTCCCCCTGGTTGATGGCGGTCAGCACTGAGCCCACGAGCAGAGCGGTGACCAGTGCGCGGCGCAGCACCGGCCGGTAAGTGAGCGCGTGGCGGCCACACCGCCACGCCCCGCCCTGGAAGCGGTAGCCCGCCGCCCGTGGCCGCCGGCAGACCTCGCAGCTCGCGTCCGACCGCATTGTCATCCTCCTCACCGACGCCTAGGGTTGAGCGATCGGCTGGGTGCACCGCGGGCGCCCGGCGGGCTACCAGCCAGATGGCGAGACCGGCAAAGGCGACGCTAGCAGCACGATCAGGTTGTGCCGGGCGCCCATCATGACGCGCACATCGCGCGTCGCCAGGCCTTTGCGCCGCCATGTAAGCGGCTCGCGCTCGGTCTGCGGCGGCAAAACAGGCACTGACCCACGAGAACGAGGCCCGCATAGCCTCTTGCTGAAGCCGGCGGATGCTCCAGCTCCGCCGGCCGACGCCGGCATACCGAGCGCTCCGGCCCGCTGTGAGCCGGTGCAGGAGGTGCCACCGGTCGGCCCCCCAGCGGGGCCAACTACAGCGCGCAATGAACGCCTCCCCGTGCTCTGTGATGCGCCGGCCGCCGGTGCACGTGCGTCGCGGCTGCCCCGGTCCCTTGCGTACCAGCCATCGGGCCGCGCCTCGAAGCGGGCGTGCCGGCGCGACACCCGTGATCCGTTGCGCCGCATGTGGGCATGCGGCGCACGCCCGACCATAAGCACGCCGTCCATGAAGTGCGGTTCACGTTCGTCGTCGCCGGCACGCATGTGGAGCCGGAACATGAGCTATCCCCCGCTGGAGACCGCTACGGTGCTCACACGGTGTCGGCGGCTCATTCTACCACGGCCTTCGAGCCATCCCGCCGGTTGCCGTAAAGGGCTCGGTCGGCGCTGCAATGCCCGTGGTACACTTGGGCCGCACCATCTGCCGGAAGAGGCCAAGGACCAAGAGATCGCCGTGCGCAGCGCCGTGCCCGCCCGGACCCGCAGCCTGGAGCTACCGCTCATCCCGCGTCGCCGCGGGGTGTTGTTTCCCAACACGGCCGGCCCCATCCTGGTGGGCCGGCCGACCTCGCTCCGCGCCGTGGAAGAGGCCACGGCGCGCGGTACCCCTGTGGCCATCGTCACCCAACGCGACCCCTCGCTCTCCGACCTCACCCTGGACGACATCTTCCCCATCGCCACCGAGGCGGTGATCAACCGCACGCTCAAGCTGCCGGACGGCACCACCCAGGTTTGGGCGCAAGGCCAGCGCCGCCTGCGCGTGGAGGCGATCACCGGCGCCGAACCGTTCTACCGCGTGCGCGTCACCCCGGTGCGCGAGCCCGCCCGCGCCACCCTGGCCGGAGAGGCGCTACGCCGCGCCGTGCTGGCCCTGTTCGAGCGCTGCGTGCGGCTCTCCCCCACGCTACCGGACGACGCCTACGTCGTGGCGCTGAACATCGACCGGCCCGGCTGGCTGGCCGATTTTATTGCCGCCTCGCTAGAGCTGGACGACGGTGAAGCCGAGGCGATCCTCACCACCGTAGACCCCATCGAGCGCCTGCGGCGGGTGCACGTGCTGCTGGCGCGGGAACTGGACGTGCTGGAGCTGCAATCGAAGATCCACTCGCAAGTGCAAGAAGAGGTAGACCGCTCGCAGCGCGAGTTCTTCCTGCGCGAGCAGATGAAGGCCATCCAGCGCGAGCTGGGCGAGGGTGACCCGCTCCAGCGCGAGGTGACCGCCCTGCGCGAGCGGGTGGCGGCGGCCGGTTTGCCGCCGCACGCCGGCGCGCGGGCGGAGGAGGAGATCCGCCGTTTGGAGACGATGCCGCCGGCCGCGCCGGAGACCAGCGTGGTACGCGCCTATCTGGACTGGCTGCTCACCCTGCCCTGGAGCCGCGCCTCCACGGACAACGCCGACCTGGCCCATGCCCGCGCGGTGCTTGATGCCAACCACTACGCCCTGGCCAGGGTGAAAGAGCGCATCCTGGAGTTCATGGCGGTGCGCAAGCTGGCGGCGGAGGGCAGCCGCCGCTCCCCCATCCTCTGCTTTCTCGGCCCACCGGGAGTGGGCAAGACCTCGCTGGGCCGGGCCATCGCCGAGGCGCTGGGGCGCAGCTTCGTGCGGGTAGCGCTGGGCGGCGTGCGCGATGAGGCGGAGATCCGCGGCCACCGTCGCACCTACGTCGGCGCCATGCCCGGCCGCATCCTGCACGCCATGCGCCAGGCGGGAACCATCAACCCCGTGTTCATGCTGGACGAGATCGACAAGATGGGCGCCGACGTGCGCGGCGACCCGGCGGCGGCCCTGCTGGAGGCGCTCGACCCGGAGCAGAACCACGCCTTTGCCGACCACTACCTGGACATCCCCTATGACCTGTCCAAGGTGCTGTTCATCGCCACCGCCAACCGCCTGGACACGGTGAGTCCGGCCCTGCGCGACCGCCTGGAGGTGATCGAGCTGGTCGGCTACACCGAGGAAGAGAAGCTGGGCATCGCCCGCCAGTTCCTTGTGCCACGGCAACTGGCCGAGCACGGCCTGGACGGTGAGCGCTTGAGCTTCTCCGATGGGGCGCTGCGCCGCATGATCCGCGCGTACACGCGCGAGGCCGGGGTGCGCAACCTGGAACGGGAGATCGGTGCCGTCTGTCGTAAGGTGGCACGGCGGGTCGCCGAAGGGGGTGACACGGGGCCGGTGCACGTCACGGCCGGCAGCCTGACGCGCTATCTGGGACCGCCGAAGTTTTGCTGGGGCCGGGCGGAGGAGCGCGACGAGGTGGGAGTGGCGACGGGCGTCACCTGGACGGAGATGGGGGGCGACGTGCTGGGCGTGGAGGTAACGCTCTTGCCCGGCAAGGGCCGGCTGCTGCTTACCGGCCAGCTCGGTGAGGTGATGCGCGAGTCGGCGCAGGCGGCGCTCTCCTACGCCCGCTCCCGCGCCGCCGCGCTGGCCATCCGCCCGGAGGTGTTTGAGACGCACGACGTGCACGTGCACGTGCCCGCGGGCGCCGTGCCCAAGGAAGGCCCTTCAGCCGGGATCACGATCGCCACCGCCTTAATCTCGGCCCTGCTGCGCCGGCCGGTGGCCTGCGACGTGGCCATGACCGGGGAGATCACGCTGCGCGGGCGCGTGCTGCCGGTGGGCGGGCTGAAGGAAAAGGTGCTAGCCGCCCACCGCGCCGGGATTAAGACCTTTGTGCTCCCGGCCGGGAACCGCAAAGACCTAGCCGAGGTGCCGGCGGCCGTGCGCCGGGAGCTCCGCTTTGTCTTCGTGGACGAGATGGACCAAGTGCTGCGCACCGCACTGCGCGGCGGTGAGTGAAACGCGATCCGTAGGGCGGAGTGCGGTTTCGCCTCGCGCATCATCGTCGCTCAGCACCCATCGCCTATCTTCTCGCGCGGATGGCATGAACTGGCTTGACATCTTCATCCTCGCGGTGCTGGCCTGGTTCGCGCTCGCCGGTTTGAGCGCCGGCATCCTGCGCGAGACGGTGACGCTCATCGCCGCCGTGCTGGGCGTGCTTGTCGCCGGCCAGCTCTACAAACAGCTCGCGGCGGACTTCGCCATCTTCACCGACCGCGCTACCGCGGCCAATATCGCCGCCTTTCTGGCGCTCTTCGGAGCGGTGCTGCTGGCCGGCCAGATCGCGGCGGTGCTGCTCAAGCGCACGGCGGCGCTGCTCATGCTCGGCCCCCTAGACCACATCGGCGGGCTGCTCGTCGGCCTGGTGAAGGGGTTCGTGCTCGTAGAAGGGTTGTTGTTCCTCTTCGCCGGCTACCGCGTGGAGGCGATCACACGCGCCATGGACGGCTCGCTGCTCACCCCCGTGTTCTTGCAGGGCCTGCCCCTGCTCCTGCACCTGCTGCCCGGCGAGTTCCGCCAGGCAGTCGAACGCTTTCCCGGGTAGGGGAACAACATCTCCCGCCAGGCCTTACCCATCGCCCATCTCCCACCGCATTCCCTGCACCTGACGCTCCAGACGGGACACCGCCGCCTCCAGCCGCGCCATGGCCGTCTCCACCCGCTGTTCAAACGCTTCCTCCGGCGTCGGCCGTTTCGGCACCACCGAGATCGTGCCGTTGGTCTCCAGCACCGCCAGCGCCACGTCCGCGATTTCCGCCACCCCCTGACGACGAATGGCGGCTAACAGCTCCGGCTCGGTGATCAGCTCCCGCGCAAGCACCTCGGGCACCACCCGTCCGTCCCGGATGAGCACCTCCGGCTCTCCTTCGAGCAACTGCTCCACACGGGGATGGCGAAACAGAAACCGCACCAAGAGATAGTTCACCACCAGCATACTCGTGGCACCGATAACTCCACCGAGCACGGTATTATCATCGCCGATCGCCGCGTTCTGCAGCACATTGGAGATCGTCAAAATGACCACCAGGTCAAATGTGGTCATCTGGGCGAGCTCTCGCTTTCCCGCCAACCGAAAGGAAATCACCAAGAACAAGTAGACCAGGACCGACCTGAGCACCTTTTCCAACACGGGAAGCTGCAAATGGAACATGTGCTCGAGCATGCTCCTCCCTCACCACCGTAGATGACGGTTATCGCCAGCGCGGTCCCTCATTCGGCTCGGCGCTCCCTTCCTGGTCACTCGCGGAAACGGGCTGATGGCGGCCAAATAGAAACAGGGCCGAGGCGAGGGCCAGTACCACCGCGCCATTGACGGCCAGGTCGATCATCAGGTGACGAAAGGCCGCCTCGCTGTGCACTTCACCGAGGGTGGTCTGGGCCCCAATAGCCAGGATGCGGCGCGTGGCGGAGATGATGCCGATATACAGGAAGGGGCGCAGCGACGTCGTCCCGGTAGCCAGATAGCTGCGTACCGTCCCCAGTACCTCCAGGATGATCAAGACAAGAAGCAGGTCGTTAATGAACGTAATGAGCTGCAGGGGAAACTCATGGCGCGCGGTGCGGACAAACGTCACAACCGCGTACCCACCCATGGCCAGCGCCGCGATCAGAAACAGCACGGCCACCGCGAGGTACACGCCACGGTCCGCCCATTCCAACCACGACTCCAACTGATGCAGACGAGGATGTGCATTGGGATGACCTGGGGAGCCCATCGCATCCTCCTGACGTGCTCATCGGAATAGTACCGTGGACCAACCGCCGTGCACGGCGGTGAGGGGCGTCATAAAATCATAAGGAGTTCACTGTCCGGCGAGCTGACCGGCCGATGGAGGCAGGTGAGTCATGGTTCTGGCGGGCATCGGCGGGCTGGGCGCACCGGAGTTGCTGCTGGTGCTGGTGATCGTGCTCGTCCTGTTCGGCGGCAGCCGGCTGGCGACCCTGGGCAAAGAGCTGGGCCAGGGAATTCGCGAGTTCCGAAAGGCCACCCAGGAGGAGAAGCCGGAGCCACCACGCGGCGCGTCCTCCGGCGAACAACCGCCTCCGGCAAGTCCTCCACCGACGACCGCGGCGATGACGCCGCCGGAGTATCGGCCCGGTGACGCGGTTCCACCGGCACCCGCGCAGCGGACGCCCGAGCGGCCGCCTGATTTTCGCGGCGCGTAGGTGCGCCGCCGCCTCAAGCACGCACGGCGTGGCAGCGTCGGGGTGTGGGGTCGCCCACACGCTGGTGACCGACGCTGCACCGCAGGGGCAAGGATACGACACGCGGAAGGCGACCACCGGTGCGCATCACCCTCTACACGCGACCCGGCTGCCACCTGTGCGAGGCGGCGCTGGACCTGCTGCGCCAGGCCGGGCGCGGCCAGGACGTGCGCATCACCACGGTGAACGTGGACGAGCGGCCGGAGCTGGCCGCGCGCTACGGCGAGCGGGTGCCGGTCGCCCGCATCGGCAAGCAGGAGCTGGCGTGGCCGTTCACGCTTTGGCAGGCACGCACCGCCCTCGCCGCCGCGCGCCCGGATGACAGGCCGTAACCGGCGGTCCTCCTACACCCGCACGCGCAGCTTTCGCAGGCGCGCCGCCGCCTCCTGCAGCGTCTCCAGCTTCTTGCAGAAGGTGAAACGGACCTTGGTGCGGCCCAGCTCCTGGTTCTGGTAGAAGCTGCTGCCCGGCACCGGCGCCACGCCGATCTCCGCCGTGAGGTAGCGGCTGAAGGCCACGTCGTCCGTGGCACCGAACGGGGTGATGTCCGCCATGATGTAGTAGGCGCCCTGCGGCCGGAAGACGCGAAAGCCGATCTCCTCCAGGGCGGAGAGCAGCACCTCGCGCCGGGCGGCGTAGGCGGCCGCCAGCTCCGCATAGAAGCTGTCCGGGAAGCCCAGGGCCACCGCCGCCGCCTCCTGCAGCGGCGCCGGCGCGCCCACCGTGAGAAAATCGTGCACCTTGCGGATGGCGTCGGTCAGGTCCGGCGGGGCAATGAGGTAGCCGATGCGCCAGCCGGTGACGGAGAAGGTCTTAGAGATGCCGCTGATGGTGATCGTCCGCTCCCGCAGCCCTGGCAGCGTGGCGGGCGAGACGTGCACGTGGCCGTCGTAAAGGATGTGCTCGTAGATCTCATCGGTGATGATCAGGGCATCGAACTCCTGGCACAGCTCACCGATGAGCATCAGTTCTTCGCGCGTGAACACCTTGCCGGTAGGGTTGTGGGGCGTGTTGACGATGATCGCCTTTGTGCGCGGCGAGAAGGCGGCGCGCAGGCGGTCGGGATCGAAGCGGAAGTCCGGCTCCTCCAGCGGCACGAACACCAACTTGGCACCGGAGAGGGCGGCGTCGGGCACGTAGTTCTCGTAGAACGGCTCGAAAACGATCACCTCGTCGCCTGGGTTCACCACCGCCAGCATGGCCGCCATCATACTCTCGGTGGCGCCGCAGGCCACGGTGATCTCGCGCTCCGGGTCGGGGGCGTAGCCGGCAAAGCGCAGCGTCTTGGCAGCAATGGCGTCGCGCAGGCTCTTGCTCCCCCAGGTGATGGCGTACTGGTTGTGGTCGGCGCGGATGGCGGCCACCGCCGCTTCCTTGATCGCCTCCGGCGCGGGAAAATCCGGGAAGCCCTGGGCAAGGTTGATGGCGCCGTGCTGGAGCGCGATCCGCGTCATCTCCCGAATTACGGATTCAGTGAAGATGCGGGTGCGATCGGCCAGCACCGCCATGCCTCCGGCTCCTGGGCAGCATGGGCCGAGCAGGAGGCAGTGCCTCGGTGCTCGGCACCTTATCGCCCGTCATCATAGCAAGAGGGTGTGCGATGACAAACGCCGACGTCCGCTCCCTGCCCGCCTACGCCTACACGCAAACCCTGATCGCCCGCACCCACGCCTTCTACGCCGACGAGCCGGAGGAGGCCGACGGTGACGACCTCGGCCCCACGCCCTACGAGCTGTTGCTGTGGGCGCTGGGCGCCTGCACGGCGATGACGCTCCGGATGTACGCCCACCGGAAGGGCTGGCCGCTGGAGGATGTCGTGGTGCACCTACGCCATCACCGCGTCCACGCGGACGATTGCGTCAACTGCGACGACCCTTCTGCCCGCATCGATCGCATCGAGCGAGAGATCACGCTGGTCGGTCCGCTCACTGAGGAGCAGCGCGCGCGCCTGACCGAGATCGCCGCCCGCTGTCCCGTGCACCGCACACTCACGGGCCGCGTTCAGATCGCAGACCGGCTGTTGGATGACGCCGGCGCCACGTGAACCACGCATGCCCGATGCCGAGGTCTCAAGCCAGGGAGACCGCGATGAACCGGTCGTTTGACGTCGTTACCTTCGATTGCTACGGCACGCTGGTGGACTGGAACCGCGGCATCCGCGCCGCCTTCCGCGCCATGGCCACCGCCGACGGCGTGGAGGTGGACCTCGACGCCTTGCTGGCCGCCTACCACGAGCTGGAACCGGTGGTGGAGGCAGAGGACTTTCGCCCCTATCGCGAGGTGCTGGCCGAGACCGCCCGGCGGGCGGCCGAGCGCCTCGGTTGGCCGCTGAGCGAGGCACGCGCTCGTTACCTGGCGGAGAGCCTGCCGGACTGGCCGCTGTTTCCGGACACCAACCCCGCCCTGCAACGCCTGGCGGGCGCCGGCTACCGCTTGGGCATCCTCTCCAACGTGGACGACGACCTGCTGGCCGGCACCCGCCATCACCTGGCAGTGCCGTTCGAGCTGATCGTCACCGCGCAGCAGGTGCGCTCGTACAAGCCGGCACCGGGGCATTTCCTCGCCGCCCGCGCGCGCATCGGCGATGCCCGCTGGCTGCACGCCGCCCAGAGCTACTTCCACGACATCGCACCGGCCGCCGCGCTCGGCATCGCCACCGCCTGGATCAACCGCCTGCACGAGGCCCCGGCCGGTAACGCCCACCCCCTGGCGGAGTTCGCCACCCTGGCGGAGCTGGCCGCCTGGCTGGCCTGAGCGACCAGTGCGTTAGCCGTGCTTCACGATTTAGCACAGCTTTGACAAACGTTGACGTACACGTTAGACTTGGGGCGTGCAGCGGCCGCAGCCGTCGGTGCCTCGGACGCAGTGGTCGATCATCCTCCGCCTGTTGGCGCGCCTGCGCCGCTCCTGGTGGGTGGTGGTGCTGGCCTACCTGTGCCTGCTCGGCGCGGTGGCCTTCACGGTGGTGGTGCCGAAGCTAGTGGAGCTGGTGATCGACCGGGGCATCGCCCTCGACGCGCGTGGGGTGCCCCACGGCAGCACGACGCGCCTGGCCCTGTACGCCGGGCTGATCGTCGTCGCCGCCGCGGCGCGCGGGTTGTTCGCCTACGGGCAGAGCTACCTGGCCGAGGTGCTCTCCCAGCGCGTGGCCTACCAGCTCCGCAACGAGCTGTACGACCGCATCCAGCGCCTCTCGTTCTCCTTCCACGACCGCGCCCAGACCGGGCAGCTCATGTCCCGCGCCACCACGGACGTGGACGTGGCCCGCCAGTTCCTCAGCATGGGCCTGCTGCGCGCCACCTACACCTGCGTCCTGTTCGTGGTGGTGCTGGCGCTCATGCTGCGTGCGCACGTGCTGCTGGCCCTGCTCATGCTGGTGAGCATGCCGCTGGTGGCCCTGCGCGCGGTGGTGGTCAGCCGCCGCGTGCGCCCCCTCTCCCTGGCCGTGCAGCAGAAGATGGGGGAGTACACCGCCGTCCTGCAGGAGAACCTCACCGGCGTGCGCGTGGTGAAGGCCTTCGCCCAGGAGGAGCGCGAGCACGCCAAGTTCCAGCGCGCCAACTGGGCCGTGCGGGAGAAGAACCTGGAAGCCTCACGCATCACCGCCTTCAACCAGCCGTTCATGCTCTTCCTGCTCAACGCCGCCACCGCCGCCCTGCTGCTGGCCGGCGGCTTCGCCGTGATGGCGCAGCAGATCACCCTGGGGGTGCTGGTGGCCTTCCTCCAGTACCGCGTGCAACTGGCCGCGCCCGTGCGCATGCTGGGGTTCATCAGCAACCTCATGGCCCGCGCCTCCTCCGCCGGCGAGCGCATCTTCGAGATCCTGGACGCCCAGTCCGAGGTCACGGAAAAGCCGGGGGCCGTGGAGCTGCGCGACGTGCGCGGGCACGTGCGCTACGAGCGCGTCTCCTTCGCCTACGGCACCCCGGGCGGTGCCGGGGCCGCCCTGCGGCCCGTGGTGCACGACATCGACATCGACGCCCCGCCCGGCCAGGTGGTGGCCCTGCTGGGCGCCACCGGCAGCGGCAAGAGCACGGTGCTCAACCTGCTCGCCCGCTTCTACGACGTCACCGCCGGCCGCATCACCATCGACGGCGTGGATATCCGCGACGTGACGCTCGCCTCCCTGCGCCGCACGGTGGGTGTGGTCCTGCAGGACGTATTCCTCTTCAGCGCCACCATCCGCGACAACATCGCCTACGGCAAACCGGAGGCCACCGACGAGGAGGTCATCGCCGCCGCCAAGGCGGCCCGTATCCACGACTTCATCATGAGCCTGCCCGACGGCTACCAGACCTGGGTGGGTGAGCGCGGGGTGACGCTCTCCGGCGGCCAGAAGCAGCGCATCGCCATCGCCCGCACCCTGCTCATGGATCCGCGCGTGCTGGTGCTCGACGACTCGACGTCATCCGTGGACATGGAGACGGAGTATCTGATCCAGCAGGCGTTGCGCGAGGTGATGCGCGGCCGTACGACGTTTGTGATCGCCCACCGTCTGCGCACCGTGCGCGACGCCGACCAGATCCTGGTACTGGAGCGCGGCCGCATCGTCCAGCGCGGTACCCACGCGGAGCTAAGCCGCGTCCCCGGCCCCTACCGCTCCATCTACGACCTCCAGTTCCGCGACCAGGAGGCATGGGAGGGGAGGGCTGCAGCGGCGGTGCCGGCCGGCGGGGGAGGCAGCGCATGAGCTTCGGGCTGGGCGGAGGCGCCTTCCACGGCGGCCGTATGGGCGGCCCCTTCGGGGGCATGGGCCTGGGCATGGGTCGGGGCACCCTGGCCCGCTCCGACCTGGCGCTGGACGAGGAGGACTTCGGCAAAGCCTTCGACCCCCGCCTCTACCGGCGCATGTGGGCATACCTCGCCCCCTTCCGCGCCCGCCTATGGCTGGCGCTCGCCCTGATGACCGTGTACACCGTGGCCAGTATCGCCCAGCCATACCTGCTCAAGGTCGCCATCGACCACTTCATCCTGGCGCGAGACGGGCGGGGCCTGCTGGTGATGACGGGCATCTACCTGGCGGTGGCGGCCATCGCCTGGCTGGCACAGTACCAGCAGGTCTACCACATGACGTATGTGGGCCAGCACGTGCTCTACGAGCTGGCCAGCCGCATGTTCGCGCACCTGCAGACGCTCTCGCTCAGCTTCTTCGACCGCAACGAGACGGGCCGCATCATGGCGCGCATTCAGAACGATGTCGCCGTGCTGCAGAACCTGCTCAGCTCCGGCATCCTCGCCATCCTCGGCAACGCGCTCACCCTGGCCGGCATCCTGGTGACGCTGTTCCTGCTCAACGCGCGGCTGGCGCTCATCACCTGCGCCGTCCTGCCGGTGATGGCCGCCATCATGCGCGCCTGGCAGGTGTACGCGCGCCGCTCCTTCCGGAAGACGCGCGCCGCCATCTCCGTGGTCAACGCCACCCTGCAAGAGAACGTCGCCGGCGTGCGGGTGATCCAGAGCCTCTCGCGCGAGGCGCGCAACCTCCGCCGGTTCGACGAGATCAACCGACAGAACCTGGAGGTCAACCTGGAGGCGGGGCGCGTGTCCGCCGCCCTGCTGCCGCTGGTGGAGTTGGTGGCCGCGGCCGCCGCCGCCTTCGTGGTGATCGCGGGCGGCGCCATGGTGCTGCACGGCGCGCTGGCGGTGGGCTCGCTGGTGGCCTTCACCATCTACATCAACAACTTCTTCGACCCGATCCGCGACCTCACCCAGCAGTACTCCAACCTGCAGCGCGCCACCGTGGCCGGTGAGCGGATCTTCGAAATCCTGGACACGCGGCCGGAGATCGTGGAGAAGCCCGATGCAATCGTCCTACCGCCCGTGCGCGGCGCGGTGACGTTCGAGCACGTGGACTACTGGTACATCCCCGGCGTGCCGGTGCTGCGCGATATCTGCCTGCACGTGCGCCCCGGCGAGACCGTGGCGCTGGTCGGCCCCACCGGCGCCGGCAAGAGCACGCTGGTCAGCCTGCTCAGCCGCTTCTACGACGTGCGCGGCGGCCACATCCTCATCGACGGGCACGACATCCGCGACGTGACGCTCGCCTCCCTGCGGCGGCAGATCGGGGTGGTGCTGCAGGAGCCGGTGCTGTTCAGCGGCACCGTGCGCGACAACATCGCCTACGGCAAGCCGGAGGCCACCGACGAGGAGGTGCAGGCCGCCGCCGAGGCTGTAGGTGCGCACGAGCTGATCCTGCGCCTGGAGCAGGGCTACGACACCCCGGTGCAGGAGCGGGGAGTGAACCTCTCGCCCGGCCAGCGCCAGCTCATCGCCTTCGCCCGCGCCCTGCTCACCGACCCGCGCATCTTGGTGCTGGACGAGGCGACGGCCAGCATCGACGCGGCCACGGAGCAGGTGATCCAGCGGGGGCTACGCCGGCTGCTGACGGGGCGCACGGCCTTCGTGATCGCCCACCGCCTGGCCACGGTCACGGGCGCCAACCGCATCGTGGTGCTAGACCAGGGGCGCATCGTGGAGCAGGGCACCCACGCCGAGCTGCTGGCCCGCCGCGGCCACTACTTCCGCCTGTACACGATGGGTTTTGCCGCGGTGCAGCGCGAATCGGGGGCGGCCCCGGCGCTCAGTGCGCGAGCAGCAGGTGATGCCCCTCCCGCCGCCCGGTGAGCGCTGGTGCGGCGTCCGCGTCGCTGCAGTGCAGGCCGCGCTGCTCGAGACGGGCGCGGAGACGCGCGACGTCGCCATCGCAGGCCATCACCTCCTCCACCGGAAGGATGGACCTGAGCGCCACGCCCGCATCGCATTCCTCGGAAATTCCGGCCGCACCCTGGATGAGCTGACGGGCCACGAGTTCCGCGCCGGTCATCTCGTGCGCCTTGCCGCAGCCGGCACAGGGGACGGCGATGCGCAGGAGGCGAAGCGTCTCGAGCAGTCGGTCGAAGTCCGCCGGCGCGGGGGAGGCACTGGGCACGGGTGTGGCCGCGGCATCGCTCGGGCGGCCGCGGAACAGGTGGGGCACAAACCACGCCATGGGGCACCTCCGCGCATACGGCGAGGCAGGGCCCAGTATACACCGTTGCTCCGAACCGGTGGGACGCGCCGCTTTGACGAGGTTAGAATCCGTCGCGATTGCGCCCCCACCCACGCGAGCCGCGAGCCGACGCGTCCACCACGAAGAGGCTAGAGCGCGCCGAGCAGCCGTTCGGCCAAGGCGGTATGGTCCACCTGATAGGCACCGGCCTGCACCAGGGCCTTTAGCTCGGCCACCCGCTCAGCCCGCGTGTCTGGGGCGTGCTGGGCCGCCCGCTCCAGACGCCGCATGTGCGCCGCCGCTGCGCTGAGCTGCACCGCGTCCATGCGGGATGGGGCCGGCGGTTGCGGCCGCGCCGGGTCCGCCTTGGCACGGCGAGGAGCGAGGGGCGCTGCCGTCGGGACGTAAGCCGCTTCAATGCGCATGCAGCCAGAACCTCCCAGTCGTTCATTGGTAGCACGCGGCCGAACGCGGCACAAGACCGGCCGGTCGGCGGCCGGAACGGATCGCTAGGCCGGCGGCACCAGCTTGGCTACCACCACCAGCCGCTGGGTGTAGACCCGATCCGGATAGCAGGTGATCAGGGTAAGGGTGGCATCCGGCGTCGGGTCCATGACTTCAACGGCGGTGGGACTGACAACGCGGATCTCCATCACCTCGTAGGTCACACGGCGCGCTGCCGTGTACACCTCCACGCGGTCGCCGATGCGCAGCTCCGGCAGGCGCCGGAACACGTCGCCCTTGTGGCTCACGGGGCTGCTGATGTGGCCCGCCATCACCGTGTTGCCCTTTTCGCCCGGCAGGGCGGTGCCGCGGTGATAGCCCACGGCGAAGGCTGCCGTCTCCCAGACCGGCTTGCCGTCCTCGATCACGATCCCCACCTCCACCACGCGCGCGTCTAGGGCGATGGCGGGGATCACGAGGCGTGTGGGCAGCTCCGGCCGGGGAATGGCGGGCAGGTTCTCGACGAGCGTGTACTCTGCTTCGGCGGGCCGGGAGGGCGCGGGGGGGGTGTCAGCAGTGGGCGCCGCCGTCACCGTGGGCGTTGCCCAAGACGGCGGCACCCCGGTCTGCGGGGCGAGCAGCACGAGCAACCCACCGCCGATGGCGAGAAAGGCGCTCAGTGAGAGGAAGAAGGCGGGAATCGCGCCTCGTTGCCTCACGGGATCCTCACCGCTCGCGTGCACGCGCGTTCAGCATTGCTGGTCCAGGGCCGAGCCGGCCCGCGGCCGGGAGAGCGCGGCGGCGTAGCCGCGCCCGGCCACGGCGCCGCGACCCAGCCGGGCCAGCGCGTCGCGCAGGGCCCCCATCTGTGCCCGCAGCGCCTGCTTGTTGGCGTCGTCCTGGTCCAGGATGCTGCGCACGAGCCCGCGCATCGCCGCCCGCACGTCTGGGTCGGCGGTAGTGGGTTGAATGGTCGGTAGTAGCAGCACGTTGGCGGGCGGCGGTTCGCGCTCGATAGCCACCAGCTCGGTGATCAGTTGCTCGCGCACGTCCATGAGGGCCAGGAACTCGTCCAGTCGGTCCCGGCGCAGGGCCTCGCCCTGTTGTCGGGCCAGGCCCAGCAGACGGGTGAGGAGCTGGTGCTGCCGCAGGGTGCCCAGGTCCGTCATGCCACCACCCCTCCCCGCACCGGCTGGGCCACCGTCTCCGGCTCGCCCCGCACCACGCTCTGCCATGCCGTCCGCACCGGTTCCAGCAGCCGCAGGGCTGTGGCGATCTTGGACGCATCCTTGCGCAGGTTGGCCTCCACGAGCGTTTTGTAGATGAACAGGTACAGGTCGCGTAGGTTGGCGGCCAACGTGCCGCCGCGCTCCAGGTCCAGCCCGGCCAGCAGTTCCAGCACGATCTCTTGCGCGCGCACGAGGTCCGCGCCGGCGTCCTCAAGGCGCCGCTCGGTCAGCGCCGCCTGGGCGCGGGTGAGGAAACGGACCGCGCCGTCATAGAGCAGGAGCACCAACTCGCCGGTGCTGGCGGTCTGGATCTGCGTGGTCTGGTACTGCTGGTACGGGTTCGGCCTCATCATGTCGTCCTTCGCTGCACCGTTGGTTGTCACGGTGGGTATCGGCGCATCGGGCGGCGCCCTCTATCGGGGGCGTTCCGGATACGGCTGAGGGCCGTCCGCGGAGCCTCTATGGGAAGCCCGCGCCCAGCATCGCCAGCGCGCTCAGTGAGGAGCGCTGGGCTTGGAGCTGGGCAATGGCCGTCTCCATGCGCGCGAACTTTTCCTGGAGCTGCTGGCGCTCCTGGTCCAGCCGCTCGTTGATACGGGTGATATTGTCCTTGATGCGCTTGGTCTCCTGATCGGCCTCGTCCAGGCGGTGATCCATGAGCCCGTCGACGCGCACCAGCGGGTCCAGGTACTGCTCGAACTTAGCCGCGATGCCGCGCACCGGCGTGGTAACGGTGATGGTGTCCGTGCCGGCCTGGATCGTGGGCTTGAGGGTCACGGTGAGACCCGAGATCAGACCGGTAAGGGTGCTGCCGGGAGCAACCTGGTCGACCACCGTGTCCACGCTCGGGCCGCCGTCCGCTGGCTTGAACGTCGCCGTCACCTTGGCGGTGCCGTTGCCGTTGTCGGTGGTAGTCACGGTGTAGGTGCCCGGCTTGCGCACCGCCGTGGGCGTGCCGTTGACGGAGGCCACGCTGCCGGTGCCACCCGGTTGCAGGGTGGCCGAGGCCTGAAAGGCGGCCAGCACGTTGGCCACGCCGGCGGGGTCGGCCTCCAGCGCCGCCCGGAACTTGGCCTCGTCCATGGTGAGGGCGTTCGTGGTCCCGACCGCCGACCCCACGGCGCCGAAACTGATGCCCAGGTCCGCCAGCATGGTCTTGCCGCCGCTCACGCCGTCGATGCGCGCGGTGATCATCGTGCGCAGGGCGCTGGCGATGCGCATCAGGCCCACGTCACCGGCCAGGGGACCATTGGAGAGCAGAGGGTTATCGGTGTTGAACTTCATCTGCTGGTTGATGAAGTCCAGCGTGCTGTTGAACTGGGTGATAAAGTCCTTCATGCGGCTGACGGCGCCGTCCACGTCTTGCGAGACGGTCACGGTATCGGCCGTGGCGCTTTCGCGCAGGAGGGTGATGGCCACACCGGGCACGGCATCGGTCACGGTGTTTGAGGTGCTGTAGTACGTCACCGGACCGTTGCCCGCATCCACCACGATCTGGGCATTTTTCCCCAATGTCTGCGTGGCTGTGAGCACTCCAATGGTGTTCAGAAAGTTGCCGCTCACGTCCTCGAACGTGATAGCCGTGCCGCCCGTCTTCTTGGCAATGATCGTCACCTTGTCCGTAGCAACGTCGTAGCTGGCGATGACGCCCGCGGCGGAGGCGTTGATGCGGTTGAGCACGGCGGTAAGGCTATCCTTGGTGGCGTCGTAGCTGATGGACACGCCGTTGATCTTGAAGGTGCCGCTCGTGGCCAGCGTGGGCATGGCGGTGGACAACAGGTCACCGGCGCGCACCACGCCCAGGTTGCCGGTGCTGGTGCGCGTGGTGCCGGCCGGGGAGGCGAGCAGCTTCACCGCGCTGAGGAAGTTGCTCGTGTCCGAGCCGGCGCCCAGCGTCACCCCGCTGGGGTGCGAGAGCTGCAGCCGGTTGGGGCGCCCGTCGGGGTCCGACACCAAGGAGACGGTGATGCCGGGCACGGCGTTCTGGATGCGCTGCATGACGGCGTTCAGCGTGTCCACCGTCGGGTCCACGCTGATGGTCACGCCGTTCACGGTGAAGGTGCCGGCCGTCACCGGCGTGGCCAGGTTGGCGTCCTTGAGCAAGGCCGCCGGGTTGATGGCGGCGCCCAGCGCCGTGGGGCTGCTTACGCGCGTGGCCGTGGCCATCTGCTGCACGGTGACGGTGAAGGTGCCCGTGGCGGCGCTGCTGCCGGCGCTGACGGCCACGCTGGCGCTGCTGCCGCCGGGGGTGACCACCGCCTTCTTGCCCTGCAGGTAGCCAGGGTCGATGAAGTTCTTGATCTGGTTGTAAAGGTTGGTGAGGCGGGTCTTGACGTCGCGCAGGGCGGAGGCACGTTGCTCGCTGGCCGCCTGTCGCTCCTGAGCGGCCTGGAGCAGCCCCTTCTGGGCGTCCAGCAGCTTCTGGATAATGCCGGCCGTGTCGATGCCGGAGGCCAGACCGGAGAACATGATGGGCTGCTGCCCGCCCACACCGCTGACCATCACCACCGCCTCCTGGAGTATGCCCCGGCCCGGCGGGCCAGGGCAGTGGCCCCCCACTCAGCCGCTCCGGCCCTCACCCGGTCCGGCTGCGCTGGACCACCCTCTCCCGCAAGCGGGAGAGGGTCTCTGCCGGCATAGCTCCATACCCCCTCTCCCCCGGCGAGCCAGGGGAGAGGGGGTCGCCCGTCAGGGCGGGGGGTGAGGGCCACCACTCGTCCGTCGGGCCCCCACCCCCCTCGTCCACTCCGGTTAGCCCCGCAGCAGGGCCAGCGCGCTCTGCGGCACCTGATTGGCCTGCGCCAGCACGGCGGTGCCCGCCTGCGTGAGGATCTGGGCGCGCACCATGTTGGAGGTCTCCTGGGCCACGTCCGTGTCGCGGATGCGGCTCTCAGAGGCGCTCAGGTTCTCCACCGCCACCGACAGCGAGTTCACGGTGTGCTCCAAGCGGTTCTGGGCCGCGCCCAGCGTGCCGCGCCGGTCGTTCACCGTCGTGATCGCGCTGTCGAGAGCGTTGATGAGCTGCTCGGCATCGGCCGCGGTGAAGGTGCCGCCGTTGACGGCGGTGCTGAACTGGGACAGCGCGCTGTCCAGGTTGAGGCCGGAGGCCGAAGTATCCACCTTGGCGAAGGCCACCTGGATGGCATCGCCCGTGGAGACGCCGCCGGCGCCGGCGCCGATCTGGAAGTTGGCGCTCGAGCTGCCCGTGGCCGTCACGACGGTCTTCGTGTTCAGACCCGCGGCCACGTTGGCGCCCGTCTCGCCGGTGACGCTGGACACCGTGATCTTGACACCGAGCTGGTTGAAGTCCAGCACCGTGGAGCCGTTCGCCGCTACGGCGATGCTCGCGTAGGCGATATCCTGCGAGGTCGTGCCGTCGGACAGGCGCAGCGCCGTACCGGTGTCCGTCAGGGTGAAGGTTTTGCCCGCCTGGGCGCCGCTCACGTCCACCGCCGTGACGGACGTGTTCGTCCCGGGCTGGACGACCAGGCCGGAGCGCACCTGGCTGGTGCTGTCGAGCTGGGTGGAGAGGGCGCCGGTGAGCAGGGCCTTGCCGTTGAACTTGGTGCGCGTGGAGATGGCGTTGATCTCCGTCTTCAGCGCCTGCAGCTCGTTATCGATCGCCTTGCGGTCGTCGTTGGAGTAGGTGTCGTTCGCCGCCTGGACGGCCAGCTCGCGCATGCGCTGGAGCATGGAGTGCACTTCCTCCAGCGCGCCCTCGGCCGTCTGGATCATGGAGATACCGTCCTGGGCGTTGCGCATGGCCTGGTTGGTGCCGCGGATCTGGCTGCGCAGCTTCTCGGACACCGCCAGTCCGGCCGCGTCGTCGGCCGCACGGTTGATGCGCAGGCCGCTGGACAGCTTCTCCAGCGTCTTGGCCTGCTCCAGGCTGGTCATCGCCAGCCGGTGTTGCGCGTTGAGCGCCATGATGTTGGTGTTGATCGTCAGACCCATGGTTACCGTGGCCTCCTAGCCGTGTGATGGGTGCGGAATCCTTTCCCTCTATCCAGCGGCTGTTGGCGCCCGCCGCCGCCCGCGGGGTGTGAGCACGCTCCCTGTTCCTTCTCCGTCCCTCATCGCACCTCCTGAGAGATTCACCCTGGGTTTCGAAGTCGTCCGGCCGGGCTTTAGAGGGTGCGGACCCGCCGGTCGGCGCACGCCGCTCACCGCTGCGGCGCCCGCGCGCACGGTGCCTCGTTGCCACGAGGCGGCGCAGGCTCCGGCGGGCGGGACAGCGCCTCCAGCGCCTGGGCCGTCGCCGCGCGGTCGCGCGCCTGGGCGGCGGCACGGCGGTTTTCGCCCTGCACCGCACGCCGCACCTCCTCGCGCAGCACGGTGATGTGGGCCGGGGCGCGGATCCCCAGCTTGACGCGGTCGCCCTCCACCGCCAGCACGGTGACCACGATGTCCTCGCCGATGAGAATGCTCTGCTCCGGTTTGCGGGTGAGGATCAGCATCCCTGCTCCCTCCACGGCCTCCCTGCTCGGCACACCCCGGCGCCGGCTCTAGGCCGCGCGCTGCGCGGCGGGGTGCCTCGGCCCACCCAGCGGGTGGCGCAGGCTGTAGCGCGTGCCGTCCAGGATCACCTGTTTGGCCGCCCAGGTGCGCACGTTCACCACCACCGGCGCCAACAGGTTGGCGGTGATGATACCCCCGTCCGCCGGCACGGTGAGCACCACCAGCACCAGCGCCTCCTCTGCCGCCCGCAGGTCGAGGGCGTGCACATCCGCCGTGCTCAGCTCAAACGCGTAGTCCGGGAGCACGGCCGGGGCGTCGGCCAGCGGCAGAGCCAGGGCCGGCTCGGCCTCGCACTGGAGCCAGTAGAGCGGGCAGTCCTCGATGGGGATGAGCGTCCAGTCGCGGTACTCCTCAAGCCCCGGCATCCCCGCCACGAAGCGCAGGCGTCGCGCCTCACGCACCGGGGCAGGTGCCGCGGCGCCCGACAGTCGAGCCATGCCGCCGTCCTTTCTAGCGCAGGAAATCGAGCAAGCTGGGCTGGATCGCGCGCGCCGCCGCGCCCAGCGCCGCCTCGTACACGTTGCGGGCCGCGTTCAGGCGGACGACGGTGTCCGCCACGTCGATGTCCTCCAGACCAGAGCGCAGTCCCTCCAGCGAGGTCTGCTCCTCTGTGAGCTGGTTGCCGATGGCGTCCAACCGGTTGACGCGCGCCCCGACGCTGCCGCGCACCTGCAACACGGTGTCCAGCGCCCCGTCGAGCGCTGAGAGCGCCGGTCCTGTGGCGGTGGTCGCATCGCCGGCGGTGACGGCGTCGCGGAGCTGGATGAGCGCCTGGATGGCGGGCAGCACGGCCTGGTTACCCGGCACATCCACCCGCACCTGCACCCCCTGCCCCAGGTCCTGGGCGATGGCAACGGCATTGCCCGCGTAGGTCACCGACGTGGGCGCATTCGGGTCGCCGGTGGGCGCGAAGGGCGGGGTGGTGGTCTTCGTGCCGGCGAACAGGAACTGGCCGGCGAAGCTGGTGTTGCCGAGCTGCACGGCGTGCAGCACGAGCTGGTTCAGCTCCACGCCGATGGCCTGCATCTGGTCGGTGCCCAGCACGCCGGAGCCGGCCTGCAGGGCCAGCTCCCGCGCCCGTTGCAGCGTGTCGGTGAGCCCGCCCAACGCCTGGTCCACGGCCGAGAGGCGGGCGCGCGCCGCGTCGACGCCGCGCAGGTACTGCCGGTTGAGGCCCAGGTCGCGCCGGTAGCGCAGCGCCTGGGCGGTGGCCACCGGGTCGTCCGAGGGTGCATGCAGCCGCCGGCCGCTGGCCAGCTCCTCCCCCACCCGTGCCACCTGCTCCAGGTTGCTTTGCAGGTTGGCGCGCACGCCGTCAAACAGGATGCGGTCGGAGATACGCATGGCATTACGTCCGGTTGATGAGGGTGTCCAGCATCTCGTCCACGGTGCTGATCACGCGCGCTGCTGCTTGATACGCACGCTGGAACTTGATCAGGTTGCTCATCTCTTCATCCACCGACACGCCCATGACGGACTGGCGCTCGGCGTCGATGTGCTTGAGCACCGCCTCCTGGCCGTTCATCTGCGCCTCGGCCTGGGAGGCGGACACCCCCAGTGAGGCGACCGTGGCGCGGTAATAGTCATCCAGGGTGGCGGTGCCGCCGTTCATGAGCAGCGCGTCCTGCACCGCGGCGATGGCCCGCGCCGTGTTCGGGTTGCCCGGTTCGTTGGGCGCGTCCGATGCTGCCAGGCTCTCCGGGCTGCCCTGCAGCGTGGGGTTGACGGCGATGTCCGCCGCGCCGGAGCCGGTGAAGAAGACCAGGCCGGTGGCGCCGTTCAGGCCGTAGCCGCTCTGATGCCGGGCGTTGACCGCCGCGATCAGCGCCCCGGCCAGCGTGTCCAGCGCGGTCATCAGGCCGGTGACGTGTACGTCGCGCGCGCGGATGATGCCCGCCACCTCACCGGCGGTGATGCCGGCATCGGTGTTGTCTGCCGCCCACACGACCTTCTTGAAGTTGTTGTTGCCGGGATCGGGCACCGCGGCCAGGGCGTTGGCCGTCACGCCGTCCACCAGCTTCCGGCCGCCGATCAGCACATCGACGGAGCCGGACGGACCGTCCTGCACGGTGACGCCGGCCAGGCCGGCAAGGTCATCGAGCAGCAGGTCACGACGGTCGAGCAGGTCGTTGGGGGTGCCGCCGGCCAGCGTCACGAGTTGGATCTGCTGATTGAGGGCGGCAACTTCCTGTGCCTTCTCGTTGATCTCCTGCACCTTGACGTCCACGGCCGCGTCGAGGTCGGTGCGCTGGGCCGTGAGGAGGGCATAGGTGCGCTGGAAGGCCGTGCTCAGGGTGACGCCCTGCTCGATGGTGGCGGCACGCGCGGCGATCGATTCCGGCTGCGCCGCCAGGTCGCGGAAGGTGTTGAAGAACTGCACCAGGTGCTGCTGCAGGCCGAGGTCGGAGGGCTCGCTCAGCACGGTCTCCGCCCGGCGCAGGGCGGCCGCCTCCGCCTGGTACTGGTCATAGCCGCGGCGCACGTCGCGGTACTGCACGTCCAGCAGGGCGTCGCGCAGGCGGCGGATGCGGCTGGCATCCACCCCCAGGCCGATGTCCTGCAGCGGCACGCCGGGGCTGCGCCAGCGGGACTGGGCGGGCGGGATGGCCCGGAACAGCACCTCCTGGCGCGAGTACCCTTCCGTGTTGGCGTTGGCCACGTTGTGCGCCGTGGTATCGATCGCGAGCTGCGCGGCGCGCAGCCCGGTCACGGCGGTATCCAGCCCAATAGAGAGGCCCATCGCTTACCCCTCGTCCCTCTCCCGCTCGCGGGGGAGGAAAACCGAACTCACACCGTCCAGCTCCGCCGCACGCCGACCCCCGCCCGGCCGGGGCGCAGCGTGCCGCTGGCCTCGTACGTGGCCGGCAGGGCGGCGTGCAGCAGGCGCAGCGCCTGCTCCGTGGAGGCCAGCGCCCGCCGCGCCAGCGCCGCGTTGGTGTCGTTCAACGCGCGCAGCTCGGTCAGCGCCGCGCGCAGGGCCCCACGCAGCTCCTCGACGCGCGCTTGCTCTGCTTTGGTCTTGCCCTCACCCCCAGCCCCACTCCCGCGCGCGGGAGAGGCCCGGCCGAAGCCCCCCGGCAAGGCTGGGGGGTCCGCCGGGGGGTGTCCCAAGGCCGGGGTGAGGGTGGCCGCCTGCGCGACCCGTTCCTCCTCCAGCCGGGCGAGGACCGCCGCCAGTGCCTCCATCTCCCGCACGGCCGGCGCCAGCGTCTCGACATCGCCGGCGAGCATGGCGTCCCGCTGGACGTTGGCCAGCGTCACCATGCGCCGGCAGCAGCGCAGCTCCTCACCCAGCAGGTCCAGCAGGGTCAGCGGTGTGACCGCCGCGGTGTCGCTCATAGCCCAGCCCCGGACGTCAGCAGGCGGGCGGCCAGCGCCTGCGGGTCCACCCGGTAGGTGCCGCCCTGGATGGCCGCGCGCAGCGACGCGACCAGCTCCGGCCGCGCGTCGGGCTGCTCCGTGACCGCACCCATCAGGCGGCGGAACTGCTCGACCGTGTCAGAGAAGTCGAGGCGATCGGTGCGCGGCCGACCGCCGCCCGGGCGCGGCGCCGGCGGCGGGCCGTCGAGCACGCCGGCGGCCTGGCGCGTGTAGGTGCGCGCGACCGCGGTGGCGATGGCGTTGTGTACCCGCATGCTTCATGCCTCCCGGAGTACGACCTGTTCGCGTGTCTCGGAGCGGGTGCTGCCTGTCACCCCTCCGCTGAAGCTCATGTGACGCCCGGCAGGGTGGCGGCCATGTGCAGCATCTCGTCCGCCGTGCGGAACGAGGCAGTGTTCAGCTGGTAGAGACGCTGGGCGACCAGCACGCCCGCCATCTCGTCGGCAAGGTCGACGTTCGCCGCCTCCAGCGCGCCGACCCGCACGGCGCCGCCCCCATCCTCACTGGGTGGTGCCAGCTGCGGCTCGCCGGAGGCCGCCGTCGCGATGAAGAGCCCGTCCCCCACCGCC
>JBHOQW010000139.1:0-1275 GCA_042408665.1 Dehalococcoidia bacterium
CGACTCCACCATGCCCTGCGGCGTGTCGCCGTAGGTGACGAGCATGCGCTCCGAGAGCGAGCCGTGGTTGACGCCGATGCGCATGGCGATGTCGCGCTTCTTGCACACCTCGATCACCGGCGCCAGGGCCTGCTCGATGGCCTCCAGCTCGGCGGCGTGCTCGGCGGGGGAGTACTCCTCGGCGCGACCGCGCGGCTTGCGGTAGACGAACAGGCCGGGGTTGATGCGCACCTTGTCCACGAACTGGGCCACGGCCACGGCGATCTCCGTGCCCTGGTGGTGGACGTCGGCCACCAGGGGGATGTCATACCCGCGCGCCACCAGCTTGTTCTTGATCTCCTCCAGGCAGTGCGCGTCTGCGAGCGTCGGGGTGGTGACGCGCACCAGCTCGCAGCCGGCCTCGGCCATGCGGATGATCTGCGCCACGCAGGCGTCCACGTTGCGCGTCTCCTCGGTGATCATGCTCTGCACCAGGATCGGTGCATCGCCGCCGATCACCGCCTTGCCCACGCGCACCGGGCGGGACTTGCGGCGCGGGTAGATGATGTCCGGGTACATGGCAGGCTCCTGACGAGCGAGCGCCCGTTGCCCCAGGGGCGCACCGCGTTGCCTCGATCGTAGCACCGGCTGCCCGGCGCCGAAAGGCGGACGCCCGCTCTCACCCCGCCACCGCGGGACGCGGGCGGCCCGGAAGCTACCCCTTCGGGTGATATACGACCGCCGGGCGCGGCCCTACGCTGGGGGCGCAGCGACATGGAACCGGCGGCCGGCCGCCGGTCCAGTGGGAGGCATCCGGTGGACACCCGACCGTTGCTCCTCGACCGCACGGACGCCTGGGCGATCCACGATTGTCTGCAGGCAGCGCTGGCCGGCTTCAGCGGCCGGCACGAATCGGCCGAGCCGTGGCACGCGCTCAGCCTGCTGGCCAAGGTGCGCTCCGCCCTCCTGGCCTTTGAAGGTTCCGACCCGCCTGGGGCGGTGACGCTCGACCTGACGGCCGGGGAGCTCGAGTGTATCGACTACAACGTGCCTCGGACCGCCTACCAGGGTGCCACCGCCCTGCTGCTGCGCGTGTTCCGCGCGCTGGAGGAGCTTGCGCTCCAGTTGCCGCTGATGGAGAGCGAGCCCGACAGTAGCGGCTCGCTCCGCCGCTTCGCCGCCTGGCGCAGCGAGGAGCAGCCGGATGCGTAAGACCAGAACCGAGAGGAGGTGAAGGAGATGACCGTCACGGTGAAGACGACCGCCACGGTGCGCACCGCGCCGGCCGTGCGCGTG
>JBHOQW010000153.1:0-18750 GCA_042408665.1 Dehalococcoidia bacterium
GGCCTCCACCAGCCGGAGGCGGTGCTCATCGCCCCGGAACACGAGCTGCTCGCCCACCCGACCTGCCGCCTCGTCGCGGTAGACCACGGTGGCGCCAGACGAGCCGTGCGGCTGCACGCTGAGGATCGTGACCGCCGCGCCGGGCACCAGGCCCTCCACCAGCGCTCCAACCTTGAGGTCCTCCAGTTTGGCCACCGCTTGTCCCTCTGTCCCGGTTCGGTCCCATCCGCTGGCCCGATCGCGTGCTACCGACCGATGTCGGTCGTCATCGGCAGCTATGTACCACAGGAGACCGAGGCAAGGAAACGGGCGGGCACTGAGCGTGTCATTCAGCGCCGGGAGCCATGGCGGAGACAAGGAGTGGCTCAGGCTCGCCGATGGGCGCACCGGAACTGCACCCTGGCGCTGGGGAGTGACACTTTGAGTGACAGCCGGCGCCGCGGGCGGGGGTGCCCCCGGAGCCCGGTGCCGTATTCTCGGCGCTTCCGCGAGCATGCGTGAGGATAAACATGCCTGCGGGAGATTAGAACAGGCGGCCGCACGTGGCCGCCTGTCTGTACTGGTTATCTCCGTTCCCAGGCGCTCAATGGTGCCGAAGGCCGGGATCGAACCGGCACGGGCATCGCTGCCCAACGGTTTTTGAGACCGTCGCGTCTGCCTGTTCCGCCACTTCGGCCTGCAGGTGCGCCCAGCACCTTTGACAGGGGTGGAGATCCCGGCGCGAACACAGACCCCAGGGATCACCAACACCAGCTTGAGTATACCAAGTTCTCCGTCCGGCCGGCATCAGAGCCGCCGCGCGTCGAGCCGCAGCAGAGCCGGGTGTTCCTCCCGTTTCAGCTACCCGCCGCACGTCCCGTGTCGCACTTGTCTCCGTCGGCGGGAACTCGCTGTGAGGCGGTTAGGTGCCGGCGTCGGTGCTACGCGGGACGCCGGCACCTCGGTTGCGGCGGAAGGGAGGACAGAATGTTTCAGCGCATCGGTTCGGTGGCGGACTCCATTTGGCGCGAGTTTCGGCGCTGGCCGGCCTGGGCGCAACTGGGCGGCTGGCTGGCCGGGTTCTGGCTCCTCGTCCTGGTAGTGCTCTGGCGGTCCTCCCGCCCTACCTGGCTGAAGGTGGGCGGGAGCGCGATGTTCGCGCTGGCGCTCCTGCTCCTGTCGACGATCGGCTCGGAACCCAAGACCGGATCGGGCGACCGGCCGTTGGCGCACGCCCGGCCGGAGAGCCGGCCGAGTCCTACCGGCAGCAGCTCCACCTCGGTTCCGACCGGCACGGCGGTCGCCACCGCGACGCCACCGCCGCCAACGCCGCGCGCCACCGCCATCCGCACCCCCGCCCCCACGCCCACTCCGACCCCACCGCCCACCCCGCAGCCGGTAGCCAAGCCCACGTTCGTGGTGAACACCCAGCCCGTGGGCTGTCATGAGGCACCGAGCGCCGACGCCCCGATCGTGGTGCAGCGCCCGACGGGCACGATCCAGGCGATGGACCTGGTCATCCGCCAGCCAGACGGCGTGTGGCACCGTGAGGTGGACCACCGGTGCTGGACGCGCACCAATCCCGGCCCGGTACGCCAGTTCGACGATCTCGGCACGGCTGTGGCATTTGCCGTGACGGTGCAGCCGCCACCGGCCGCCTCGGCCCGGCTGATCGACCCGCGCGAGCTGGCGGCAGACCCGACGGCGTTCATCGGACGCAACATCATCCTGCAGGGGCGGACGCTCACGGTCACCCAGCACGACGACTACACCTGGGTCCAGGTACTGGCGCTCGTGCCCGGCCGCTCCACGGATGAGTCCATTGTGGTCGAGATGCGACCGAAGCAGCCGCGGCTGCTGCGGGACGAATGCTACCGCGTGTACGGGGTCGTGGTCGGCACCCAGATCGTAACGCGCGTGCTGACCGGCGCCACCAACGTGGTGCCGCTGGTCTACGGCTACGCCTTTGAGCCCGCGCCGCGCGACCGCTTCGGCATCAGTTGTGCGCCGCCGTGAGCGCATCGCGCTGCCGCTCTCGTGGGACCTGCCCCTTCAGCGACCGCCCGGTCTCAAGGTTTTAGGGGAATGCCCGGATATATGACGGTAGGGGAAGCCAGCATGCTGGGGACCAGCGGTCAACGCGCGGTGGCCGCCGTGCCGCCTGAAGCACCGGAGGAGTAACAGGCATGAAACGGTTGGGGATTCTTGGGATCACGCTCATGCTTGCCGCCCTGGTGGCAGCAGCACCGTGGGGCAGCCCGCCGGCCGAGGCATCCGACATCTGGTGCTGGGACGACCCGGTGCTCCAGATCGGCAACCAGATCGTGTCCCTCAACCTCGGCGTGCGGCAGAAGGACGTGAGCACCGTCACCGGCGCCACCATCGTGGTGGCGGTGCCGGAGGGCGTGCCGACGCGCCTGGTGCACAACGACACCACCTACTTCACGCCCACGATTCAATTCGTGACCTATCCCAGCTCGGACGGACGCGGTAAGGACGGCAAGCCGCGCGGCGGCTTCCTCGTGTACTTCGACGTCTACCTGAGCGCATCGCGGAATTTCAACTACCAGATCGAAGTGACCACCGAGCGCGGCCGCGACCGCCAGGGTCAGCACTACATCGCCTGGTCGAACCAGCATTACCCGTTCTTCGTACGGATGAACGGCAACTAGCCGCCCAAAGGGCGCTTGGGGGTGCCAACTGCGGCACAGCCAGGCGCCCATCAGTCAATATCAGGCGCCCGACCCGTGTGCTCACGGCGCGCGAAGGGTTGGTGAAGACGTTATGGCCCGTCAGATCGCCACCTTCCTGCGGCTCATCATCGGGGCCAGGACGCCACCGACGGCAGGTGTGCCGTCTCGGCCGGCGCGCACTATGCCCACTCGACTGAAGCTCTACCTCGCGGCGATCGGCAGCGCGTGCGCGCTCCTGCAGGTGTCTCTCCTCGCGTGGTGCATCTCGTTGGCGTGGTCCACGGTAGCCACGGCCGCCGGTCTCTCGTTGCTGGTGGCCCTGGCCCGTATGTTCCCCGTCCAGTTCGCCCCCAAGCGCAAGCTGATCGTGGACACCGCCCCCTGCTTTGCAGCCGTGCTCCTGCTGCCACCACCGCTGGCCATGGCCACCGCGGCGATCGGGATGCTCGCGGGGGAGATGCGCGTGCGCGGTCGCTGGTTTCAGGCCGCGTTCAACACCTCGGTCGCCGGCCTGCGGGTCGTCACCGCCTCCCTTGTCTATCGCGGGGCGGTGGGGATCCCGTTCCGGGCCACCGGCTCGTTCGACGTGAGCGCGCCGGCCCTGCTGGCAGCGGCGGCCGTGCAATATCTCGTTGGTACCATCCTGGTGGACCTAGCAGCCGGGCTCACGCTGGGACAGAACCCGTTCTCCGACTGGCTGCAGGCTCAGAGCCGCAAGGTGCCGACCGAGAGCGTGCTGTTCATCCTCGGTCTGGTCGGGGCGTTACCGGCCTATGAGCACCCATGGGTGTTGCCCCTCCTGATCGTGCCCGGCGCCATCGTTCGCCATTCGCTGCAGAGCGGCATCACGGTGAAGAGCGAGGCGCGGGAGGCGCTGGAATCGCTGGCCCAGGCCGTCGACCTGCGGCATCAGCGCGCCGCCGACCATTCGCGCCGAGTGGCGGAGCTGGCCCGCGCCATCGCCCGCCGCATGGAGCTTTCCCCCCGCGACATCAGCCTGATCGCCGATGCGGCCCTGCTGCGCGACATCGGGGAGGTGGCGCTCCCGCCCGAGCTGCTCACGACCAGCCGCACGCTCACCGACGAAGAACGGGCGGAGCTGCGCCGACACGCCGTGATCGGCGCCGAAATGGTGGCGCGCTTCCCCGACCTGCAGGACTGCGCACCGCTTATCCTGCACCATCACGAGCGTTGGGACGGATGGGGAACGCCCCACGGCCTCACCGGCGAGGCGATCCCGCTGGGCGCACGCATCATCGCCGTGGCAGAGACCTACGAGGCGCTGATCGCCCCGCGACCGTATCGAGAAGCGCTCACCCCCGCCCAGGCCCGCGCCGAGCTGCGCCGCGCCGCCGGTAGCCAGCTCGACCCCCACGTGGTCAACGTGCTGCTGGAGCTGCTCGGCGAGAGCACTGACGGCACGCTGGGTGTGGCCACCGGCGTGGCCGTTCGCCTGCTGCCGCGGTCGCTGCCCGGCGGAGGTGCGACGTGAGCCAGCCGTGGATCGCGCCGGCGTCCTCCACAGAGCGCGATTCGGTGCTCCGGGAGGTGGAGCAACTGCTAGCCTTGGCACGCACGGTGCGCCTCGGGCCGGAGTTCGACGAGATCCTCCGCTGCGCCGTGGAGGGCGCCACCGACCGACTGGTGGCCGCCACGCGCCGGCGTACGGCGCGCCTGGCCGCGCTGGCGGCGGTGCAACAGACCGTGGCCGCCGGTTTCGACCTACCGGCCATCATGGCCGGCGTCTATCAGCACCTGCGCGAGATCCTGGACGCACCGTGCTTTCTCGTGGCCGCGTACGACGCAGCCTCCCACACGCTGCAGCCGGCCTTCACGGTGATCGACGGGCAGGTGGCGCCCGAGACGTCCGCACCGCCGGTGGCCCCGGCAGGTGTGGTGCAGCAGGTGCTCGCCACACGGAGGGCGCGCATCGTTAACGGCGCGGCCGAGCCCGGTGTGGGGACGCGCCGTCCCGCCGCGGCCGACGTGCCGCAACCGGTGCGGTCCACCCTGTACGTGCCGCTGACCCGCGGCGACGAGGTCATCGGCCTCATGCAGGCGCAGTCCTACCGCCCGGACGCCTACGGCGAGGAGGATGTGGAGTTTCTCACCACCATCGCCAACCAGACGGCGATGGCCCTGGAGAACGCGCGGCTGTACGCCGAGGCGCTGCGTCGGAACCAGGAGGTCGAGGCATTGCTGGCCGCCGCCCAGCACATCGGGGCGGAGCTGGCGCCGGAGCGCGTGCTGAGCCGCGTGGTGGAGGCGGCGGCCAACCTGGTAGACGCCGAGATCGCCACGGTCGCCACGGTCAGCGGCGCTTCCCTGCGCTTTGCGCGGCTACGGCTCCCGGAGGGGTGGCGCGATCTGGACTTACGGGTGCCGACCGACGCGGCGGCGGTGCCATGCCTGCTCACGAGACAGCCCGTGCTGGACAATGCGCCCGATGCGCTGGCGGCCGGACCGCTCGCCCCCGTGCTCCCCCCCCTGCGCAACCGGTTGCAGGTGCCGATCATCGGCTCCGAGCAGCGCGTGCTGGGCGTGATCGTGCTCTTCAACAAGCGCGGCCACACCGGCTTTAGTGGTCGCGATATGGAGTTAACCGCCGCCCTGGCCTCCCACGCCGCCACCGCGCTGGAACGCGCCAACGCCTACCGCGCCATGGAGCAATCGCGCAACTACCTGCAAACGCTGATGGACCGCACCTACGCGGCGGTGTTCGTGTTTGACCCACACCGGGGCCACCTGCGCGACATCAACATCGCCGGTGCGCAGCTGCTGGGGCGCCGGCGCGACGAGGCCCTGCAATTGACCATCGAGGGCATGGTGCCCGAACCGGAGCGTACGGCCTGGTGGTCGGTGCTGCACGACGCACCGGCCGGCGGGGCCGTGGAGCGGGAGCTGCAGATCGTGGCGGCAGACGGCACCGCCATCCCGCTGGACGTCACCGCCACCCGCATCGACGTGTACGACGAGCCAGCGGTGGTCTGCCTGTGCCTGGACCGGCGGCCGCGCTTGCGTCAGGAGGAGGCGGAGCGCCTGCGGGCGTTGGGGGAGATGGCCTCGGGCGTCGCCCACGACTTCAACAACATGCTCGGGGTAATCCTCGGCCGCACAGAGCTGCTCATCAGCCGGCTCAGCCCGGAGGAGCGCGCCGCCCGCGCCGACCTTCAGGTGATCCGCCAGGCAGCGCTGGACGGCGCCGAGACCGTCAAGCGCCTGCAGGTCTTCTCTGGCGTGGCCCGCCTGCCGCAGCAGGGTGTCGCCGACGTGGCACGGGTGCTGCGTGACGCCGTGGAGCTGACGCGGGCCCGCTGGAAGGATGCCGCCCGCCGCCGCGGTGTGGCCATCGAGATGGTGGTGGAGGCGGGCGACTGCCCGCCTGTGGCGGCCAGCCCACCAGAGCTGCGCGAGGTTCTGGTCAACATGATCTTCAACGCCGTGGACGCCATGCCCCACGGCGGCCGCATCACGCTGCGTTCCTGGGCAAGCGGCCAGCGGGTGTTCATCAGCGTGAGCGACACGGGCGTGGGCATGACCGAGGCCGTGCGCAGCAAGATCTTCGAGCCCTTCTTCACCACCAAGGGCGCGCGCGGCAGCGGGCTGGGGTTGAGCGCCTCCTACGGCATCATCAGCCGCTTGGGTGGCACCATCAGCGTGGACAGCGCCCCCTACCAGGGCACGACGTTCACCATCGAGCTACCCGCCGGAGAGCCGACGTCGGCCACGCCGCCGCCCGCGCCGGTGCGGCCGGCGCCCCTGAACCTGCTTCTCGTGGACGACGAGCCGCAAATGCTGCGCACCTCCAAGATGATGCTCGAGGTCGAGGGCCATCGGGTGACCGCCGTGCCCAGCGGCGCGGCGGCGCTGGACGCACTGGCAGCACGCCGGTTCGACGCCGTGCTCACCGACCTAGGTATGCCGGAGATGAACGGCCTGCAACTGGCCGAGCGCATCCGTGCCCGCGGCCTCACGCTGCCCATTCTGCTCATCACGGGATGGGGACTGGAGCTGGAGACCGAGCGGGTGCAGGAGGCGGGCATCACCGACGTCCTGCCCAAGCCGTTCGACGGGGACCAGCTCCGCGCCGCCCTCGCCCGTCTCGTCGCGGCCAAACCGCCTTCGCCCCAGCCAGTGCCCGCCGCGCCCTGACCCGGACCCGGCCGCTACTGCGCCGTAAACGCCTGCCGTCCACCGCCTGGCGACTGCTAGCATGGACTGCGCGACGGTATGGCACGCTGCGCCCATATGCACCGCGTCTTGGCCGCCACCCTGCTGGCCATCCTCGCCGGCCTGGCGCCGGCTGGCGCCGGCGCACAGCTCCCCATCCCACCCAACCGCTTCTACGGCGCCGTCCAGATCAACGGCTCCCCGGCCCCGGACGGCACCAGCGTGATCGCGCTCATGGGCGATACTGAGTGCGGCCGCACGGAGACCGTGGGCGGCGCTTACCGAGTGGACGTGCCAGCCGCCGGCATACGGCCGGGGTGCGGCGGCGACGGCCGGGTGGTGCGGTTTCGCGTGGCGGGGGTGATGGCACCACAGGCCGTGCCCTGGCGTGGCGCCTCGTTCACCGAACTGCATCTCGCCGTGCAGATCGCCCCGTTCGCCACGGCAGCGCTCGACCTGGGATCCCCCTGCATCCCGCCGACTGGGCAGACACGCTGCGATCCAGCCCGGCTGCGCCTGTGGAACGGTGAGCAGGAGGCGTGGAACCTCCTGTTTCGCGCCCTGGGCGCGCCCGACCCGGCGCCCGACCGAGTGTTTGCGGAAGTGATCCGCATGCGCCTGGAGGCCGGCGACCCAGCCCTGGTGGCTCTGTTCGCCCAGCGCCTTGGCTGGCCTTATGTAAAGATCACCGCCATCCGCTTTCGCGGCACTCCCCCGGCCGAGCCGGATGAGTACGTGGAGATCACCAACCTGGGTGGGGCGCCCCAGCCCATGACCGGCTGGCGCCTGCACATCGGCTCGAGCGGCGCCGAGTTCCGCTTCCAGCCCGAAGCCGTGCTGCAGGCCGGCCAGCGCTGCCGTGCCTACACCAACCTGACGCGGGCTGACTCCTGCCCCGGCTTCGGGTTCGGCTCCACCTTCGGTCTGTGGGATAACGACGGCGACACCGCTACGCTCACCGTGGATCTGCCGGCGCTCATCGCCGACCGCACCGCCTATCGCGCCGACCCGCTCAACCAGCCACCACCGCCACTCCTGCGCGGCATCGCCGGTGAGCAGTAGGGCGTCGGCGTGGCTTTGCCACTATCGGGCCCGCGACGTAGCCTCAGGACATGAGCGAGCGCTTCACCGGCCCCCTCGCCGCCAGGGTATCCCCCGCGGCGCTTGACGAGCTCACGCGCATCGTGGGCCACGCGCACGTGCATATCGGCCCGGCGGAGCGGATCGCCTACTCCTTCGACGCCACGTTTCCGCAAGACCTCCCGGACGTGGCGGTTACCCCTGCGTCCGGCGACGAGGTGGCCGCCGTGCTCCGGCTGGCGGCGCGGGAACGCATCCCGGTGCACACGCGTGGCGCCGGCACCAGCCTGGCCGGCGGCGCCGTGCCCGTGGGTGGCGGTATCGTCCTCTCCCTGGCGCGCATGAACCGCATTCGGGAGATCGACCCGGCGGACGGGGTGGCGGTGGTGGAGCCGGGCGTGGTGACGGCGGACCTCCAGCGCGCGGTGGAGCGCCTGGGCCTCTTCTACCCGCCGGACCCCGCTTCTTTGAACCAGTGCACCATCGGCGGGAACGTGGCCTGTAACGCCGGTGGGCCGCGCTGCCTCAAATACGGGGTCACCAAGGACTACGTGCTAGGTCTGACGGTGGTGCTGGCGGAGGGGCGCGTGCTCCGCCTGGGCGGCCGCACGGTCAAGAACGCCACCGGGTACCAGCTTGTCCACCTGTTCGTTGGCTCCGAGGGAACCCTGGGGGTGATCACCGAGGTCACCCTGCGCCTGGTGCCGCTTCCTCGCCACCGTAGCACGGCCGCCGTCTCCTTCTCCACCTTGGACGCCGCCTCGGCAGCGGTCACCGGCGTGCTGTCGGCGGGAATCCTGCCGGCCACGCTCGAGCTGATGGACCGTACCACGATCAACGTCGTCGAGGATTACCTGGGCATGGGCCTGCCGCGCGAGGCCGAGGCGCTGCTCCTCCTCGAACAAGACGGCAACGACGCGCGCGCCACGCACGATGAGGTGCGGCAGATGGCGGTGATCTGCCGGGAGCACGGCGCCACGCGCGTGGACGTGGCCACGAGCCCAGAAGAGCGGGAGAGGCTGTGGCACGCCCGCCGCGCCGTGTCGGCGGCCCTGGGGCGGGTGCGGCCCAACAAGCTGGGCGAGGACATCGTGGTGCCGCGCTCGCGGATCCCCGCCATGGTGCGGCGCATCGCCGATATCTCCGCCCGCCACGGCCTGCCCATCGCCGTCTTCGGCCACGCCGGGGACGGCAACCTCCATCCCAATATCCTGTTCGACCGCCGCCTGCCCGGGGAGTTGGAGCGGGTGGAGCGCGCCGCAGCGGAGATCTTCGCGGCGGCGCTGGAGCTGGGCGGCACGCTGTCCGGTGAGCACGGCATTGGCTCACTCAAGCGCGAATTCCTGTCGGACGCGCTCGGCGCGGAGACGGTGGCCGTAATGCGCGCCCTCAAGCAGGCGTTGGACCCGCTCGGCATTCTCAACCCGCATAAGCTGTTTCCGGAACGGCCCGACACCGCTCATCTCGATTTCCTGCGCTCGCTGCCGGTGCTGGAAGGGCACACACCCGGCTGAGGCGAGCCGGCCTCACCGCGCGGCGGGCAGTAGCACCGTGTGCACCGGCACCGCATAATCGAGCCGGCCTGCCCGCCAGAGGAGCCTCGCCATGACCCGCCTGCCGGTCATCCTGGCCGTCGTCCTGAGCCTGCTGACGGCGGTTCTCGCCGCTGTGCACCGCGTGCACGCGGCACAGCCGGAGGCGCTGGAGGTGACGCTCGCCCTGGACCGCAGCGCCTACGAGCCGGGCATGCCGATCAGCTTTACGATCCGCGTGCGCAACCTCAGCGCCCAGCTGGTGACACTGACGTTTCCCACCAGCCAGCGGTTCGACGTGGTTATTCGCCGTGACGTCGAAGTTAGCCGCTGGTCGCAGGACAAGGTCTTTCTTCAGGTACAGGGGAGCGAGACCTGGGCCCCTGGGCAGGAGATCGTCTACAGCGACCAGTGGGTGCCGATGACCGGTATTGGACCTCATATGGTCAATGAGCCACCGCTGCGCCCGCTGGAGCCCGTTGTGTACATCATCCACGCGGAGATCACCAGTACCGGTGTGCGGCCCCGTTCGCCGGCCCAGTTGCTGATCGTGGGCCGGCCGGCCGACCTCGCGCCCGGTTGCTCGGTGCTGGTCTCGCGGTTTCCAGTGGTCGCGGTGCCGACGCTGATCGCCGCCGCAGTGGAGCCGCAGAGCGCGATCGAATCCCTCTGGCGCTTTCACGCGCCCCTCAACCGCTTCGAGGGCTGGTCGCCGCTGCCCGGTGCGCCAGCCGACCTGCGCGGCTACCTGCCGGGCGAGGTCATCGTCATCTGCCTGCGTGCCCCCGCCCGGTTCTACATGCCGGACGGCTGACCGTGCCGCTACCGGGGTCAACGGCGCAGCATATCCACGGGCTGCGATGGATCCTGGGCACGGATATGGGCGGCCAGCGACGGATGGCGGGCACGCAGCGCCTGGTACATCTCCCAGGCCAGCCAGCGGTAGGAGAAGTGGCCGGTGGGGCCGGTGCGCAGCTCGATGATGTACGCCGCTTCGGCGAGGTCCATCTTGAATAGGGCGCGCATGCGGGCGCCGAGCGGCAGGAGATAGGCCGCCTCCACCGACAGATCGGCGCGCAGGGCTGCGGTCGCCGCGAGCCCGGCGTCCAGCGCCGCCGCCAGCCGATCGGCCAACCCGGCCCGCACGGCCGCATCGCCGGCCACCCCCAGCCCCCGGTGGACGACCTCGGCCGCATCAGCTCGACCCAGCAGCCCGGTGATGGGCGGGATCACCTGCACACAGCGGCGGTGCCGATGCAGGTCACGAAAGGCGCCGATATCGAGGAGCAGGTCGAACGTGAGCGCATCGCCGACACGGTGCTCGCGCAGCCACTCGTCGTGCGGCCCCCGCCCTTGAAAGGATAGGTCGAGCAGCTCCCGCCGGCGCGCGGGTGAGAGGCCGCGCACCACCTCCAGCACCTGGCGGTAGGAGCGGCCGCCGGGGTCGGCTCGGTACAGAAGGGTGGCGACCAGCTCATCCTCGGGCGGCGCCGGCGGGGCGAGATCGACGGGGCGGCTGGTGTCGGCGGGCAGTTCACCCAGCACGTCACGGGCGGCCTGCGCCAGGACGTGGTACGTCTCCGCGGCGTAGCGGTCCGGCTCGACGTACTTCACCAGCGTGGGCGCGAGCGGCTCCGGCGCCAGCGCCGCCGCCAGCGCCGCGCGGGTCTCGGCGTCGGGGCACGCCTCGGCGATGGCACGCAGCCGTTCGCGTGTCAGGTCATACGCCGGCTCTCGGCAGGCGACGCGCAGCGCCTCGCCCACGGCGCGCGCCTCCGGCAACGGGTCGGCGAGGAGGCGCGCGATCTGCCGCTCCAGCACCCGCGCGCTGGTCACCTGGCCCACACTGGTGCGGGTGGCCAGCGGCAACAGGTAGCGCGCCACATCGAACGCCCGCGCCCGCAGTGCGCGGCGGTAGGCGGCGGGCTCCATGCCCTCGGGGCGCGGGTAGTGGGCTGCGAGCAGCTCAAACGCCTGTTGGGACAGCTCCTCATAGCCGGCGAACAGGGCATGGGCCGCACGGTGGTACTCCTCAGCACGCGCTGAGGCCGCAACCGCATCCGGCACCACATAGCCGCTGCGGCGGAAGTCCTGGTAGCGCGTCGAGCGCTCCTGCCCGTCCCACAGCGGCTCGTCCACCACGTGGATGGCGGCCAGGATGGAGATGTCCTCAATGGCGATAGCCACGTGGGCGAGGTCGGCGATGGAGCGGTGGCCGTATTGGAAGTAGAACGTGTTGAGGAACTCTTCCGCTCGCTGGGCGCTCAGCTCCGCCACGCTCTCACGCATCGAGTGCGCCGAGCGGCTGTACCTGGCCATGGCGTAGGCCTGCACCTCGGGCGGCACCCCGGTCACCGCGTAGACACGCACAACGACACCCCTCAGCACCCCGACACAGTGTAGTTCCACCAAGCTTCGTGGGTGAGGGGGGTCCGTCACCGAGCGCCGAGAGGACAGGCTCATCAATGCCCGAGGGAGAGGGCCATGAGGCCGAGCCAGACAAGGGCGAGCACCACAACCACGAGACCGGCGACCTCGCCGCGGGTAATACGGGGGCGGCGCGTGTGACGGGCCAAACGAACCCTCCCGACATACATCGGAGGCGAAGCAAGTGCCCGCCTCCCGCTGGTCAGTGTCGGCGGCCGGGTGGTCCTGGCACAAGCCCCTGCGTGGTATCCATGGCCGCGGATCGGTGACCATTCGGGGGATAGACGGACGTCTCACGTCGAGGAGGCACTCCGCGCCCTCGCTCGGCGCGCGGCCGCCGCGGCACATCCCGGGATCGCCCCACCGGTTCAACCACCATCCGCCCTGCCGCCGCGCCCCGCATTCGGGCCCCAGAAGGCGTTCATCCACGGGCGCAGCTCGGCGTCCGCCCACAGGCGGCTGATCTCGGCGCCGTCCTGGCCCAGGTACTTGCTCGCGGCCCGCTTCCAGTACGGGTTTTCCGCCGGGGATGACAACGGCTCGAACGTGAACGAGCAGATGCGCATCATCGGGTAGAGCGCGACCGGCACCCGGCTGAGGTTGCTCAGCTCCAGCACCGCCTTGCCGCGCCAACCCGGCTCGAACACGCCGGCCGTACCGTGCACGATGATCCCCAGCCGGGCGAGGCTGCTGCGCCCCTCCAGGCGGGCGAGGATGTCATCGTCCAGCTCCAGGGTCTCGTACGTCGAGGCGAGCACCAGCTCCCCGGGATGCAGCACGAAGGGTGCCTCGCCCTCGACCACCACCTCGCGCATCAGCTCGCTGCCCACCGGCGGCGTGCGTGTATCGATGTAGGGCACGCGCGTGTAGTCGAACACCTTGAACACCGAGCCCAGCCGCAGGTCGACGGAGCACGGCCCCAGTTGGAGCGCCTCATCGATCGGGGGGGAGATGCGGATGCGGCCCTCGGCCAGGTAGCGGCGGATGTCCCGGTCAGACAGCACCATAGACACACACCGATCGCAGAATATCGCCGGCGGGGCTATCGTACCGGATCGCGCCGCCCCACCTGGCCCACGTTATGACACGCGGCGCCCACGCTCAGGGCCGCGGAGGCACGCCCGCGGGTGCCGGTGTCGGGCCACCCTCGCCAAACCGCAGTCCAGCCGCGTCGAACGCGTGCTTGATCCGCCGCCGCAGGGCGTCGGCTACCTCGAACTGGGCGCCGGGCACCGTCTTCCCCAGCACGCGAAGCAGCACCGCCTTATCCGTCAACCCCTCAACACGCACGGCGCGCGGCGGCTCCAGAATGAGCGGCCCCAGGCGCGGGTCCGCCGCCAGCTCGCGCCCGGCCTGGTCGATAAGCGCCACCGCCTGCTCGATGTCGGAGGTGTGCACCAGCGGCACGAGCAGGTTCACGCCGGAAAAGCCGCGCGTCAGGTTGCCGGCCACTTTGATCTCGCTGTTGGGGATGGAGTAGAGGGTGCCGTCCATATCGCGCACCAGCGTGCGCCGCAGGTTGATATCCTCCACCCATCCCTGCACCCCGGCGATGCTGACGAAATCGCCCCGGCCAAACTGGTTCTCCACCAGGATGAAGATACCGTTGATGGTGTCCCGCACCAGGCTCTGGGCCCCTAAGCCGATAGCCACGCCGCCGATGCCCAACCCGGTGAGCAGCGGCGCGATGGTGTACCCCAGCTCGGACAACACCAGGAGCGAGCCGATCACCAGCACCACCACCTGCGCGGTGCGCACCAACACGCTGGCCAAGGTGTCCGCCCGCTTGCGCAGGTCGATGGCCTGCGGCGGCGCCGCCTCACGCAGCACGGCTCGGGTCACCAGCGGCGGGAGCAGGTGCCGCAGCAGCGTATTAGCCGCCACCACCGCGGCCACCACCCCCACGATGCGCAGGCCGCTGTCCGCGATCCACCGCGCGGCGGCCGCCCACGACAGCCCAAACAGCGCGTCCAGCATCAGCGACCCCCCTCATCCCGGGCCCGCCGACACGTGCGCGACATCCGCACTGGGCGGAAGATAGAGGCGTGGAATGGCGCATCGGGTGTTCCGGGTGGTCGTACCAGGGCTGGCGCGGGCGGTTCTACCCGCCCCAACTGGCGCCGTCCCAGTGGCTGGCCTACTACGCGACACGGTTTGACACCGTTGAACTGAACGCCAGTCACTACCGTTTGCCGTCGGAGAGCGCCGTGCGGCGATGGGCCACCGTCGTGCCGGACGGCTTCTTGTTCGCGGTCAAGGCCGGGCGGGACATCACGCACCTTCGCCGCCTGACCGACACCGCGGCGTGCGCGCGCTTCCTGGAGCGGATGCGCGGCCTGGCGGACCACCTTGGTCCCATCTTGTACCAGCTCCCGCCCAGCTTCCATCGCGACGAGGAGCGACTCCGCACCTTCCTGGCCCACCTGCCGCCGGATCTCCTGCATGTGTTCGAGTTCCGCCACCCGAGCTGGTGGCAGGACCCCGTCTTGGAGCTGCTGCGGGCGCATGGCGCGGCGTTTTGCATCTTCAACATGGGCGAGACGGTCACGCCGGTCGTCGCCACGTGTGCGGAGGCCTACGTCCGTTTGCACGGCCCCGGGGCGGTCTACGCCAGCCCCTACAGCGACGACGACCTGCACGCCTGGGTGACGCGGCTGCGGACGCTGTCCGGCGTGCGCCGCGTCTGGGTGTACTTCAACAACGACGTCAACGCCTACGCCCCGGCCAACGCCCTTACCATGCGGCGGCTGGCGCACGCCGACCAATGATCTGGCTACAGGCGTTCCAGGCCGGCCAGGCTGTGCAGCAGCTTCTTCACCCCGATGCCGCCCTTAAAGGCCACCTCAACCAGTAGATCATCGCGGCTGGGTGTGCACGCCACCACGATCCCCTCGCCGAACTTGGGGTGACGCACCCGCTGGCCGGGCTCGTACTGGGCCACGGCAACGTCCTGATGGACCGGCTCGGGCGGGCGCGGCCGCGGCATCGACCAGGGACTGCCCGCGCCGCGCTGGTGGCCGTGCGGCCAGAACACGCGCACGCCGTCCTCGTGCCGACGCTGCACCTTGAGGTGTTCCGGGATGTCGGTCAGAAAGCGGGAAGGCGGGTTGTGCATCCCGCCGCCGTAGCCGGCGCGGAAGCGGGCGTAGGTGAGGTAGAGCCGATGCATGGCGCGGGTGATACCCACGTAGCAGAGCCGGCGCTCCTCCTCCATCTGCTCCGGGTCCTCGTAGGCGCGGATATGCGGCAGCAACCCCTCTTCCAGTCCGGCGATGAACACCACCGGAAACTCCAGCCCCTTAGCGGCATGCAGCGTGATGAGCGTGACCGCGTCCGCACGCTCGTCCACCTCGTCCTGGTCGGAGACCAGCGCCGCGGTGTCCAGGAACTCGGCCAGCGCCGTCTCCGGCTCCAGGGCGTCGTACTGCTGCGCCGCCGCGATGAGCTGCTCCACGTTTTCGCGGCGATCGTCCCCGTTCTCGAAGCTCTCGCGCAGGTAGGCGCGGTAACCAAGGCGATCCACCACCGCGGCGATGAAGTCGGGCAAGGGCAGGCGGCCGTTCAACTCCACCAGGTCGTCGATGAGGGCGAGGAAGCGCACGAGCTCACCGCGCGGTCGGCCGCGCAGTGCCGCGGGCACGCGCGCCGCCTCCCCCTGCGCCAGCAGGCGCAGCGCCTCGTACACCGGCAGGCCCAGCTCCGCTGCCCACCCCGTCAGGCGGTCCACCGTGCTCTTGCCGATGCCGCGTTTGGGCACGTTGATCACGCGCAACAGGCTGACGTTGTCGCGCGGGTTACGCACCAGGCGTAGGTAGGCGAGGATGTCTTTCACCTCCTGGCGCTCCCAGAAGCGCACGCCGCCCACCACCCGATAGGGCACACCGCCCATGACCATCGCCTCCTCAATCGGGCGAGACTGGGCGTTGGTGCGGTACATGACGGCCACGTCGCCCGGGCGCAGCGCACCGCGCCGTAGGGCGGCGAGAATCTCATCGCGGATAAACCGCGCCTCTGCCTCAGCGTCCTCCGCCTCGTAGACCACAACCGGCGTGCCCGGTCCGTTGGTCGTCCACAGGTGCTTCTCGTGCCGGTTGCGGTTGCGCGCGATCACCGCGCTGGCGCACTGGAGGATGGTCTGGGTGGAGCGGTAGTTTTGCTCCAGCCGCACCACCCGGCTACCCGGGAAATCGCGCTCGAAGTTGAGGATGTTGCGGTAGTCGGCGCTGCGCCAGGAATAGATGGACTGGTCCACATCCCCCACCACGCACACGTTGCCGCTGCCACCGCACTCGGGGTGCGTGAGCCAGCGCGTGAGCGCGTACTGGGGCACGTTCGTGTCCTGAAACTCGTCGATCAGGACGTAGCGATAGCGCGCCTGATAGGCGCGGCGCACGTCCGCCTCCCGCGCCAGCAGGGACACCGCGCGCAGGAGCAGGTCGTCGAAGTCCAGGGCCCGCGCCTCTTCCATCAGCTCCTGGTAGCGCGTCCACACCCGCGCCACGACCTCCTGGTAGTAGTCGGCCGCGGCACGTGCGTACTCCTGCGGGGTGCGCATCTCGTTCTTGGCGCGGGAGATGGCGGCCAGCACGGCGCGCGGGTTGTAAGAGCGGCTGTCCACGCCCACATCCGCCATCGCCCGTTTGATCAGCGCCACCTGGTCGTCGGCATCGTAAATCGTGAAATGGGGATCCACGCCGACGGCGGCGCCGTCAGCGCGCAAGATCTGCGCGCAGCGGGCGTGGAAGGTGCCCAGGGCCATGCGCCGCGCGGCGTCGTCGCCGAGCAGGGCGGCCACCCGGTCGCGCATCGCGCGCGCCGCCTTGTTGGTGAAGGTGACCGCGAGGATATGGCGCGGCGGCACCTCCAGCTCTCGTACCAGGTAGGCGATGCGATGGGCGATCACGCGCGTCTTGCCGCTGCCGGGGCCGGCCACGATCAGGAGCGGGCCGTGTACGGCCTGTACGGCCGCGCGCTGCGCCTCGTTGAGCCCGGCCAACACGTCCATCGCCGCCTCCCGTGCTCGTCCACCCATGCTACCATCTGCCCTCGTCACCGCTCAACGCGCCATTGGAACGCACGTTCTGTCAACCGACCAAAACATTGCGGGCCGGAGTGGTCAAGGTGTATCCTAAATCAAGGGGCGGAGCGCCGGCCGCCACGGTTCGGTATGGGCACAATCCGGCGCAAGAGTCAGGCGGCACACGGAGGCATCGTTGAGCTACACGGATAAGATTTTGGTATGCCGGGACTGCGGGACGAACTTCACGTTCACGGCCGGCGAGCAGGAGTTCTACGCGAGCAAGGGGCTGATGAACCAGCCTTCGCGTTGCCCGAGCTGCCGCACCCAGCGGAAGCTCGCCCGCTCCAGCTACGAGACGGAGGACGAAGGGCTCGGCTACGTGCGCTACGGCGTCTTCGCCAGTTTTGGCGGGCGCACGCCCCGGCAGATGCACCCGACGGTCTGCGCCGAGTGCGGCCAGGCGACTGAGGTTCCGTTCGTGCCGCGCGGCGACCGGCCCGTGTTCTGCTCCGCTTGCTACAGCAAGCAGAAAACTCGGTAGTCACCCAACGGTCACCACCGTGGCGAGGCCTCTCGGCTGCAGCTGGGAGGCCCTCGTGCTGCCTGGACCCCGGCCTTGCCGGCCCGCTTGAGCCGGAATGCCCGGTGGAGACAGCCATTATCGTCACCGCCGCTCACCAGCGCTCACCAGCGCTCACCAGCGCTCACCCTCGCTTGTCCTCGCTTGCCCAAGCTCGCTCGTTCGTGCCGCCGGTGCGCCCTGTCCCCCGGGGTCCGGCTGATGCTGGGCCCCGGCCCGGGGCGAGTGAAGGGCGAGCGTGTGGCTACAGTCTGGCTACACAACCCGGCGCAGGGCGGGCCATTCTGCCCACGTCCACGGGCCAACGTCAAGGCCGGGGTGGGTGTGGGGTGGCCGCTTGGGGGAGCTTGGGGGGGAGCGCAGGGACGCCGTCACGGTTTCTGTCCTTTCCTGCAGCATGCAGTGCCCGCTGTCGGGCCTCAGGGCCGGTAGAGGTCATCGGCCGTGGCCGGGCTGACACCGAGTGTCTGGGCCCGCTCGGCCAGGCGCCGGGCCACCAGGGCCCGAGCGGCCGCAAGCCTCGCCGCCACGGCCAATCGGCGATGCCGGCAGCGGCGCCCAAAGCGGCCAGCGGGACAATCGCACGTCACCCGGCCGGCGGGGGAGACGGTGACGGTGTGATAGGCGCCGGGGTGGCTGTGGGACGGCACGAGCACGGCCTGTACCTGTCCGGACGGCTCGGCCACCACGATGACGATGGCGATGGATGGGGACGGCAGGGACAGCGACTCGCTGGCCATCATGACGCTCCGTCTGACGCTGACTCTGGCGCCTCGTCCGCCTCGTCCGGCGCCGTCTCGGTCGGAGCCGGCTCGGCCGGCTCCAGCTCGGAAAGCCGCCGGCGCAGATAGTGCACGAGCACGCTCACGATGGCGAGCTCCTCCAGGGCCAAGCGCCGCCCACGGTTGCCCAGAGCTACGGCCTTGGCCACCCGGCGCAGGCCCTCGGCCAGCACGGCAAGGTAGTCGTAGACGGCGCCTTGGATGGCGGGGGCGTCCAGGTCCAAGGCGGAGGCGGAGCGGGTCCCGCCACGCTCCTGCCCTTGCTCCTGCTCCTGGCTCATGGTTCGCCTCCTTCTGCTCCGGTATCGCCTGCATCGGCATCGGCTTCGGCTTCGGCGCCGTGCTCGCCCAAGGCGTCGTCGGCCACGGCCAGTTTGAGGAGGGCAAGGGCCGTCTGCAACCGCTGGCGGGCGGCCCAGGCCTCGGCCTCCACGTCAGCGAGGCGGCGGCGGGTTTCCCGTTCCGCCTGGACCATCCGGCGGTAGTC
>JBHOQW010000154.1:0-7045 GCA_042408665.1 Dehalococcoidia bacterium
GCCGGCGCCGCCGGGCTGGGAGCGGCTCGCGGCCGGGCTGCTCGCCCCCGCACCGGCGAGCCGCCGGGGCCGGCCGGCGCGGCTCACACCGGCGGAGAAGCAGGCCGCGCTGGCGGCAGTCGTGCACCGGGCGGTGCGCGACGGCGTCCCGGCCGAAGCACTGACCCTCGACCTGGCCGCGGAGCTGCTGGACGAGGCGTGCGCCAAGGGAACCATCACCGTGGGCGGCCGGCGCCTCGCGCTCCCGCCGCCGCTCACCGACCACGCCCTGGACCAGGAAGACAACCGCCGCCGCCGGCGGGAACGGTTGCGGCAATGGCTCGCCGACATTGGACTACCCCGCTGGACCGAGGCGCTGCCGGCGCTGCTCGCCCCCGCCCGCTAATTCCCCTCCCTCCCCTTTCCGCTTTCCGCTTCCCGCCTTCCTCTTCTGCCTGCTCGCCCCGCTTCTCTTCAACCCGGCCACGCTCCACCCCACCCACCGCCCCTACGGACAATGTCTGATATTGGACAGTCCAACTAGTAATTTTCCCCAATTTTCCCCACCCCACGTTCGCGATGCTCAGAACATCAACCACAGCCGGAAGTCGGAGGTGCACCGTGCGGGCACTGTATCTGCCGCTCCGCGACGCGGAGCTGCGCCGGCAGCTGTTCGATGCGGCTCGGCGTGAAGAGCGAAGCCCAGCGCAGCAAGCGCTCTTCCTTCTGCGCCGCGCGCTGCGGGCCGAGGTCGAGGCTGCGCAAGTGAGCGAGGAAGAGGTGGGGCGATGACCCGAGAAATGTACGCCCGCCGGGGCTGGGGGGCCTGGGCGGCGGGCGGAGCAGGAGCAGCGCGGCGGGGCGCTGTCACGCCCAGTATCGCACAGCCCACGCGCGTTCTTGAAGCCGCCCGCCTGCCCCACCGCGACGAAATCATTGTCGGACAGTTTGTGCTCGAACGGGACGTGGTGGCATTGGTCAAGCCCGTTGACCCCGCCAGGCACCAGCTCCGCCGGCCGCCGGCGTGGTGCGTGGCGCAGGCGCACCTGGCGCGCCTCGCCGCGCTGGCGCGCCAGCACCGCAAGGGCGCGAAAGTGCGACTCTTGGGCCCGCGCGGCGAGCGGTGGGAGGCGTCTTTGGTCGACTTCGAACAGCACGGCTTCGACGTGCTGCGCGACGAAGACCGCCAGCGCGGCCTGCCGCTCGGCCGCTGGCGACAGCGGGCGGAGGGGGCGGTGCAGCTCAGCTTTGATGCGCTGCCCGCCGCCGGCGGCGGGGCGGGAGGTGCAGCGTGAGCACGCTCACCCTCGCCGCCCTCGCCCGCGCCCGGGGGCTTTCCCTCGACACCCTGCACAAGTTGGGCTGGCAGGAGCGGACCGACGGGATTGTCATCCCCTGGCCGCTTGTCGGTGGCGGCGTCGCCCTCCACATCCGCCACACGCTGGAGAAGGCTGAAGGGCAACGTCGGTGGAGTTGGGCACACTTCGACCGCTCCCGCCTCCTGCCCTACGGCGCAGACCGCCTGCCACGGATGCGGGCGCGCTCGCCCGAGACGCTGGTGGTGACGGAGTCCGAGGTGGACGCCGTCTGCCTGTGGGCAGCCGGCCTCCCCGCCTTGGCCACCGGCGGCGCCGACATGTGGCAGGCCCGGTGGTGGGCGCTCGCCCAGGGGTTCGGCACGGTCGTGCTGTGGGTGGAGGACGCCGGCACGCTGGCCCTGCTCCGCAAGATGGTCGAGACGCGGCCCGCCGACGCCCCGCCGCTGCGTGTGTGCCACACCTTGGGCCGGGAGGCCAAGGACGCCGGCCGCATCTTGGCCAGTCTCAACGGCACCGGCAAAGACGTGCTGCGCCGCATCGTGGCGGCGGCGGCGCCGGTAACGCGGGTGGTGCAGAGCGAGGATGAGCTGCTGGCCGTGGTAGTCGAGCGGCTGTCCGCCCGCCGGAGCGGCGCCGGCTACGAAGCCCACTGCCCGTTTCACGACGACCGCTCGCCGTCCCTGTCCATCTTCCGGGGCGAGGACGGCTGGGCGTTCCGCTGCCATGGGGGAAGCTGCGGCACCAAGGGGTCGCTCGGGTTGCTCGCCGCGACGCAGGGCATCGTGCCGCCGGGGCGGGGCGATGGGCCGGATTCTCCACCAACTCCACCCATATATACCGCCGGTGGGGCAGGTGGAGCTGGTGGAGCATCTGCCGCGTTCGCCCTCGCCCCGCTGGGCCAGCTCCTCGCGGAACCAGAGGAGCAAGCCGCCTGGCTGGTGGACGGGCTCCTGCCTGCCGGTGGCGTGTCACTCCTTGCGGCCAAGCCCAAGGTGGGCAAGTCCACGCTCGCCCGGAACATGGCCCTGGCGGTGACCCGGGGGGTGCCGTTCCTGGGCCGGGCCACGACCCGGGGGGCGGTGGTGTACCTGGCATTAGAGGAGAAGCGCGCCGAGGTGGCGCGTCACTTCCGGCGGCTCGGCGCCACCCCGGAGGACCCGGTGTTCGTGCACGTCGGCGCGGCCCCAGAGGAGGCCTTGGCCGCCCTGCAGACGGCCGTCGCCGACCATCGGCCGGCGTTGGTCATTATCGACCCCCTGCTGCGCCTGGTGCGGGTTCGCGACGCGAACGACTACGCCGAGGTGACGCGGGCGCTGGAGCCGCTGTTGACGCTCGCCCGCGAGAGCGGTGCCCACCTTGTGCTCGTGCATCACCTCGGCAAGGGTGAGCGCCAGGGCGGCGATGCCATCCTGGGCAGCACAGCCCTGTTCGGGGCGGTGGACACGGCTATACTGCTTCGCCGGCATCAAGACAGCGCGCGCACGCTGGAGAGCATCCAGCGCTACGGTGAGGACATGCCGGAGTCGGTTCTGGTCCTCGACGAGGAGCGCGGCGCCGTGCGGCTGGCGGGCACGGTGCAGGAACGCAAGCAGGAGGAGGCGAAACAGACCATCCGGGACGCGCTGGCCCAGGTGGCGGAGGCGATGACGGAGCCGGAGATTCGGGAGGCTACCGGACTGCAGGCCACGCTCCTGGCCCTCGCGCTGCGGGCGCTGGTGGCCGAGGGAAGCGTTGTCCGGAGCGGCGCCGGGCGCCGGGGTGACCCGTACCGCTACGCGCTCCCCACCCGCACCAGCGCCGGGGGCTCGCCCGTGGCTGCCGGAAATTCTCCACCAGCTCCACCCATATATACCGCTGGTGGAGCTGGTGGAGCTGGTGGAGAATATTTGTTCGAATCAGGTGTCGCCCCGGCGGGGACTGGCACGTTGGACGGCGCTCCGCTGCCGCCGTCCCCCGTGGTCGCGAGAAATGCTCCACCAGCTCCACCCGAGATAGGTGTGGGTGGAGCTGGTGGAGCTGGTGGAGAATATTTGTTCGAAACGGATGGGTCGGCGGAGGTGCCGACGGCTGGGGGCGGCCATCTCGCCGCCGAAGCGGAACGCATCAGCCTGGAACGCCTCGGGGAGCGGCCCCTTCCGCGGGCGTCCGGCGGAAGCGGAGTCGGAAGCGGTGAGGCGCCGTCGGGTGCGGGTGCGGGCGCTGGTGCGGGTGCTGGCACGGTGGTACAGCCCAACGGCTCCTGCCCGAGGTGCGGCTTCCGGCTCGTCAACCGCACCTGCTGGAAGTGCCGCGACTCCATCTGCGACGTGTGTGGGCGGTGGACGGGCTCCGGGTTGCGCATCAGGTGCGTGTCGTGCGCGTTGAAGGCGGAGCGGGCAGAGAGGGAGGAGCGCTGACATGGACATGGCGGAACCGGTGGAACCGTTCGAGACGCGCATGGCCGCCGCACGGCGGCGCCTTGCGACCCTGGCCAGGCAGCTCAAGGCCGACCCCGCGCTGCGCCGGGCGCTGATGGGTGTCGCCTCCGACCCGGCGTTCTGGTACAGCGCCGGCGTGGCACAGCGGTACGTGGCCGACATCGCCGACATCGCCGACATCGCCGACATCGCCGGCACCTTGGCAGCGCAGGGCGGCCCCGGGGGCGCTCCCTGGCAGGGCGGGGGACCATCCCGCCCGCGCCGCCTGCAGGCCGTCGCCGCCTGGATGTTGGCGGTGCTGGCCGACCCGCGGTGGCGGTGGTGTCCTCACGCGGGCGCCATGCCGCGGGTGTTGCTGTGCGATGCCCGGCGGGTGGTGTGCATGGCTTGTTTGGGCCTCGCCCGCCGGGCCGAGGCGGAGGGGATGCCGGTGACGCTGGCGCAGGACGCGGTCGGCCAGGACCGCTGTGACGGCTGCGAGCGGCGAGTGACGCGGTTCGCCCTGGTGGCGGTGGCGTTCGGCCCCTTCGTCCTGCTCGCCAACGTGTGCCGCCGCTGCCACCGGCTGCTTGGGGGCGGGTAGGCGGGGCAGGGCGAGGCGAGAACGGAGGTGCGGCATGGCGGGACTCCTCAAGCATGCGCTGGGCCCTCTGGAACGGGTGTTGGAAGGCGCCGCGCACACCATCGGCAGGCTTTCGCCGTTTGATTTGGTGAGCCCACTTACGGCCGTGTGGGCCCAACACCCGTCGCTGCAGCAACGCTACCCCAAAGGGCCGCAGCAGCTCGTTGAGCGACTTGTGGGAGCGACACGGCTCGACGTTGCGCTCAATGCCGGGTTGGACGCGTTGAAGGTGGGAGTTCCGGCGGCGGTCGTGTGGGCATCGTCGCCAGCGTTACAGCGTGCATACTCGTCACCAGAGCAGCTCGTGCAGGCGCTCGTGGCGACCGCCGCCGGGGGGCACGACGTGCTGGGCGGCATCCGCCGCGTGAGCGAGGCCGTCATTCCCCCGGCCGTGACGGGGCTGGGCGCCGCCAGCGCCGCGGCCTGGCTCGGCGCCGGGCCAATCACGGCCGCAGCGGTCGGCATCGGCGCCGCGGCCGGTCCGCCGATTGTCCATCACTTTACCGGCCGCGGTGGCGGTGGTGGTGGGCACGGTGGCCGCGGTGGGAGCGGTGGTGACAGTGGTGGTGGTGACCGTGGCGGGGAGCGCATCCCGGCCGTCACGAAGACGGCGCCACCGCCACCGCCACCGCCACCGCCGCGACCACCGTCCCCCACTACCGTGCCGGCGCCTCCCGTCAGTGGGAGTGAAGCACCACTCCCACCCCCACCACCACCACCGGCGCCGTGGGCCGAGGGCGGCGGGGGCGGTGGTGGCGGCACCTGGTCACCGTCAGGCGCCACCGAAGCGGCCGCACGGCTGCGGGAACTGCTCCGACCGAGGCTCACCACGTGGCAGGCCTTGCCCGGTCTGGTTTCATGGCAGGCCTTGCCCGGTCTGGACGGCGGTGGCCTGTCATTGGCGGACCGGTCCCGGCTTGCCGCGATGCAATGGGCACGAGACCAGGGCCTGGACCCCGAGAGCCCGGCCTTCTGGCTGCCATGGAAGTACGGGGCCGACGGGGCCGGTGGAGGTGCGCGATGACAGAAACGATGCCCAGGTGGCAGTGGCAGCGGGCGGAGTGGGCGCGGCCGGTGGCGGACATCCAGGCCAAACGGCGGGCGCGGGCGCGGGCGGCGCACAACCACGCGCGCCAGCGTCTGGCCGCCTGGCGGAGACGGCAGCTCCGGGACCTCCTGTATGAAGCGCAGCGCGATGGCTGGTACCAATCGCTGCGCAAGTTGTACCACTACTACCAGCAGCGCACGGGCGCGCACGAGCGCACGTTCTGGCGCGACTGGCGGGCACTTCGGCGGGAGTGGGCCGAGATTGAGGCCCGCACGCAGGCGGTCGATGGTGGCGTGGACGGCGTGGACGGCGTGGACGGCGTGGACCAGGACGCCGGGCAAAGTGCGCCAGCGCTGCCACCTTCCGGCCGTGGCCGTGCTGCGGGGAGTGCGGGGCTGACGCGGCGGACGCGGCAGCTGTCGGGGGTGTGGCTGGCCCGGTATCTCGCGCTGGATACGGCGCTTCGGCGGTACGTGCCGCCGGAGGTGGTGGTGCGCATCTACGCGGCGGCGGCGCGTGGGGTGGGCGCCATCTGCGACGTGCCGGGTGCGGCGGACGTGTTCGTGTTCGGGTTCGGGGACGGCACCCCTGCCGGGGCTGGCTCCGGCTTTGGCTCCGGCTCTGGCGATGTGCCGGCCGCGGCCACGACCACGACCACGGGCGCGGGGGCCTCGTCCCCGCACGAACCGCTCCGGGCCGGCCGGCCGGTCGCGTTCTCAGGGCCGCCAGGCACCGCGGAGCGGCTCGTGCGCCAACCCCACCACCCGCGCCAGGCGCCGCGGGAGTGGGAGTGGTGGGAGCTGTAGCGCGCCAGCCATCCCCGGCGGCTCCGCATAGTTTGTGTACGAAGTGTTTTTTCTGAGGGACGGGTTGTGGGTGGATGACCCCCGCCCCGCCTCTGGCCGGCCGGCGCGCCGGGCTCCTGACGCACCCCCGGGGTGGGTCGCGCGTGGATGGTTCACGGTCGAGGGCGCCCGTTCGCGGCGCGGCAGTGGTGGCAGGTGGGGGTGAGGCGCCGGTACCAGACCGTGCAGCGCGTGCGCCGGGGCTCAGCCGCCAGTGCTGGCGCCGGGTGGGGTAGGGGTGTCGGTGGCCTGGTGGCGCTGGCGGCGTCTGCGGCGGGACTCGTTCACTCGCTCACGGTGGGTCTTCTGCCAGGCGGCGGAGCGGCAGGTAGCGGAACAGAAGCGGCGGCGGCGGAGTCCTTCCATCTCGCGGCCACAATAGGCGCACGCCTTGCGCTCGCGCTTCCTGAGCGCTTGGAAGGCACGCACAATCTCCGCTCGACTCAGTGGGCGCGGGTTCCTGTCCTGACTCATGACCTCAGCGTACCACCAGCACCGAGCTCCACGCAACAAGAACTGTAATGCTTTTGCAACACTTTTGTTATGCCATCCCCTTGACATGGCTGCACGAGATATGTATCGTATAGTCACAGCCACCAAGGAGGTAGCCACGATGTCCATCGCCACCACCACCCGCCCGGCCAGCATCGAGGAGGCGCTCGCCCGCCCTTGCGGCTGCGGCGCCCTCGCCTGGGCCTGCCTGGCGCCGTACGGCCGCATCGGCTGCGCCGAGTGCGGCGCCTGGTACTCCCGCCCCTGCGGCCTGCCCGCCCCCCAGCCGGCCGCGGTGGCCTAACCGGGACAAGCGCCGGGCC
>JBHOQW010000158.1:0-1971 GCA_042408665.1 Dehalococcoidia bacterium
CACGCGCGTGATGCCGATGCGCTTCTCACTGCCGTCCGGCAGCTCGATCGTCAGCCAGCCGTTGCGCGACAGCGGCATGTCGTACTGCGAGATCTGGTATCCCTTCATGAGATCGGGGTAGGGGTAGTTCTTGCGGTCGAATTTCGACTCGAGCGGGATCTCGCAGTTGAGCGCCAGGGCCAGCAGGATCGTCTTCTCCACCGCCGCGCGGTTGATCACGGGTAGCACGCCGGGCATGCCCAGACAGACCGGGCACACATGGGTGTTGGGTGCCGCGCCGGCGTAATCGGCCGAGCAGGCGCAGAACATCTTGCTGCTGGTCAGCACCTGGGCGTGCACTTCAAGGCCGATGATGACCTCGTACTTGGTAGCGATCTGGGTCATAGGGGACATCTCCGGAGGCCAGGGCGAGTATACCAGCGCACCTGGCGGGGGAACAACGGCACAGCCGCCCACGCCGGGCTCTCCATGCGCCCGCCGAGGGGAGACGGCGGCGTGCCCCGTACCCACCGCTCAGTGTACCGCCCGACCAGGGCTGATGGCCCCACACACCGGATCAGAAATGGCCCGACAGACGGGTGGATGCAGAGAGACCATCCTAATCGGTGAGACCGAATGCAGCGGCCGTCCCCAGGTGCATTCCCCCGGAGTCGCAACGGCCGCAGGAGCCAGCCATGCGTGTGCAAGAGTTCATGACCACGGACGTGGTGACCGCTACCCCAGATGAGGCAGCCTGGACAGCCGGTGAGGAGATGGTGCGGCTGGAGATCAGCGGCGTGCCCGTGGTCGACCGTGAGCACCAGATCGTGGGCGTGCTCTCACAGATCGACCTGATCCGCGCCCTCCGACACGGTGTGGACCTGCGCGCCACCCCCGTCGCGCGGCTCATGCAACCTTACACCAAGTTCGTGACGCCCGAGACCGAGATCGACGTCGCCATCGACATCATGGACGAATGGCAGATCCACCGCCTGCCAGTGTGTCGCGACGGACGCCTGGTCGGCCTCATCACCCGCGGTGACGTGCTGCGCATCCTGCTCGCCACCGCCAGGTCGATGGGCACCGCCCGCGAGGACGCGAGCTCCAGCGGTGCGTAGGGCCCGCTATCGGGATGCGCGCTTTGGCACCCGCAGGCGGCTGAGCGCGCGCCGCGCCTCGTCCAGCGCCAGAAACAGCGCCGCACCGGCCGGTAGCATCAGCAGCCAGACCGGCGGCACCGCCGCCATATGAAACAGGTGGTTCAGCCCCGGCACGTAGACCAGCGCCAGGGTTAGCGCCAGCTCAAAGGCCAGCCCGAACGCCACCAGCGGGTTGCCGTGCGGCGTGAGCCGCTCGCGCAACGCACCGTCGCGCTGGGCCACGAGGCAGCCGATCTGCCCAGCCACGATGCCAAGAAAGGTGGCCGTCGTGGCCTGGTAGTACAGCGGCAGGCTGGTAGCAAACGGCGCGAAGGGGCGCCAGCCATGCGCGGCGTAGAACAGGAAGAACCCGGCCAGACCAAGCGCGGCCTCCACGGGACCGAAGTACAAGAACGTTCGTGCCGCCAGCGCGCGGGTCAGCAATGGGGAAGTGGGCGGCTCCGGCGGCATAGCCAGAGTTTGCGATGAGGGCGGCTCCGCGCCCAGGGCAAGCGCCGGCAACAAATCCGTTCCGAGGGAGACGCCGATGGCCTGGATGGGAGCGAGGGGCAGCGGGACCGGAGTGAAGATGTACACCAGAAACGGCGCCAGCTCCGCCACGTTGCTGGTGAACACGTAGCTGACAAATCGACGGATATTCTGCTTGATCGAGCGTCCCTCCTCGATGGCGGCCACAATGGTGGCGAAGTTATCGTCGGCCAGCACGATGTCGGCCGCCTGCTTGGCCACCTCGGTGCCGCGGCGACCCATCGCCACCCCCACATCCGCCGCGTGCAACGCTGGCGCGTCGTTCACACCATCACCGGTCACCACGACCACCTCACCGGCGCGC
>JBHOQW010000027.1:0-4016 GCA_042408665.1 Dehalococcoidia bacterium
CCATCGAGGCCGCCCGCGCCGGCGAGCACGGCCGCGGCTTCGCCGTGGTGGCCGACGAGGTGCGCAAGCTGGCCGAGCGCTCCCAGCGCGAGACCAAGGCCATCGCCGACCTCATCGCCCAGGTGCAGGCCGGCACCCGCGCCGCCGTGCAGGCCATCGAGGAGGGAACCACGCGGGCGGAGGAGGGCTCCCTCCGGGCGGGTCTGGCCGGTCAGGCCCTGCACGACATCCTCACGGCCGTGGAGACGGCCGCCGACCAGGTGGGCGGCATCGCCGCCACCGCGCAGGCGATGACCGCCGCTGCCCAGCGCCTCACCGCGGCGATGACGGCGATCCGCACGGTGGTGGAGGAGAACCGCACCGCCACCGAGCAGATGACGACGCAGACCGACCAGGTGACGGCCGCCATCCAGGCGATCGCCGCCGTCGCCGAGGAGCAGAGCGCCGCCAGCGAGGAGGTGAGCGCCAGCGCGGAGGAGATGGCCGCGCAGGTAGAGGCCGTGAGCCGGCAGGCGCAGGAGCTGGCCGCGACTGCCACCCAGCTTCGCGCTCTGGCCGAGCGCTTCCGGCTGGCCGAGCACGACGCGATGCTCACCGCCGACCTGGCGAGGGCGGCGTAACCCCAGTTCCAGACGGTTTTGGTTGCGCGGACCCGGTGCCGCGGGCGCGTGTGACGAGCAGCCGCTCCAGACCTCGCCGGGGGGCCGGGCCCCCCGGCGAGGTCGTGGGTTCGCCGTTCGCGCTGGCCGACGAGCGGGCGGCACTTAGCGCGGCGCCGGGGCCACCCGGTTGAACTGGTCGGTGCGGTATTCGAGCGTGCGCCCGTCCACACGCAACAGCACGCGGAATCCGGGCACCGGCTCCGGGGTGCAGGGCTGGCCGGGTGTGGCGACGCCCAGGCAGCTGTCCGGCCACACCTCAGCAGTAACGTCCACGGTCTGGATGCGACCGGGATCGACGCCCGCGGTGCGCGCCAGCTCGCGTCGGGCGTGCAGCACCGCCTGCGGCTGCCACGCCAGCCAGCCGTGAGTGCCGTCCACGGTGTAGCGCACGGCGGCGGCCGGCTGACCTCGGAGGCGATAAGCGGGCACGCGCCGGACGAGGCCGTCGATGCGCGCCTCGCCGGCCTCTTCCAGGCGCTCGCGCGGCAGGCGCTCCAGGCTCACCTGGGCGAAGGCGATGTAAGGCACATCGTCGAAGTGGGCGGTGGCGCCGATCTGGACCCGTGGCGCGGGCGAGGCCACAGGCACGGCCCGACGCTCGGCGCGGCAGGCGGCCAGCGCCAGCGTGGCCAGCAGCGCGCCCAGCCAGCGGCTCATCGCCTCCCTCCCGCCTTATTGTAGTCACCGTGCCCGCGTGGTTGTGCCGCTGCGCCTTCCACGTGGGAGTACAATAGAAATGCAGAACGGCGGATATCGGCCGGTTCGTCTCCGTGGCAGTAAGGAGGGAAATGCCATGACGAGTGAAGCCGGACGTGAGCATGTGACGCACTACGGTGCGACCGTGGAGCAGGAGCGCGAGGTCCTCAAAGAGGCCCAGATCGCGGCCATCGCCAACCCGGCCTCGCTGGGGCTGGCGGCGTTCGCTCTGCCGTTGTTCCTTTGGGGCGCGATCAACGCCGATTTCTTCGACCGCACGCGCCTGCTGGCGTTCCTGATCCCGCTCGGCCTGGTCTACGGTGGGGCCACACAGTACGTGGCCGGGATGTGGGCGTTCCGCAAGCACGAGCACCTGCTTGCCACGCTCTTCAGCTCGTTCGGTGCCTTCTGGATCTCGTATGCGGGGCTGTTGTGGATGCAGCAGGCCCGCTTCATCGATCTCAGCGGTGTTGATGGCAACCGCCTCTACGGCCTGTTCTTCATCGGGTGGGCCATCTTCGCCGCCTACATGACCGTCGCCTCGTTCCGCGCCAACTTCGCCCTCGGGCTGACGCTGTTGGCGCTCACCCTCACCTTCCTGGCGGTGGCGATCGGCTTCTACGACGGCAGCGGCTGGATGCGGCTGGGTGGCTGGCTGGCGATGATCACCGGCGTGCTCTGCTGGTACGACTCCGCCGCCGACGCCATCAACACCGTGTTCGGCCGCATCATGCTGCCGACCCGCACGCTGCGCTGGGGGACGCCGCTTGAGCCCGAGTACCGTCGCCCTGAGCTGGCCTGAACCGTCCGCGCCGCCGTTCTGCCGAGGGCGGCCCCGCCGGCCGCCTTTTCGTGTTGCCGACCCGCCGCCGATCAGCCAGCAGCCGCCGAACCGCCGGCTGCGGCGCCGTGCACCAGGCGTACCGGGCGGCCCTCTCTGACCTCCAGGCTCATCGGTGCCACCGGGTTGGGGCGGCCAGGGCTGTGGCCCAGGGGCAGGATCGCGGCGCGCAGGCGGCCGGGCCCCAGCTCCAGCAGCCCCACGCTGCCCAGGCGCGTGTCTTTGTGGTGGGGCAGCGTGGGCGAGCCGGGGTTGAGGATCACCGCGCCCTCCCGGTGCTCCAGCCGCTCCAAGTGCGTGTGCCCGCCGATGAGCATGTCCACCGGCGCGCCGCCCAGGCAGCGCTCGCGCAGCACCGCGACGGGCCGCCGCTCAGGCGCCAGGTTGTGCGCCATGCCGATGCGCCAGCCGGCGATCTCCAGCAGTTGCACCGGCCGCATGCGCGGGTCGCGAAAGCCGTCGTTGTTCCCCTTCGCCACCACCACCGGCGCGAACTGCGCCAGCCAGTCCAGCACCGCGGGTGACGTCACGTCACCGGCGTGCAGGATGAGGTCCACACCGGCGAAGAAGGCCGCCGCCTCGGGCCACAGTTCATCGAGCTGCCGGTGCAACGCGGGCAGGTGTGTGTCCGCGATCAACCCGATGCGCATGCCGGCATGATACGCTATCAGCCCCGCTCGCGCATCTCGCCGCAGGCCCAGCCCTTGGTGCCGCCGGCGCGACGCCCTATCCTGGTGTCATGCGCGTCGACGCCCATGTGCACCTCCAGCCGCACGGGGAGCAGCCGCCCGTGGACCGTGGGCGGATTGAGCTGTACGTCGAGCACGCCCGCCGCGCCGGCGTAGACGTGATCGTGTTCACCGAGCACCTCTTCCGCTTCCGCGAGGCGTACGACCTGTTGGCTGGCTGGTGGGAGGCGGACCCCAACCCACTGCTGGCCGAGGCCACCCGCCGCTACTGGCTGGACCACGTCAACCTCTCCCTGCCCGAGTATGTGCGCCTGATCGAGGCGGCGAAGGCGGACGGCCTGCCCGTGCGCCTGGGGCTGGAGCTGGACTGGATCCCGGGCCGCGCCGAGGACCTGCGCCGTCTGCTGGCGCCCTACGCCTGGGACTGCGTGCTCGGCTCGGTGCACTGGATCGGCGCCTTCCTCATCGACGACGAGGCCAGCCTGCCGGAGTGGGAGCGGCGCGATGTGGCGCAGGTGTGGCGCGAGTACGGTCAGCTCGTGGAGGAGCTGGCGGGCGCCGGGCTGGTGGACGTGCTCGCCCACCCGGACGTGGTGAAAGTCTTCGGGCACCGGCCGGCCGACGAGCGGCCCCTGCGCGAGCGGATCGTGGCCGCCGCGGCGCGCCACGGCCTCGCCTTGGAGATCAACACCAACGGCCTGCGCAAACCGGTGGGCGAGATCTACCCACATCCGGAAATCTTGCGCCTGGCCCGCGCCGCCGGCGTGCCGGTCACCCTCGCCTCGGACGCGCACACACCGGAGCGCGTCGGCGCCTGGTTCGAGCAGGCGGCGGCCGCCGCCCGCACCGCCGGCTACGACGCCTACGTGACCTTCGAGCGCCGGCAGCCGCGCCCCGTGCCGCTCTGGCCCGCCCCCGGCAAGTAACGGGCACCCGCCGAGATGGACCCGGCCACGTTTCACGCCCTGCTGTCTCCAGAAGGGCAAACCTTGCTGGCACGGGCGATGGCCCTGCCCGACCTGCGCGAGGAGACGCTGCTGCGCTATCTTACCGCCTTCCGTCGCGAGGCCGACCCGGCCCTGGCCGCGGCGGCGCTGGAGACCGCGCTGCTCCGCCGGCGCGCCGCGG
>JBHOQW010000163.1:0-77069 GCA_042408665.1 Dehalococcoidia bacterium
CTCTACCGGACCAACGCCGAGCGGTTGGCCGCCCTGCCGGGTTGGCTTGCATTCTATAATCACCGCAGATCCCACACCGCCCTCGGGGGGCGTCCACCCATCACCGTTGTCAACAAGGTCCATGGGAACTACACCTAGCGCGTCTGGAGACACCGGCGCCGGCCCTCACCCCGGCCTGATGGGTGGTGCCGGTTCGTCCCCGCTGAGCCGGCCCTTACCGGCGCTGGCCCGTGGCTCAGGTTCGTCCAGCCCCGCAGCCGCAGCCGGCGCCGCCGCAGACGCAGCCGCCGCCCGTGCGCTCCATCTGTCCGTCCGTAGCGCGGCCGACGGTGGCGAACAGGGAAATCGTGCGCACGGCGTTCGGGTGGCCGGCCGGACAGGTGGCCGTATCCGTGGCCGCGTGCATGGGGCGCAGTCGTTCAAACGTGGTGGCGCAGGTACGGCAGTAGTACTCGTAGACCGGCATCGCTGTCTGCCTCCGGATCAACGCTCGCGGGCGGTGGCCGCCCGGCTAATCGAGGTAGTCCTTCAGCTTCTTGCTCCGGCTGGGGTGGCGCAGCTTGCGCAGCGCCTTGGCCTCGATCTGGCGGATGCGTTCGCGGGTCACCCCGAACTCCCGCCCCACTTCTTCCAGGGTGCGGCTACGGCCGTCCTCCAGACCGAAGCGGAGCTGGAGCACACGCCGCTCCCGTGGCGTGAGCGAGGCGAGCACGTCCTCCACCTGCTCCTTTAGAAGCTGGTGCGAGGCGGCCTCGGCCGGGGCCAGGGCGCCGTGATCCTCGATGAAATCGCCCAGGTGGGAGTCCTCTTCCTCACCGATGGGCGTCTCCAGGGAGACGGGCTCCTGAGAGACCTTCAGAATCTCGCGCACCTTCTCCGGCGGCAGGTCCATGCCGCGGCCGATCTCCTCGGAGGTCGGCTCACGGCCGTACTCTTGCACCAGCCGACGCGAGACGCGCACCAGCTTGTTGATCGTCTCCACCATGTGCACGGGGATGCGGATGGTGCGCGCCTGGTCGGCGATGGCGCGGGTGATGGCCTGGCGGATCCACCAAGTGGCGTAGGTGGAGAACTTGTAGCCCTTACGGTAATCGAACTTCTCCACCGCCCGGATGAGGCCGATGTTGCCCTCCTGGATGAGGTCCAAGAGGTTCATGCCCCGGCCGATGTACTTCTTAGCCACGCTCACCACCAGGCGCAGGTTGGCCTCGGTGAGTCGCTTCTCGGCCTTCCGGCCATCCTCGATGATCTTGTCAAAGTACTGCTTGAGCTTGTCGTTGTACGGCCGCAGGCGGTCGGCTAGATCGGGCGGTACCGGGAAGAGGTGCTCTTCGCCGCCCACCGCCTCGGCGGCCAGGCGCATGATCTCGGGCGTCAGGATGTGGGTGACGATGGAGAGGCGGATGATGCGGCGGTCCGCCTCGTCGCTCGGCTCCTGCGGCCCGGCCTCCTCGGCGGTCTCGGCTTCCTCGCGTGGGGGTGTCTCCTTCCGCGCCGCCACCTGCGCCGCGGCCAGCATCTGACGCACCCGCTCCCGCAGACCGCGGTCCATCTCCCCATCCACCGTGGCGCGGAAGTCCGGATCGGCGCTGATCTCGGCGTAACTGCGCCTGGGCACCACGATGGCGGTGCGGTCTACCGGGACGGCGTTCGGGTCGCCGGTGACCACCTCCACCATGGCGTCGTTGAGGTATTCCTTCCACGGCTTACGGGACTCGGCCGGGATGGACTCGTAGCGGGCGCGGATCAACGGCTCGGCGGCCTTCTTGAGCTGGACGTAGCGGTACGCCTCCTCCATCACCGGCAAGAGCTCGGCCAGCTCCTCGAACAGCATGCGCGCGATCTCGGCGGCGTCCGGCTGCCGGCCGGTGACCTTCTGGAAGGCCTTGATCAGCCCTTCCAGGTGCTTGCCCTCTTCCATCTGACGGGCGAGCCGTTTTTCGTCGTCGGCCGAGAGGAGGGGGACCTTCCCGATCTCGCGCAGGTACATGCGCACCGGGTCTTCGATCCCCTCCTCAAGCTCCTCGAGCGGAACGGCCTCAACTTCCTCTTCGATCAGCGCCGCCGGCTCGACCTCGCTCTCCCACACCTCGGGCTCCACCGCCACGTCGGCGCCCAAGCGCCCGAGCAGGGATCCGGCCAGCCGTTCCTCAAGGCTGCGGACACTGGCGGGGTCGGGCAGGTCCAACGCGCTGGCTAGGTCGGCGGGGTGGCCTGACACGTCGGCGTCGCTCATGCCCTGGAGTGAGGGCAGATCGTCGGGTGACGTGTCCTCCAGGTAGGGCCCCGTTCCGGCGGCGGTCGCCGGTTTGGAGGGTTCATTCGGCACGGGGACGTCGGTGCGGGCGGTTTCATGCGCGGCGCGTGTGGTGCGCTCCGGCGTGGGGCCACGACCTTCAGCGGCACTGGTGGTATGGTGCTCGGCGGTTTCGTCTGAGCTGCGTCGTCCGGAAATCCGCTCAACCATGCCCGTGCTCCTTCGTCCTCAACCGTTTCCCGCCACACGCCCGGCGGCTCGCCTGGCGCCTGGTGTTTCTAACGTAGCAAGTCCGCCCGGGTCGTGCATAACGTCTGGGGGCGATCTGGGCCATGTCTGCTGGGTCGGCTGGTATGGTGCTACTGGGCGGGCGTTGCTCCGACCGACGGGTCGGCGGGACGAGTGGTCCGTAGCGCCGCCTCCAGCATGTGTAAGTGGGTTGTAAGGTCCATGTGCTGCACGAGCCGTTCGGCCAGGGTCGCCGTGTCACCCTCAGACCCGGCCGGGGCGCCGCTCAGCGCGGCCAGCGCCAGGGCCGCCGCGGCGGCCGGGTCAGCGGTGGCTTCCGCCTCGGCCACCGCTGCCGCCAGGAGGCGGGCCCGATCTTCCAGGTGGCGCAGGCGCAGGCGTGCGATGATGTCTTCTAGGGCGCGCCGGGCGGTGGGCTCGTCATAGGGTGGCAGGCGCTCTGCCAGGATACGGCTCACGTGCTCGCGCAGCGGTCCCGGCAGCGCGTCCTGCACCTCCCCCTCGGCGGCCCGCCAGGCGGCGAAGAGGGCGCGGTGGGCCGGCTCGTGGAACAGCTCCGCCTCCAGGGTCAGCCCCAGGGGGCGTAGGGCGCGGTAGGTAAGCAGCAGGCGCAGGCAGGCGGCTTCGATCCGCCTTCCGGCCTGTGCCCAACCGCCCTCGTCCGGGGGGGCGGCTCCCCCGTCCTGCTCCTGCTCGGGGCTCGAGGGAGGGCCGGGCCGTGCCACGCGCTCGCGCAGGCGCAACGGCCGCGCCGGGGCGTGGCTCTCCTTGGCCGTTTGCCGTAGCCGGTCCGTCAGCACCGTCTCGGGGATGGCCGTGGTCTGGGCAAGGCGGGCCAGGTATTGGGCCTGCAGGGCGCGGTCGCCGATCGCGGCCACCAACGGCAGCAGCCGGTCGGCCAGCGCCACCCGCGCGCGCGGGTCGTTTCGGTCCAGCCCGCGCAGCTCGTGTTGGAGCCGGAACTCAAAGGGAGGGATCGCCCGCCGCGTCAGCTCGCGGAAGGCGTCTGGATCGGCGCGGATCGCCTCGTCCGGGTCCTTGCCCTGAGGCACCGTGAACACCCGCACCTCAAGTGGGGCGGCGGCCTGCACGCGCACCAGGTGGCGCCAGTCCACCACCACCTGCGCGGGCGCGTCCGCGTCCGCGGCGGCCGCGCGCACTAGCTCCTCACCGCGCAGGGCGGCCTCGATACCGGCGGCGTCGGCGTCCATGGCCAGGATCACTTGGCGGGCGTAGCGTTTGAGCACGGTGATGTGGCGCTCGGTGAGGGCGGTGCCGAGTGTGGCGACCACGTTGGTGATGCCGTGCTGGTGGGCGGCGATGGCGTCCATGTAGCCTTCCACCACCACGGCCGCCCCGCTGGCGCGGATGGCGTCCTTCGCGCGGTCCAGGGCGTAGAGCGTGCCGCCCTTATCGAAGAGGCGCGTCTGCGGGGTGTTGAGGTACTTGGGCACGCCGTCACCCAGCACGCGCCCGCCGAAGCCGATCACGCGGCCACGCTCGTCGGCGATGGGGAACATCACCCGCCCGCGGAAGCGGTCATACAGGCCCTGCCCCGCCTTACCGGGGCCCCGCTCCCCCTGGATCACCAAGCCGGCGGCGAGCAGCTCCTCGTCGGTAAAGCCGCGGCCGCGCAGGTGGTCGAGAAGCGCCTGCCATGCATCCGGCGCATACCCGAGCTGGAAGGCGCGGATGGTGGCGTCGTCCAGGCCGCGGCCTTCCAGGTAGCGGCGGGCAGGTTCGGCGGCCGGCGCATTGAGCAGGAGGCCGTGGTAGAACCGGGCCGCCTCCTCGTTGGCCTCTAGCAGGCGGGCGCGCTCCGGCTCGTCGTGGTGCTCGCGCGTGGAACGGGAGAGGGGGACACCGTAGCGTTCGGCGAGCAGGCGCAGCGCCTCCAGCGGCGTCAGGTTCTCTTTCTTCTCGATAAAGGTGAACACGTCACCGCCGGTGCTGCACGCGCCGAAGCAGCGCCAGCTCTGGCGGTCGGGGAAGACGTAGAACGAGGGGGTGCGCTCCTGGTGGAAGGGGCAGCAGGCCTTGAAGTAGCGGCCCGCCCGTTGCAGCGGGACGTACTGCTGCACCACGTCTACGATATCGGCGCGCTGCTTGACCGCGTCAAAGTCGCTCATGGACGTTGCGGCTTGCCCGGCGCCCGATGGGCCGGGCGCTCCCCCTTAGTAAACAGGATGACCCCTGGCTTGCGAGAGGCCATTATGGCGATCCTGAGGCACAACCTCAGCGCGGGGTGAGGGTGACGCGCAGCAGGTTGTTGCTCGTGCTGCTTTCCGGCACCGTGCCCTCGGCGTTGAGCACGATGGTTACTGTGACCGTCGTCGCCGGGCTGTAGGCCAGCTCCACCGTCACGGCGGCGCCGGGTGCGATGGTGAGCGGGGCGGTGAGCTGGCTGAAGAGGACGTTGCCGGCCGCGTCCACGCCCACGATGCTCACGTTGCGGCCCGTGAGCGGCCCCTGTCCGGTGTTGCCGATGGTGACCGTCACGCGCCCGTTCGCGCTGAGACCGGCCGCCAACGGCACCAGGTCCGGCAGGGTGGCGGCCGGCGTGGTCGTGCCGACGGGTATGGTGGCGGTGGCCCCGGCTGCAGCCGGGGTGCGAGCGGGCACCGGCGTGGCCGTCGGTGGGGGCGGTGTGGCAGTCTCGCCCCGGCTTGCCGGGGTGCGCTGCGGTGCCGGCTCCGCGAGCGGCGCGCGCAGGGGGTCGCCGAGCACTTCCACCACCCCGGCGTTCACCCAGCCCGTGCCGCCCGCGTACTCAATGGCCAGCCAGGAGGCGTCGTCGTTGCGGCCGGTCACGCGCGCCTCGTCCAGCGGCTGGAGGGCGCCGATGACGTCGTACTGGGTACCTGGGCCGCTGCGTACGTTGACGGCGGCGGTGGCGCGCACGCTGAGGGCTCCGGCACGCTGCAGCGCGGTCGGCGTGGCGGTGGGCGAGCGATCCGGCCCCTGGGTTGCCGGGGAAGGCGTCGGGCTGGCGCCGGCGTCCCGTCCCTGGCCCTCAGCCCGGCCTGCGGCTACCCTCCCCCCGCTCGCGGGAGAGGGGGTGAGGGCTTGCCCGGGCGATCTCGGCATCGCCGCGCTCTGCACGGTGGCGCCGCGATCTCCAAGATAAAACACCAGCGCCGTGGCGGCGGCCACCGCCGAGACCAGCAGGCCGAGCGCGGCGATGATGCGGGCTTGAGCCGGTGTCACCGCAGTCTCCTGATGGGGCCCCGGCTGAGGCCGAGGGCCTTCGTGAATGGTATCACAGCCGCTATGGCCTCAAAGGCAGCATCGGACGGGAGCGGACAGCACGTAGACCGGAGCGTCGTGTCTGCGAGGGGTGAGGCCCGCCTGGTTACTCCACGGTCACCGTCTTGGCCAGATTACGCGGCTGGTCCACATCCTTGCCCAGCCAGACGGCGATCTCATAGGCGAGGAGCTGCAGCGGTACCACCGTCACCAGGGGCAGCACCAACGGCGGCACGTCCGGCGGCACGGTGAGGACGTGGTCCGCCACCCCGGCGAGCCGGGGCTCGTCGCCCTCGGTGCCCACGGCCACCACAAACCCGTCCCGCGCGCGCACCTCCTGGATGCTGTTCAGCATCTTCTCGAACAGGTCGTCGCGCGGCGCCAGGGCGATGGTGGGCATATCCTGATCGATAAGCGCCAGGGGGCCGTGCTTGAGCTTGCCGGCCGGATAGCCCTCGGCGTGAATGTAGGACAGCTCCTTAAGCTTGAGGGCCCCTTCCAGCGCCACCGGGAACTGCAGGCCGCGACCCAGGAACAGGGCCGAATGGGTATGCGCCAGCCGGCGGGCGACCTCCTTGACTGGGCCGGGATGGGCAATGGTTCGCCCCACCAGGTCGGGCGCGCGGGCGAGATCGGTGAGCAGGCCCCCCAGGCGCTCCTCGTCGACGGCGCCGCGGGCTTGGGCCAGCCAGCAGGCAAACAGGTAGAGGACGCTCACCGAAGCGACGAACGTCTTGGTGGAGGCGACGCTGCGCTCCGGGCCGCAGAAGGTGTACAGCACGCCGTCGGCGATGCGGGTGGAAGCGGCGCCCGGCGTGTTGCATACGGTGAGCACCGTGGCGCCACGCCGCTTGGCCTCGGCCATCGCTTCCAGCGTGTCGGCGGTCTCGCCGGACTGGGCCACGGAGATGACGAGCGTGTCCCGGTCGAGCACCGGGTCGCTGTAGCGAAACTCGGACGAATCCTCGGCAAGGGCGGGCAGGCGGGCGATACGCTCCAGGTACAGGCGGCCGAGCATCGCCGCATGCTCAGAGGTGCCCATGCCCACCAGCACCACGCGCCGGAAGGTAGCCGCCCGCGCGGGGGCGAGCGGGACGTCTTCCAGCCGGACGCGCGGCGGCATGAGCGACAGGTACGGCCGGACGGTGGTGAGCAGGGCGTCCGGCTGCTCGTGTACCTCCTTTTCCAGGAAGTGGCGGTAGTTGCCCTTCTGCGCCCGCCATTCGTCGTACGGCACCGTGTGCGGCGTCTTGCTCACCGCGGCGCCGGTAGCGTCCACGTAGCGGGCGCCGTGCTGGTCCAGGCGGACGAACTCCCGGTCGTGCAGAAAAGCGACGCGACGGGTGTGCGGCAACAAAGCGATGAGGTCCGAGGCGAGCAGCATCTCACCGTCGCCGTAGCCCACCACGATCCCGCCGGCGTTGCCCAGGCGGGCGGCTACCAGCACGCGCGGCTCGCTGCGCGCCATGGCCACGATGGCGTTGGCCCCGCGCAGGTCGGCGGCGGCCAGGCGCAAGGCGGTGAGCAGGTCGGCGCCGGCGCGCCGGTGCGTTTCCATCAGGTGGGCGATCACCTCGGTATCGGTCTCCGAGGTGAAGCGGTGGCCGGTGGCCAGCAGACGGGCGCGCAGCTCGGCGAAGTTCTCCACGATGCCGTTGTGGATGACGACCACGTCGCCGTGGCAGTCGCGGTGCGGGTGGGCGTTGGTGTCCGTCACCCCGCCGTGGGTGGCCCAGCGGGTGTGGCCCATGCCGCAGGTGCCGGTCAGCGGCGCCTCGGACAGGGCTTCGGCCAGCACCGCGAGCTTGCCGGCGCGCTTGCGCACCTGCACCTCGGTGCCATCCAGCACCGCTACGCCGGCCGAATCGTAGCCGCGGTACTCCAGCGCCTCCAGCCCGCTGAGCAGGATCGGCCCTGCCTCCCGCTCGCCAACGTAGCCGATGATGCCGCACATATGCTTGCTCCCACGGTCAAGATGCGGCCCTGTTGGGGGTGAGTTCAGTCCCGCGCGGCCCAGAAGATGCCGTTTGTGCGGGGTGCGCCCTCACCTCCCTGAGCCCTCACCCCTGTCATCCCCTCACCCCGGCCTGTGGCTACCCCTCCCCCGCGTGCGGGAGAGAGGGCAGGGGTGAGGGCCATCAGAGCGAGGGTAGGCCACAGTTCCCGGACACACGCCAGCGCCTCGCTCAGGTCGGAGGCGAAGCGCACGGGGCGGCCCAGTGCCCGCTCCACATCGGCAGGGGTGCCGTCGTCCAGGAACTTGCGACCGAAGTAATCGAGCGCGGCGCGGGGCAGCAGCACGGCATCGCCCAGGTCCCGGCCCTGCAGCTCGGCGATGAAATCGGACGCGGTGAGCAGGCCGGAAACGTTGATGCGCTCGCCGAAGCGCCGGTTTGGCACCGGGATCACCTGCACCGCGAGGCCCGTAACGTCCGAGAACTCGGCGAACAGACGCGTGAGCGCGGGCGCGATCAGCGTGCCGCAGGCCACGGTGAGGCGCGGTGGTGGTGCTGCCCTCACCTCCAGCCCCTCTCCCGCATGCGCGAGGGGGGTGGCCGCAGGCCGGCGTGAGGGCCGGCTCGACAGAAGGGTTCGGCGCGTGCGGCGCCAGTCGTCGATCAGGGCGCGCGTCATGCCGATGCCGTTCTCGTACTGGGGGAAGCCGTCGTAGTGGACGGCGGCCGGCACGCGCGCCCCGGCAAGCAGGTAGTACTCGTCGGCGGCGTGCACGATGGCGGCGCCGTGCTCGGCGAGAAAGCGGCGCTGCCAGCGGCGCACCTGGCGCACGATGCGGCGCGCGTAGGCCGGGCTACAGCGGCGCGTCTCCGCCAGCGCCTTGCCGATCAGCCCCATGCGCTGTTCGAACTGCATCGTCGCCCCCACCGGCACCACGGCGATGGACTGCACCGTTGGGTAGAGCGTCCCCAGATCGGCGATGGTGCGGTCCAGATGGACGCCGTCGTTGACGCCGGGGCACAGCACCACCTGGGTGTGCGTGCGGATGCGCAGTGCGCCCAGCCGCCGGAGCTGCGCCAGGATGTCCGGCGCCGTGGGGTTACCGAGCAGGCGGCGGCGCAGATCAAGCTCCGTGGCGTGCACGGACACATAGAGCGGGCTGAGGCGCTGCTCCTCCAGCCGGCGCCAGTCGGTCTCGGTCAGGTTGGTGAGGGTGACAAAGTTGCCGTGCAGGAAGGAGAGGCGGTAGTCGTCGTCTTTGACGTACAGGGTGCGACGCATCCCCTTGGGCAGGCCTTTCAGGAAGCAGAACGGGCAGGTGTTAGTGCAGACGCGCACCCCGTCCCAGGTGGACTCGGCGAACTCCAGGCCCAGGTCGTCGTCCGGCCACTTTTCGAACCGGTATACCCGCTCCTCGCCTTCCGGCTCGAGCACCCGTAGTTCGACCACCGGCTCCGCGGTGTAGAACTGGTAGTCGACCACGTCGCGCAGCAGGCGGCCGTTGGCGGCCAGCACCCGGGCGCCGGGGCGGATGCCCGCGGCGGCGGCCGGCGAGCCTGGGCGGACGGCCTCTACCAACCCGCCGCGCGGGATGGCACGTTCGGCCGGCTCGGTGTGGCGCATGCCCTGGCGCAGGTCGTCGAGAAAGAGGTTGACCGGGGTTCGCACGGCTGGCCTTATCCCTGCCCGAGGCTCATTTCGGCAGTCCCCCCTCTCGGTCTTCGGCCGCCCTGGCCCGCTGCGTCTCTGGTACCGCGGCCGTACCGGGGGCGGGGGTGAGGGTAGGCCGATCGGCCGCCGTCATGTCGGCGTCGATCTGGCGCAGCCGCTCCAGCACCGCGGCGATGGCAAAGTCGGGCGTCGAGGCGCCGGCGGTGACGCCCACCCGCGTCGTCGGCGTGAACCAGGAGGGGTTGATCTCGGCCGCCGTCTCGATGTGATGGGTGGGCACGCCCGCCTCGGCGCAGATCTCGGCCAGGTGGCGGGTGTTGGCGCTCTCCCGTCCGCCCACGACGATCATCACGTCCACCTCCTGCGCCAGCTCCAGCGCTGCCGCCTGCTGGCCGGTGGTGGCGTTGCACAGCGTGTTGATCACGCGCAGCTCGCTGATGCGGTGCAGGCGCCGCTGTAAGAGGCGGTGGATGAACGAGGTGAACTTGGCCTCCGTGTGCGTGGTCTGCGCCAGCACCGCGATCTTGGAGGGCAGGTCGTCGGGCAGGGTATCGATCTCCGCCTCGTCCTGCAACGTGATCGCCTTGCCGCCAGCCCAGCCGAGGATGCCGCGCACCTCCTTGTGGTGAGGGTCGCCGAAGACGATGAGCGCAAAGCCGTGCTCCACCATCCGCTTCGCCCACCGCTGGGCGCGGGTGACGATCGGGCAGGTGGTATCGATGACGTCCAGGCCGCGGCGCGCCGCCTCGTCGTACACGGCCGGGCCCACGCCGTGCGCCGTGATCGCCAGGCGCCGATCACCGACCTCATCCAGCGAGCGGACCACCGCCACGCCGTGCTCCGCCAGCCGCCCGACGACCTGAGGGTTGTGCACCACCGCGCCCAGGCTGGCGATCGGCTGGCCGCCGGCGGCCTCCTGCTCCATCATTTCGACGGCCCGCCGCACACCGAAGCAGAACCCCATCTCGCGGGCCAGCTTGATCTCCATTGCGTTATCCTTCGTGTCCTTCCGCGCTCTGGCCGACCCTCACCCCCATCCCCTCTCTCGTGTGCGGGAGAGGGATGGCCGCAGGCTGGGGTGAGGGTGTGGTAGAGCCCCGATATACACCACGATACTCCGGCGGCAGCAGCGCGGCGATATGGCGCATGATCTCCTCAGTGGCGGCGCGTACCGCCTCACCGTTCACGCGCGTAGCCGCCACGGTGAACGGCTCGCCGATCACCACCCGGATGCGCGGCTTCTGGAACAGCACCCACAGTGAGCGGATGGCCTCCGTGCCGGTAATCGCCACCGGCAGCACCGGTGCCCGGCTACGCAGGGCGATCAGCGCGGTACCGGGAAACGGCGATTGCAGCCCGCGCCCGTGGCTGCGGTGCCCCTCCGGGAACATGCCCACGGCCCATCCCTCGCGTAAGAGCTGCTCGGCCCGGCGCAGGGCCTGGAGATCCGCCTCGAAGCGCCGCACCGGGAAGGCGCCGAACAGCCGGATGAAGAAGCCCCACGGCCGCTTGGCGAACAGCTCCTGCTTGGCCATGAACCGGATACGCCGCGGGATGGAGGCGCCCAGGAGCGGCGGGTCGGCGTTGTGCAGGTGGTTGGCCACCACCAACAGCGGCCCGGAGCGCGGCACCCGCTCTTGTCCCACCACCTCGTAGCGGCCGAAGGTCCACACCGCCAGCCGCATCAGCCGGGTCATGAGCCAGTAGAACGCCGTCTCACCGATCACCGCGCCCCTCGTCCCGCATCCCCTGTGCCGACGGGAGGTCTGCCCGTGCCCGCGCCTGCTCGCGTTCCCGCACCAGCGCAAGGACCCGCGCCACCACCTCATCCACGGTCAGCGGGTCGGTGTTGATCACCACGGCGTCGTCGGCGGGGCGGAGCGGAGCGACCGCGCGGGTGCTGTCCAGCGCGTCGCGACGGCGCAGGTCGGCGAGCACGGCCGCGTAGTCGGCGGTGGTGCCCTGGTGTGTCAGCTCGGCCACGCGCCGGCGCGCCCGCACTTCCGGCGAGGCGTCCAGATAAACCTTTAGGTCGGCATCCGGCAGGACCACAGTGCCGATGTCCCGCCCGGCCATCACCACCTGACCGCGGACAGCCTGCCGCTGCAATTGTACCATCACCTCCCGCACCGCTGGCACGGCAGAGACGATAGAGACAGCGCGTTCCACGTCCGGATCGCGCAGGTGCGGACCGGCATCCAGCCCGTCCACGCGGATGATGGCCGCCTCTCGGCTGCCGGGCGGCGGCGCCGCAACGGTGACGGAGGCAGAGCGGACAAGGGCGGCCAGCGCCGTCGGATCGTCGACAGGGACGCCGCGTCGCAGCGCCAGCCATGTGACGGCGCGGTACATGGCGCCGGTGTCGATGAAGGGCAGACCGAGCGCCGCCGCGACCCGTGTGCCCACGGCGCTCTTGCCTGAAGCTGCCGGACCGTCGATGGCGATGCGAACGGTGCCTGCCTCCCCGACGGATGGATATCGCCACACCCCGGCGCTGCCGGGGCCAATACCTCTTCAGTATAACTGCCGGGCGTGCCTATCCGCGGGGCGACCGGTGCTCACCGTTCCGCCCCTGTGCTCCCGGGCGACCGCGCCGCCGCCCCTGCCCGGAGCGGGGCGTACTACGTGCCGTTCGTCTCGGGCGCAGGGGGCGGGCAGGGCCGCCGTTGCCCGCGTCCCACCCTGGCTGCGGCGCCTCCAGGCCGACGGTGCGACGCAGGTGGGTCACCTCCTGGGCGGTGAGCCGACGGACCTGGCCGGGGGCCAGGCGGCCGAGGGTGAGCGGCCCCATGCGGGTGCGCACCAGGCGCACGACCTCCAGGCCGGCGCGGTCGCACAGGGCGCGGATCTGGCGTTTGCGTCCCTCGTACAGGACGAAGCGCAGCCACAGCGTATCGCCGCCGGCGCCGGTGCCGCGCAGGGCGGTGCGCGTCAGCTCCTCTGGGGTGCGGGCCAGAAAGCGCGGCGGCTCGCCCGGCTCCACCTCCGCCGGCGCGGCCGTCTTTCCATCGATGACGATCGCGCGGCGGAGGTCCGCCAGGGTGCGTTCCGTCAGGCGCCCGCGCACCAGCACGGCGTACTCCTTGGGCAGGTGGTAGCGCGGGTGCAGAAGGCGCTGGGCCAGCTCGCCGTCGTTGGTGAGCAAGAGCAGGCCCTCGCTCTCCCGGTCCAGCCGCCCAACCGGGAACACCCGCCCGGCGTCCTTCGGCAACAGCTCCATCACGGTGTGCCGGGCGTGCACGTCGCTCACGGTGGAGGTGTAGCCGGGGGGCTTGTGCAGCAGGAAGTAGCGGTACGCCGGTGGCCAGGCGATCGGCTGCCCGTCCACCGTGATCTGGTCGCGTGTGGGGTCGGCGCGGGCGCCAAGCTCCTGCACCACCTGCCCGTTCACGCGCACGCGGCCGGCGCGGATCAGGGTCTCCGCGGCACGACGGGAGGCCACGCCCGCGGCGGCGAGCACCTTTTGCAACCGTTCTTCCACGTCTCGTTCTCAAAGGGGTAGCGATGGCGTTCTCGGGCCTCGTAGGCGGCGCGACGCCCGACCGGCATGCCGGCAGGCGCTATGAACGGACGATGCGCCGGTACCAGAACACCTCAGCGACCTCGATCAGCCCTTCCTCCCGGCCTTTGGACGTCACGGCCCGGTCGGGAGTGGAGGGCGCCGCGGCCCTGGCCCGGCCGGGGCGGGCGAGGCTGCGCAGCGCCTGGCGCAGGACAAAGCGGACCAGCGCCCCTGCAGCCACGGCGGCGGCGCCGGTGGCCAACGGGCGGGCGGCACCGGCGATGAGCGCCGGCGCCGACGGCGTGATCGTCACCGCGTCCGAGTGCACGGCAAGGGGAGCGACGGCCACCACGCGCACAGGGGCGCCGCACTTTCGGCAATAGTTGTCGTCTGGGTCGAGCGGCATCTCGCAGGCACGGCAGCGCATCGGACGCTCCTCCCAAAATGCCCGCCGGGGCGGATCCCGCCCGCAGTATAGCAGACGCGCCGGCCCCCGCCGCCTAGACGCGGCCGGCCACGGCGGCGTCGATCTCAGCGGTGAGGTCGAGCCCGGCGAAGGGCTCACCGTGAGGGCCGCTCACCGTGCAGGGGCCAACGCGCACCCGCCCGGCGGCGATGGCGGCCAGGGTGCGCACCACCAGCGGCAGCTCACGCGCGGCGCCGTGCCGGCGGATGGCCTGAAAGAGGGGGTGCTGCTCCCCCTCCCGGGCTCGGATCTCCTCGACGCTGCGGCCGGCGATCGCCGCCCACAGCGGGTCGAACTCCGGGCCGCGGATCGAGAAGCGGCAGTAGGACACCACCGGCCCCTCGTCCAGCTCCGGCGTGGCCACCTGGATCAGCACGCCGCTCTCCCGGGCCTGGGCGGCGATGAGCTGCCAGATCACCTCCTGCCATACGCCCTTCGGGCCGCCGGGCGCGGCCGGGTGCAGGTTGAGGAACGGCCGGGCGCGGGTGGTGTCCGGCCAGAGGATGAGCATGTAGCCGGCCAGCATGCATACGTCGACCGGATAGGGCTCGGTGAGGGCCAGCATCGCCCGGTCGTAGTCGCCGCGCCACGCCGGCAGCGGCTCCCCGGCGCGGGCCACGGGGCCTCCCGCCTGCCGGCGAAAGGCACGGTCCGAGAGGGTGAGCACGCGCAGGCCGTACCCGGCTGCCAGGTCGAGAAACTGGTCGGTGTTCGGGTCCTGACCGCGTGCGCGGTTACAGAACACGTAGCGAATCTCGGCGGGCAGTTCGCCCCGCTGGATCGCCTCGACCGCCGCCGTGAGCAGTGCGCGCGAGCCCGGGCCCCGCCCGGTTGAGTACCATCCAAGACGCAGCGGCCTGTCTAGTCCAGCCACCGGTCCACCCGTCCCAACACGTTGATGGCGAGCAGCGACAGCGCCATCCCGCTTAGAGCCAGCACGTAGAAGCCCGCACCGGCCGCCAGTCCCAGGGCGGCGGCCATCCAGATCGTGCCGGCGGTGGTGAGCCCGATCACCACATCGCCCTGGCGGACGATGGTGCCGGCGCCGATGAAACCAATGCCGGCCAGCACCCCCTGCGCGATGCGCGCCGGGTCGCTGGCGCCGGAAGGCAACCCCTCGTGCAGCAACTCGGCCAGAGACATGAGCACCGCCGAGGCGGTGGCCACCAGCACGTGGGTGCGCAGGCCGGCGGGCTTGCCGCGCCGCTGCCGCTCCGCCCCGATCACGCCGCCGACCACGAACGCCACGATCAGCCGCGGCAGAAATTCGAGCTCGTGCATGGCCTCTGGCCCCCGCCCCGCATCGTCGGGGCGTCGCTCAGCCCGTGCTCCGCCTCCCGCCCGGGGGCGATGCCCCGGTAGCCTCAACGGCTCCTCCGCCGTGCCGGGCCGAAGCCCAGCCGGTGGCGAAGCTTGGCCAGGGTGCTCACCAGGTGCACCAGCGGGTTGGCGATCTGCCCGTGGATGCGCCCCGCCCGTAACGCCTCCAGGAAGTCTTCCGGGCCGTCAAAGTCCGGCATCTCCACCCAGGTGCCGCCGATCTCCGGATGCCAGTGGGCGTCGCTGCCGGCGCTGGCGATCTTGCCGTATCGGCGCACGAACTCCGCCGCGCGGCGGTTATCCGCCTTGAGCGACGTGCGTGCGTTGAACGCCTCCACCGCGTCCACCTGGTCCAGAATGCGCAACAGGGCGTTGGTCTTGAGCGGTGAGCGGCGCAGACGGTCGAAGGGGTGCGGCACGCACACCAGCCCGCCCTGCGCGCGGATGGCGCGCACCGTCTCCTCCGGCGTGAGGCCCTTCGGGATCGCCTCCTTGAGAAACCAGCCGATGATCTCGCCCTCGGTGGTCTTGATCTCCTCGGCCAGGATGACCTTGAACGGGGCGATCTTGGCCACCGCGAAGGCGCCGTCCATGTTGTTGTGGTCGCTGACGGCCACGCAATCGATGCCGCGCTGCACATAGGTGGCCACGAACCGCTCCGGTGAGGTGAACCCGTCGCGTGAGAAGTGGGTGTGGGCGTGCAGGTCGGCGCGCAACAGCCGCCGGGGCGCGGCCCGCGCGGGAGCGGGGTGTGCCTCCACAGCCGGGCGTCCTGGCATCGGGCTCCTTCGCGGCTGCTGCGTCATCCGCTATCCGGCGAGGCCGGTTGCTCGCCGGTCGTCAGTTGGTGCAGGGTCACGACCCGCAGCTCCGCGGCGTCGAGCAGCTCCTGGCAGCGCTGGACGAGCCGCATCCCACGCTCGTAGAGGGCGATGGCCTCCTCCAGGGTCTGGCCGCCGGTGTCCAACCGCCGCACCGTCTCTTCCAGCTCGCGGTAGAGGTCCTCGAACGTGTCCCGGCCGTCCGTGCTCATCGGAACCGTACCCTCACCGGCCGTCGGCGTGGTGGGCTGCCTGTGGGCGGCCGGCGCGTGCTGCCGCCGGTGCTCGTCCTCGTGCCGTCATTGTAGGACCGTGGCCTGGAACTCGCCATCGGCGACCGCCACACGCAGGCGGTCGCCGGGCGTCACCTCCGCCGCGCGGCGGACCACCGGCCCGGCGGGGGCGTGCCGTACCAGGGCGTAGCCGCGGGCCAGCGTGCCGACCGGGCTCAGGGCCTGCAACCGGGCCGCTTGCCGGTCCAGGGCGGCGCGCCGGGCGTGCACGGCGCGCCGCGCGTACTCTGTGGCCCAGCGTGCCTGCGCCTCCACCCGTCCGCGCAGCGCGGCCAGATCCGGCCGGCGACGCTGCACGGCGTTCCGGAGCGTCGCGACGTCGGCTCGCGCCGCCCGCAGGCGCTCCTGCAGGCGGACGACCAGGGCACCGTGCAGGGACGCAACGCGGGCCAGCACCTCGGCGCGGTCCGGGCATACCAGCTCCGCGGCGGCGGAGGGGGTGGGGGCGCGCACGTCGGCCACGAAATCGGCGATGGTGTAGTCGGTCTCGTGGCCGACGGCGGAGATCACCGGCACCCGGGCGGCGAAGATGGCGCGGGCCACCCGCTCCTCGTTGAAGGTCCACAGGTCCTCCAGGGAGCCGCCGCCGCGGGCCACGATGATCACGTCCACGTCCGGAACCGAGCACAGATCGGCGATGGCGCGGCAGACGCCGTCCACGGCGCCCTCACCCTGCACCTGGGTGGGCGCCAGCAGCACCTCGGCCAGGGGCCAGCGACGGCCGAGCACGTGGCAGATGTCATGCAGCACCGCCCCGTCCGGGGAGGTGACCACGCCGATGCGCCGTGGGAACTCCGGCAGGGGGCGCTTGCGCGATTCGTCGAACAGCCCTTCCGCGGCTAGCCGCTCCTTGAGCCGTTCCAACTCCAGGTGGAGGACGCCCACCCCTTGCTCATGCACGAAATCGACGTACAGTTGCAGGTCTCCGCCCGCCGCGTAGAAGGACACGTAGCCGTGGGCCACGATCTGCAGGCCGTTGTCCAGCGCCACACGCGCGCGGACGTTGTCGCGGCGGAAGAAGGCGCAGCGGAGCTGGCCGTAGGCGTCTTTGAGGGTGAAATAGATGTGTCCGGAGGATGGCCGTCTGAGGTTGGACACCTCGCCCATCACCCACACGTCGCCCAGGCGCGGGTCGCTCTCCAGCGCCTCACGGACCATGGCACACAGGTCGGAGACCGGGATGATCAGCATAGGCCGGTGGGCGGTCTGCACCCCGCTGCGCGTGCCGTTAGGCGCGCTCGAGATACTCACCGGTGCGGGTATCGACCTTGATCTTGTCCCCCTCGTTGACGAACAGCGGCACGTTGACTACCAGCCCGGTCTCAAGGGTGGCCGGCTTGGTGCCACCGGTGGCAGTATCGCCTTTGATGCCGGGTTCGGTATGCGTCACCGTCAGCACCACTGAGGTGGGTAGTTCCACGCCGATGGGTTGGTCCTGGTAGGTGAGGATCTCACACTGGGCGTTCTCGGTCAGGTACTTGGCGGCCTCCCCGACCTGCTCGGGCGTGAGCTGGAGTTGCTCGTAGGTCTCGGTGTTCATGAAGTGGTAGAACTGGCCGTCGAAGTACAGAAACTGCACCGGATGGCGGTCGAGCCGCGCCCGTTGGAAGCGCTCCCCCGCCTGGAACGTGCGCTCGATGATATGACCGCCACGCAGGTCCTTGAGCCGCAGCCGCACCTGGGCGGTGCCGCGGCCCATCTTGATGTGCTGATAATCGAGGACCTGGTACAGGGTGCCGTCGAGTTCAATGGTGATCCCTTTGCGAAGTTCCCCCGTGGTGATCATGCACTGCTCCCACTCAGGTGGCGCCGCCACCTCACGTCGCGGTGATCGTGACTCGTCTGTGCCCCGGCAGGCGGGGCGGCCTCAGGCCATCGCGCCGGCGGGGCGCACCTTAGGCGACTTGGTGAGCACCCGGCAGCGCCCGTTTTCCAGCACCACCAGGTCCTCGATGCGCACGCCGCCCCAGCCGGTGATATAAATCCCCGGCTCCACCGAGAAGACCATGCCGTTCTCGAGCACGCTCGTCGAGGTGGGGCGCAGCCACGGCAGTTCGTGTACCTGTAGGCCGATGCCGTGGCCCAGCCCGTGCCCGAACTGCGGGCCGTAGCCGGCCTCCTCGATCACCTTGTGGGCGATGGCGTGGGCCTGGTCGCCGCGCATGCCGGCCTCGATCAGCTCCTCGGCGGTGAGCTGGGCCGTGAGCACGATATCGTAGATCTTCTTGAACTGCTCGTCCGGCTCACCGAGGAAGATGGTGCGCGTCATGTCCGAGCAGTAGCCGTCGAGCAGCGCGCCCATGTCGATCACGACCCCTTCGCCCTTCTTGAGCGGCACGTCGCGCGGGCGGGCGTGCGGCAGGGCGCCGTGCGGGCCGCCGGCCACGATGGTGGAGAAGCTGAGCCCATCGCCGCCATGCTCGCGGATGTACTTCTCGATCTCCCAGGCCACCTGCTTTTCCGTCCAGCCCGGCTCGATTCGCTGGGCCACGTGCGCGAACGCGGCGTCACCCAGGGCGATGACGCGCTCCAGGGCGGCGATCTCCGCCGGCTCTTTGATCATGCGCAGGCTCTCCACAACGCCGACCGTGGGCACGAACTCCGGCCGCTGGCCGGCCGGCAGCTCGGCGATGAACTCGCGCATCTGGCGGTGCAGGTCCACCGACACGTGTGCCGCCTCGAAGCCGAGCCGTTTGCCACCCAGCGGCGCTACCAACCGCTTGAACCAGGCGCCGAAGTCGCGGTCGGCTTCGAACAGCTCGAAGTCCGCCGCCTCCTGCCGCGCCTGCTCGAAGTAGCGGAAATCGGTGGCGATCTGCGCCGTCGCCTGGGAGATGAGCAACATACCGTTGGAGCCGGTGAACCCGGACAGGTAGCGGCGGTTGTAGGGCTCGGTCACCAGCAGCGCGTCCAGGCCCTGCTCGTCCAGCTTCCTGCGCAGCTTTTCGACCCTGGTCTTCATCGCGCCGTCCTTTCTGGCGTGTGGCGATCGCGGCTTGTGGCCGCGTGGCGTCTCCAGTGTACGACGGAACACTCGGCGATGATCAGCCGTTCGGCCGCTCCTCGCGCAGGAGCGCCACCGCCGCCTCAAGGGTGAGCAGGTAACCGCGCCAGCCCAGCCCGCACACCTGGGCGCGGGCGATGGGGGCGATGAGCGAGCGGTGGCGGAACTCCTCGCGCGCGTGGATGTTGGACAGGTGCACCTCGAACACCGGCAGGGCGGCGTCCGCCAGGGCGTCGCGCAGGGAGAGGCCGTAGTGGGTGAGGGCGCCGGCGTTGATAATCACGGCGTGCGCGCCCGCGCGCTCCGCCTGCAGCCAGTCGATGAGGGCGCCCTCATGGTTGGACTGAAAGCAGCGCACCTCCACGCCCAGCTCCCGCCCGCGCTCGACCATACGCCGCTCGATCTCCGCCAGCGTCACGCGCCCGTAGATCTCCGGTTGGCGCGTGCCCAGGGTGTTTAGGTTGGGGCCGTTGATGAGCAGGATGCGCATGTCAACCGCCGTCGTGCGGGCGTCGCTTCGGGCGCCAGGCCTGGAAGAAGGCCGCGTCGTATACCTGGCGCTGGCGGGCCTCCGTCACGTGGGTGTAGACCTGGGTGGTGGTGGCGCGGGCGTGGCCGAGCAGCTCCTGCACCACGCGCACGTCGGCACCGCCGTCCAGCATATGCGTGGCGAAGGTGTGGCGCAAAAGGTGGGGGTGGGTGGGCGCCGTGATGCCGGCCGCGGCGCCGGCCCGGCGCACCAGGAGCTGCACCGCCCGCACCGAAAGCCGGCCGCCGCCGCGGTTCAGAAACAGGGCGGGCTCCACTCGGTTGCCGGCCAGCGCCGGCCGGCCGTAGCGCAGGTACGCACGCAGCGCCCGTGCGGCCGGCGCGCCGAACAGCGCCAGCCGCTGTTTGTGGCCTTTGCCTGTTACGCGCAGCAGCCCGTTGTCCAGGTCCACATCGGTGACGTTCAGGCCGATCAGCTCGCTCACGCGCACACCCGTGGCGTAGAGCAGCTCGAGGATGGCCCGGTCGCGCACGGCGGCGGGCCTGTCCCCCTCGGAAGACTCCAGCAGGCTCTGGACGTCGTCTTCCGGGAGGACCTTGGGCAGCCGGCGTCCCTGCTTGGGCGGGCGCACCCCGTGTAGGGGGTCGCGCGCCAGCACCCCGTCCTCCACCAGGCGCCGGTAGAAGCCATGGATGGTGCTCACCTTGCGCGCCACGCTGCCGCGCGCCATGCCCTCCGCCTCCAGGGCGGCCAGGTACTGGCGGAAGGTGCGCCGATCCAGCGCCAGGGGCGCCACCCCCACGGACGCCAGCCAGCGGAAGAAGTGCTCCAGGTCGGTGCGGTAGTTGCGCAGCGTGTACGGCGAGGGGTTGCGCTCGGCCTGAAAGCGCCGCAGGTAGGCGTCGATCAGGGCGGCCGCCTCGTGCTCCACACCGGGGTGGTCGGGCGTGTGCATCACGCTTCCAGGGATAGCGGAGACGGTGCGGTGGCCGGGAGGGGATTGTGACCCTCCCAGCCCCGAGACGGACGGGAGACGCCCTACGCGGAGACCTCGGCCAGTTCGCGCTCGCCGCGCCAGGAGCAGCGCAAGCACTTGACCGACGATGGCCCGTCCGGGGCGGTGAGGTAGCCGCAGGCCGGGCAGGGCTCGGGCAGCGGCCGCGTCCAGGTGGTGAAGTTGCAGGCCGGGTAGTTGGCGCAGCCGTAGAAGACGCGCCCGCCCTTGCCGCGGGCCTTGCGCTCCACTAGGTCGCCGCCGCACTCCGGGCAGTCCACACCGATTTTGATCAGAAACGGCTTGCTGCCCTTGCACTCCGGGTAGCGGGAGCAGGCCAGGAAGCGGCCGAAGCGGCCCATCTTGGCGCGCATCGGCGCGCCGCACTCCGGGCAGCGCTCCGCCGTGGCTGCCTCCTGCTCCTCCGCCTGCTCCAGCGGTCGGCTGCCCTTGCACTCCGGGTAGCGGGAGCAGGCCAGGAACTTGCCGTACCGGCCCCAGCGGATCACCATCGGCGCGCCGCACTCCTGGCACACCTCGCTGGTGGGCTCGTGGGCGACAGGCGCTTGCGCCGCTCGGGCCACAGCCTGCGCCAACGGTTCGTAGAACTGGCGCACCACCGGCTGCCACTCCCGCTCACCGGCCGCGATCTCGTCCAACTCCTCCTCCATCTCCGCCGTGAAGCCGACATCCACGAACTCGGCGAAGTGCTCGGTGAGCAGGTCGGTGACCAGGAAGCCCAGTTCCAACGGCCGGAGCTGCCGCCCCACCTTCTCCACATAGCCGCGCTCTTGCAACGTGGACAGAATGGGCGCGTAGGTGCTGGGCCGGCCGATGCCGTTTTCCTCCAGCGCCTTCACCAGGCTGGCCTCGGTGTAGCGCGGCGGTGGCTCGGTGAAGTGCTGCTCCGGCACGAGCGCCAGCAGGGTGAGCGGGTCGTCCGCCTGCAGCTCCGGCAGGGCGCGTGTCTCCGCGTCCTCGTCCTCCCCGTCATCCCGAGCCTCGAAGTAAACGGCGCGAAAGCCGGGGAAGCGCAGGCGGGTAGCGCTGGCCCGGAACAGGTAGCGCTCCCCGCCGTCCGCCGGCGTGGCCTCGATGTCCACGGAGGTCACGTCCAGCACGGCGTCCGCCATCTGGCTGGCGACCATACGCTGCCAGATGAGGGTGTAGAGCTTGTACTGGTCCGGCGTCAGGTGGCGGCGGACCTGCTCCGGCTCGCGGAAGACGTCCGTGGGCCGGATGGCCTCGTGCGCCTCCTGGGCGCCCTTGGCCTTCTTGGTGAAGGCGCGCGGCTCCGAGGGCACAAAATCGTGCCCGTACTTCTGGGCGATGAGCGCTCGCGTGGCCTGCACCGCCTGCGCACTGACGTTGGTGGAGTCGGTGCGCATGTAGGTGATGAGGCCGACCGAGCCCTCGCTGCCCAGGTCGATGCCCTCGTAAAGCTGTTGCGCCAGGGCCATGGTGCGCTTGGCGGAGAAGCCGAACCGGCGAGACGCCTCCTGCTGCAGCGTGCTGGTGGTAAACGGCGGCGCCGGCCGGCGGTTGATCGTGCGCCGGCGCACCTCCGCCACGCGGTAGCGCGCCGTCTCCAGCCGGGTCTTCAAGGCCTCGGCTGCCTCGGCGTTGGGCAGCTCCAGCTCGCGCTTGCGGTCGTCGAAGTAGCCCTGCAGGCGGGCCCGGAAGGGCTGGTCCGGGAACTGGGCCTTGAGCAGGTCGGCATCGATCGTCCAGTACTCGCGCGGCTGGAAGCGCTGGATCTCCCGCTCCCGTTCGACCACCATGCGTAGGGCCACGCTCTGCACGCGGCCGGCGGACAGCCCGCGTTTGATCTTGCTCCACAGGAGGGGCGAGATCTTATAGCCCACCAGGCGGTCTAGCACACGCCGCGCCTGCTGGGCGTTCACCAGGCGCTGGTCCAGCTCGCGCGGGTGGGCGAACGCCTCGCGGATGGCCTCGCGCGTGATCTCGTGGAACTCCACCCGGCGCAACGGGCGGTCCTTGATGCCCATTGCCTCGACGAGGTGCCAGGAGATGGCCTCGCCCTCGCGGTCCGGGTCGGTGGCCAGGTAGATCACCTGGGCCTTCTCCGCGGCCGAACGCAGTTGCTTGACGATCTCGGTCTTCTCGCGTGGGATCACGTACTGCGGCGTGAAGCCGTGCTCGACGTCCACCCCTAGCTTGGACTTGGGCAGGTCGCGCACGTGGCCGACAGAGGCGCGTACCTCGTAGTCCCGGCCGAGGAAGCCGGCCAGGGTCCTGGCCTTGGTGGGCGACTCGACGATCACCAAGTTCCGACCGGTGGCTCCCGTGGCCGACGCGGTCACCGTGGCGGTGCCCCGACCTGGCCGGCGCGGACCGGCCTGGCGGGAGGCGGCGTCACCGCGCACCCTCCCCGTTCGTCCGCCGGCGTGGGTTCGTGTGCTCGTGGTACGGGCCGTACCGGTGCCGGCGGTACCACCGGCTGCGGCCCGGGTGGATGTTCGTTCGTGTTCGTTTCTTGCCATGTGTCTGCCTCCGGCGGCTCGTGACGTTCGCCGCGTCCCGGTACGTGTCGTGGCTCTGGGAAAGCCGGGGAGCGGCGGCTGCCCAGCGAGCCGAGCGGGCGTTAGCGGGCCCGCACGTAACTCATCGCGGCCACCTGGCGGACCAGGCCCTTGAGTTCCAGCATAGCAAGCGCGCCGCTTACCACGGCAACCGGGAGGCCGCTTTCCCGCGCCACCTCGTCGATGTGTTTCGGTTCCGCGCCGAGGAGGTTTAGGAGCGCCGCCTCGGTGCCGTCCTCCGGCAGCGCTTCCCGAAACGCGAGCTGCTGTGGCGCCAGCATCAGATGCAGCTCGCCCACGATGTCCTCGGCCCGCGTGACCAGCTTGGCGGCCGAGCGGGCGATGAGGCCGTTGGTGCCGCGGGAGTAAGGGGCGAAGATGCTCCCCGGTACGGCGAACACCTCGCGGTTCTCCTCCAGCGCCAATTGCGCCGTGATCAAGGCGCCGCTCTCCTCGTCGGCCTCCACCACCACCGTGCCCAGCGTCATGCCGGCGATGATGCGGTTACGCCGCCAGAAGCTCTCCCGCGTCATGCGCGTGTCCAGCGGGTAGTCGCTGAGCAGCGCGCCCTGGGCGCCGATCTGCTCGGCCAGGCGGGCGTTGTGCGCCGGGTAGACCTCGTTGACCGGGCAGGGCAGCACGGCGATGGTGCGCCCGCCGGCGCGCAGCGCGGCCTGGTGGGCGATGGTGTCGATGCCGCGGGCAAGACCGCTCACCACCGTGATGCGGTAGGCGGTGAGCCCCTCCACCAGGTGCTCGGTAGCCTGCCGCCCGTAGGCCGTGGCGCGGCGCGTGCCCACCACGGCGATCGCCCACTCGTCCGCCTCACTGAGCTGGCCGCGCACGTACAGCACCGGTGGCCGATCGTAACACTCCTTGAGTCGGGCCGGGTAGCGCGGGTCGTGCCAGGTGAGCGCGGTGATGCCCATCCGCTCCAGGCGCTCCAGCTCCCGCTCCGGGGTGATCGCGGGGCGGGCAGTGACGATGGCCTCGACCGTCTTCTCGTCCAGGCCGGCCGCGCGCAGGTCGCCCGCGCCGGCCCGCCACGCCTCGGCCAGCGAGGGGAAGAAGCGCTCCAGCGGCTCCACCCGCGCCCGACCCACGGAGGGGATGCGGCTGAAGGCCACCCAGTAAGGCAGATCGGACATAGAGGCAGGATAGCGGGCCGTGGCTATCCGGCAAAGAGGCACCGGGACGTCGGTCAGGTTTCGGCCGGCTGCGTTTGCAGCTTGGTGACGCGCACCTTCTTGATGCGGCGGCCGATCACCGATAGCACATGCAAGCGAATGCCGTCCACCTCGACCTCGTCGCCGGCCACGGGCACCTTGCCCAGCTTGGCGTACACGATGCCGCCAACGGTGTCGTAATCCTCGTTGGGCAGGTCGAGGTCAAACAGCTCGTTGAGGGCGTCGATGCCGACGCGGGCATCGACGATGGCCTCCACCTCGCTTACCCGCTCGATGGGCGTCTCAGCGACGTCATACTCGTCTTCGATTTCACCGACGATCACCTCAATGATGTCCTCCGTGGTGACGAGCCCGGCGGTGCCGCCGTATTCGTCCACTACGATGGCCATATGGATCTTGTTTTGACGCAACTCGGTGAGCAGCTCATCCACTTTCTTCGTCTCAGGGATGAAGTATGGCGGACGGGCGATCTCGCGCAGCGATAGCGGGCGCTTGCCTTCCGTCAGGCAGCGGAGAACGTCCTTGGCGTAAATGATGCCGACGATGTTGTCGATGCTCCCCTCGTACAGGGGGATGCGGCTGAAGCCGCGCTCGACGATGATCCGCTCGACATCCTCCAGCGTGGCGTTGGCCTCTACGGCGGCGATATCGATTCGGGGCACCATGATCTCGCGCGCGGTGGTCTCGACCAGCTTGATCACCCCGCGGATCATCTGCCGCTCCTCTTCCTCGATGCCGCCGTTCTGCTCCTCCAGCTCGACCAGGCGCAGCAGCTCTTCCTCCTCCATCTCCTCGGGTGTCGGCTCGGGCAGTGGTAGGACGCGCGCGAGCAGGGCGGCCGGCAGGCTCAAGAGCCACGTCGGCAGCCAGAAGAGTAGGCGTAGCAGACCGATGAGCGGGGCGAGCGTGAGGCCCCAGTGCTCCGGGTTGCGTGCCGCCAGCAACCCGGGCACGGCCTCCAGCAGGCCGGTGAGGGCCAGGGCCACGCCGGCCGTGAGCAGCAACGCCTGCCAGCTCGGTGCCGTGCGCACGAAGACGGCGTGCGCCACAAGGACCGTACCGCCGATGAGGGCCAGGTTGCGACCGAAACGCAGGGTGGCGAGCAGGCGCGCGCGCTCCTGCACGTAGCGCTGGAGTGCGGCCGCGCGGGTGCCGCCGCGCGCGGCTAGCGTGCGGGCGCGCAGGCGGCTGATGGAGGCTATAGTTGACTCCGCCGCAGTGACGGCGAGCAGCAGTGCCAGGGCGACGATCGCACCCACAATCGCGACGGCTGTGTCGGTGTCCAAGTTTGCTCTGCCTCGTTGCTACGCGGCGCGACGCCGGTGGCCGAGGGCCACCCGAGGACCGGCGCGTACCAGACCGGGGGGCACAGGGCCTGCGGCCGCTGGCTGTGCGCGGTGGAGGACAACGCCAAACCCGGGCCACGCACCACCGTGGTCCGGTGTCCGATGACCGTACCGTAGCAGATGAGGGACCGGCGCCTGCGGGGAGGCCCGCGCCGGACTGGGAGGGTCAGCGTCTGCGACCAAGCGTTGCAAACCTTTGCCGCCGGACTCACGCGCCTTGTGGTCAGAAGCCGGACGGCACTCCCATTCTACAAACGGGGAGGCGCCTTGTCAAACAGGCGCCGTGGTGAGAGGCGGAGCGTCTTGTTCACTGCACGATGAGTTTGCCGCGCATCTCTGCCGGATGGACATCACACAGGTAGTCAAATGTCCCGCGCTGGGTAACCGTGAATGTGATCGTCTCTGACTGACCGCCCGTTAACAGTTGGGTGGTGATCTCTTTCCCGTCTTTATCTTTTACATTGAGTACATGCCAGTTGTGGATAGCGGAGCCGCGGTTCTGGAGGGTGATCGAGGCAGGCTCGTTCGCCCGAATCGTGATCTCAGTCTTGTCGAACTTGTTGTCGGTAGCCACGATGACGATCGTCCCGGCCGGTGCGGTGGCCGCGCCACCGGCGGTGGCCGCACCGCCGGCCGTCGGCGTGCGCGTGCCAGCCGGGGTCGCGGAGCTGATGGGGGTGAAGCTCGGCACCCTGACGGTGACGCCTGGACCGCTCCGGCTGAGGTTGACGGTGTCCTGGGCTTGGCCCTTCCCGCATGCGGCGAACAGTAGACCGGCGCAGAGGAGGGAAGCGGCCGGGAACCAGCGCGCGGAGCGGACGTGCATCGGCAAGCCTCGTGATCGCGTGGTGTGCAGTTCCACGCTACGGCTGCACCGCGTTACGTGCAACACGATGCGGCCGTGGGTCCGCGATGCGCGTGCTATCTGACCTTCCGTGCTGTGATCGCGGCGATCGGGGTGATGACATCGATCCTTGGTGCATGAATCGGAAGGCAGGGCCGAGACGCGCAGGTGCCGGCGGACTCAGGCCAAACATCCAGCGGGCCCGAGGCGATCTGGCTGTGGAATCAAGATCGAGCGCGCCGGTGTGTGTAAGTTTGGAGAACCGCAGACATTGGCCCGGTTGTCAAAGAGACTATCGCGTTTCCAGATGTGGGTGTGTTACGATGCTGACGGTGGTATACCATGGAGGTGGCAACCGTGCCGCAACTGGTGAGGGTCCTCAAAGAGGAGGATCTGCGCTCACAGCGGGCTTCCGTCGGGCTGGACCTGGGGCGATACCTTGAAATCATCGATTCCATCATCGAACAGGGCGGGGTCGGCGGCGAGATTGCCCTGCAGGAGGGGGAAAACCAGCGCACGGAGAAGGGCCGGCTTACACGCGCGGCCAAACAGCGTGGCATGAAGCTTACCTGGCGGAAGCCAAGGAACGGCGTCTTGCGCTTTGTCCTGTCAAGCATGGGGGCTCCGCCGCCGGATGGTCGGCGCCGGCGCCGGGTAAAGTGATGGCAGGTATGCGGTCGGCACGTCGCAGTGTCGTGCAGTGCCGGTAATCTGCTCTAAGATGCCACGGGGAGCCAGCGTGTATGCATATGCGCACGCTGCTCCTCGTGGCCGCTCTGTGGGAATTCGTGCGACCCATGGCAGTCAGGGGCTGAGGCTGGGCCGGCTGAGCTGGGTGGGACCGGTGACGCAGATCCAGACCGTGTCCAACCGGTTGACCGTCTTCAGCGTGTTAAAGGCCGCCGGGCCGTCAGGGAAAAACCCCTGCCATTGCGCTCTGGATGCGTTCCAGAACCAGATGGCGGCGATAGTGCTCCCTGGATCGAGCGGTTGCAGATTTGCAAGCACGGTTTCAGTGGGTGTGCCGTTCGAGAAGGTGAGCACGTAGGCCCCGCACCCGGACGGTATGGTTTCCGTGGTCATCTTGGGAAAGGTTAGGTCGAGCGAGATCGGAAATCCAGGGGTCCATTGCCCCCGTTCCTGTGCCCAGTAGTCGCCGAGCTTGAAGTACACTGGTTGGCCGTTAATCGGACAGCCAGGTACGGCATTGCCGGAGGATACATTTACACCATAGGTATTCCCTCTCACCATCTCTCTTCCGCAAGAGATGAGTGTGGGTCCAAAGGCTTCAATGGTGTTGGTTGCTCCGTTGCTCGGCTTGATACCGGCCACAAATTGGATCTTACCGGTGAAGCGTGCCGGCAGCGGCTGCGCTACCACCAAGGGCGGGTTGATCGGGCCACGGGCGAGGACGGCGGCCAAAGCCAGCGCCGTGAAGGCGGTCAGGATGAACAGGATGTGACGGCGCATGCACCTCCTCCAGCGTCACGGATGGCCCCTGCCTTTGGGCATGTTCCACACGCAGACTAGCCACCCGGACGCCGGCGCGGCATCCGGTCCTCCCCCTACGGACCATAGAGCAATCCCGGATCCCCTCGTTCCGCTCAGCGCGCAGTCGGCGCCTCGGCCGCGGGCTGGCGCTGGGCGCGGCGGATGCGGTAGGTGCAGGCGCGGTCGCCGCGTAACAGACTGGCCACCAGGCGGGCGTCGGCGCCGGTGAGGCGGCGGACATAATCGACTTCCAGGGCGCACACACCGCTGTTGCGCCGCGCCACGTTCGGATAGGGGCAGGTGCACTGGTGCAGGTAGAACTCCTCCCCGCGGCGCTCGCACTCCACCACGCAGCCCATTTCGCGGAGGATGCGCGCGGTCTCCTCCACCCGCTCCGGCAGCTCCTTGCCTTCCACGCGGTCACGGCGCTGTTCGGCCATGCGCGCCGACACCCGCTGAAGCACTCGCTGCAGCGCCTCCGGCCCGGCCAACGCCCGGAGCTCTTCGATGAGCATGTTGGCCAGCATGTCGTAGTTCTTGGGGTACAGGGCCTCGCCGCGTTCGCTCAGGCTGTACACGTGGGCCGGCCGGCCCACCCGCCCGCGCGCCTCACCGCTCTGCACGAGCCCCTCGCGCTCCAGGATCGCCAGGTGCTGGCGCACGCCCGTGGGCGTCATGCCGAGGAGGCCGGCGAGCTCTTTGACCGTGGCGCGCCGTTCACGGTGCAAATGGTCCAATATACGCTGACGTGTGACTTGCATGGCGCTTCGATTGTAGCACTTATACGCCGCCGATTTCGCTCGAGCCGGTCGTACGGCACCGCTGATGCGGGGAGGTCACTGCGGCTGTAGGTATAATTGATCCAGAATTTATCGAACGATGGAGGCTGAACCGCATTGACCCAGCCAATCGTGGACCCTCTCGCTACCAAGGCCCAGGCCGATCTGATCGTGGAACGGGCGGCGCAGCAGCTCCGCAAGTTGCTCCATGATCTGGTCGCGCTGCTCGACCCTTTCCCACCCTTCCCCGGCGCCTTCTTCACCTACGCCATCGAGATCGAGCCGGAGGCGGCTGCCCGCACCGACCGCGGCTGCATCGTGGTGGCGCCGGACGGCGAGATCTACGAGTTCATCATGGGTGTGGACCTGGAGGGCCTGGACCCGACCGGCTTCGCCGATCCGGTGGCGATGCGGAAGGAGGAACTCAAGAAGCTGGACCTGCACCCCCGCGACTACGTGGTGTACGCGCACAGCGCCATCAACCGTATCACCGAGCTCCTGCTGGAACGCATGGAGGAGGGAGCCGGTGCTCCCGGTGCGTAGAGCGGGCGTCGCTACCAGTGCGACGTGTCCGAACGGTTTCGGTGGCCAGGAAACGGCCCGGAGCCCCTTAAGCGCCGTGGCGTAGCGCCGATGGAGTAAAGTGCAGGGCTCTGCCCTGTCCCGGAGGGCCCGGTGACCGTTGACAACTTCGCCGAGCGCATGCGGGAGCGGATGCCCGCTCACCGCGTCTGGAAGGATGCGCGCATGGCGCCGGGGCTGTCCCGTTCCGCGCAGAACCTGATGTGGGAGGAGATGCGCGCCCGGCTCCGTGCCTATGAACAGCAGCGCCGGCTGGAGGCGCAGCGGCGCTTCCGCTCGCGCTGGCAGCGGCTCGGTCGGTCAATCAATCGGCCGCTGGTGGCACTGCTCTTCGGGGCCGGGCTGCTGCTTTTCGCCCTTGGTCAGCTCTTCCGGTAGGGCGACGACGCGACCGGAGAGGATTCTTTCCCGGCTCCAGCACCAGTCCCTGCCCTCGAGCTTGGCACCAACTGCGCCGCCTCTGGCCCCTTCTGCCATCGCCTTTGCCGAGGGGGGCCGCCATCCGGCCCTGCTACCGAGAGGCTCGGCCTGCTGCGGGTGGGCGGAACCCGCTCACGGGGCCGACATAACGGGCTATCGCCGAGGATGGCGGTCCGGGGCGTGCTGCCGTTGCCCCCGGCAGGCAGGCGCTCTGGAGGGCAGCGGTGCCGTTAGCCCACGAGATCTTCGATCGGCACCGTGGCGTTCTGACGCACGAACCCGGCGCACACGGTGGAGACTCCCGCGTTTGCCGCACCGGCCACGACCAGCAAGATGTCGTCCGGCGACTCGGCGCCGCGGACAAACGCCTCGTCCGGCTGATCTTCCATACCGACCACGCGCCGGCCGAACCGGTGCCAGTCGGGCTTGGTCCGGCCGAAGTGCTCCCACAGGAAGCGCTTCACGTCCTGTTTGGACCAGCCACGCCGGGCGATGTGCTGCGCGTGCTCCGGCCCCATCACCACCGTGGAGGCGCCCATCACGATCCGGGACGGATCCTCGTTCAGGGTGCGGCGGAAGAGCCCGCCGCCGTAGGACATCGAATCGGCGATGGTAAGCAAGATCTCCTCCGGCACCTGGGTGCCGCGGTGATCCACATACACGTCGCCCCGGATCATCTGCACGGTGACGGTGCTGGTCTCAGGGGCAAAGCCGCGCTCCACGTGCAGCGGCTCCCAGGGGCTCTCCTCCTCGTTCTCAGCGATGCAGCAACTGTACTTGGCCGGCGTGCCCTGCGTGCTCTGGTCCAGCTCGCGCGGTCGGATGCCGAACACGTTCATGATGATCAGGCGCAGCGCCCGCCCGACGGTGGCGTTGGCCCGGTCGCCGGGGCCAAACACGTTTCCCTTGCTGTTGAACCCCAGCCGCTCGCGGATCGGGCCGTTGACGATGATGAGCGGCGCCTGGCCGGTGGTGCTCTGCAGGAGCCCGGGGCGCTCGGCGTCGATGCGCCGGAAGGCTTCCAGCGCCGCCAGCACCACCGGGAAGTACTCCGGCCGGCAGCCGGCCATGACGGCGTTAATCGCCGCCTGGCGTACCGTGCACTGCCGGTACAGGTGCTCCAACGTCACGACCACCTCATCCGGGTGGCGGCGGGTGTGGGCCAGAAACTCGTCCACAAACTCCGGCAAAGGGGGCACCACCGGCAGGCCGTCCGTCCACCCCTGCTCGTAGCAATACTCGATGGCGGCCCGCGCGCTGCGCACGCCTTCCACCGTGAGCTCGGTCTCGGTAGCCCGCGTCATCCTTACGCTCCTGTGCACGCTTCTTTTCAGGTCCGATTGGGGCGGCCTCATGGCGGCCGACCGCCGCGCCGGCCGCTCTGGCCGCGCGTGCGGGAGGCGCCCTCTGGCTCAGCCACTGGCCGCGGCGTCCTGCGCCTCCGCTAGACCGAGCAGGGCGAGCACCGCCGGCAGCGCTTCGCGTGCGCGCTGTTTGACCTCCTCTGGGCCTAGGCTGCTGATCGGGTGCGTGATCACGGCGCAGCGGTAGTTGGGGAAGCCACGCTGGCGCGCCATGACATCCGCGGTGTGGGTGAAGGCGCTGGTGATGACCGCCGCCGCAGGGATACCGCGCTGCTCGAAGAGCGTGCCGTCGGCCACACTGGCCGCGCTGCACGACCCTCAGTCGCCCACCCCGGCGATCACCACGTCGCACGTGGCCGCCAGCTCGTCCGCCAGGGCGGCCGGCGCCGGCAGGGCGAAGCTGGGCTTGCGGCGCAGCACCACGCCCTTCAGGGCGTAGCGCTCGCGCAGCAGGTCGGCGATCGCCGTGAGCACACCGTCCGCGTTCGCCTTGCCGTTGTCCACCAGCCCCACGGTGGCGCCGTCTAGGGTCGTGCGCCGTCGCGGCGCGAGGGCGTAGCGCCGCTCCTCCCACGCCCCTCTCGGGTTCAGTAGGATGCCCGCCTGCGTCATCTGGTTCCCTCCGTCCGTTCGGTTTTGAGATGCGTCTCCGACGCCGACGCCGTTCGCCCCGTCACCGGTCCAACCACAGCTCCAGGCGATACATCGCCTGCCGCGTGAACTCGAGCTGCCAGTTCTTGACATAGGCCCAGCGGGCCTCATAGCCATTGGGGCTGTGCGTCACGATAAACGGCGTGTACTTGGCCAGCAAGGCAATCTGGATGTCTTTGACCAGTTTGAGATGCTCATTGCGGTCCAGGGTTTGCTCGGATTTCTCGATGAGGCGATCAACCTCCGGGTCTTTGAGGCCCAGGGATTGCCAGACGTGTTGCGGGTCGGTGTGCTGTAACCTGATGATCTGCTGGGGCGTTTCGTACGCGGGCAGGGAGCTGTACGAGGTTTCCCAGTCCCCAGTGCGCATGCGCTGCTGCCCCCACTCGGGCAGCGGCAGGGAGACCGGCCGGACCTTGAGGCCGACCTTGGACGCTTGCTGCTGGAAGATCTCCATCCCCTGGTTGTTGCGCGGGTTGCTGACGCCGATGACCTCAATTTCGTGGTTGAAGTCCACGCCGGCGGCCTCCAGCAGCTGCCGTGCCGCCCGCAGGTCCTGCCGGAAGTACTGCTCGGTCTGTCTGGAGTCGAGCACGTAGTCGGTGAGGGCCGGCGGCACCGGACCGGTAGCCACCTTGCCGCGACCGTCCTCCAGCAGGTTCAGGTATTGCTGCCGATCGATGAGGCGGTACAGCGCCTCGCGGGCGCGCACGTCGCGCCAGGGGTGCTTGGCCACGTTGGCCCACAGGCAATACACCTGAGACGAGAGGTACTCGTCGATCACGATCTTCGGGCCGAGGTCCCGCCGCAGTTGATCGACGAAGGTGGGCAGCGCGCTCCAGACGTGAATCTGCTCGCTGCGGAACGCCGCCTCCTGCGCGGCGGTGTCGGGGATGTACCGAATCTCCCGCTCGTCGAGGTACGGCAGCCCCCTGCCCGCCTCACGGAAGCCATCCCAGCGCCGGTACAGGTAGCGGGCGTTCAGTTGATACTCGACGAGTTGGTAGGGTCCACTGCCCACCGGCCAGGCGGTGTCCAGGTTGTCTAAAAGCTCCTGCGGGATGATGCACTGGGAGTTGACGTGGCCCAGGCAGTTGGCGCTGAACAGGTAGGCGTTGGGCGCCTTCAGCTTGAACACCACCGTGCGCGTGTCCGGCGCCTGCACGCTGGCCATCGACCCTTCTTGAAAGAGGCGGGCGGCGCGCGGGTTGGCCAGCACGTAGAGCTGCGTCTTAACCACGTCCTCGGCACTGATCGGGCGGCCGTTGACCGGCGCCCGCTCCTGGTATTTGAGGCCGGGCTTCAGCGTGAAGATGACGGTGAGCGGGTCCGGCTGCTCGACGCGCTCCGCCGCCTCCAGCACGTACTCGCGGGCGGGGTCCATGCCGAAGCGGAAGGAGATCAGCCGGTCGAAGACGTGCACGCCCTGCAGGAACTGCCCCTGGGGGCCGCTCGTCACGGCGTTGAGGTTGTTGCTGCTGTCCGCGACGTACCACAGGAACCGTCCACCACGCTTCGGCGTCTGGGTGGCGGCGGCCGCGCCCGGACCGGCTGCCTCCCCGCGCCCACCCACGGCTGGGGCGCCGCTTTGTCCCTGGCCGCGGCAGGCCACCGCCAGGGCCGCCGACCCCGCCAGCCAGCCTAGGCCGCACCGCAGCAGGCGGCGGCGGTTGTAGCGCGACCCGCTTGCTCCGACATCCCTGCCGGCCATGGCCCCCTCCCTCTCGCGTACCGTGGCCACGGGCATCCCGCCGCTGGGCCGGCGACCGCGGTGAAAGCCGCTTGAGCGGAGCCGGCCGGCGCGCAGCTTGCCGGCGAGCGGACCGTGTTCGGTCCTTCAGAACCCGCCGACCTGAGCTTGAATGCGGGCGATGGGAGCGGTCATCGGTCGGCTCCCACGAACTCAACGGATCGCCGATTGTGGATAGATCACAACGGGGCAGCGGCCGCCCGCCGGTCCGTTCCGCCTGGAAGCCGGGCGCGGCCGCTGCCGAACGGGGAACGCTGCGCGCCACTCGGCGGTCACACCGGGCGGTAGATACCGCCGCCTCCGGCGCGGAACTCCTGCGCCTTCTCCGCCAGGCCGAGCTCGATCGCCCGTGCCTCGTCTACCCCCTTCTGCCGGGCGTACTCGCGCACGTCCTGGGTGATGCGCATCGCGCAGAAGCGCGGCCCGCACATCGAGCAGAAGTGCGCCGTCTTGGCCGGCTCGGCGGGCAGCGTCTCATCATGGAGGGCGGCCGCCGTTGCCGGGTCCAGCGACAGATTGAATTGGTCCCGCCAGCGGAACTCGAACCGCGCCTTGGAGAGGGCGTCGTCGCGGAGCTGGGCGCCGGGGTGGCCCTTGGCCAGGTCGGCGGCGTGGGCGGCGATCTTGTAGGCCAGCACGCCGGCCTTCACGTCCTCCTTGGTGGGCAGGCCCAGGTGCTCCTTGGGCGTCACGTAGCAGAGCATGGCCGCGCCGTGCCAGCCGATGAGCGCCGCCCCTATGGCGGAGGTGATGTGGTCGTAGCCGGGGGCGATGTCGGTGGTGAGCGGCCCCAGGGTGTAGAAGGGCGCGTCGTGGCACAGCTCCCGCTCGCGGTCCACGTTTTCCTTGTTCTTGTGCATGGGCACGTGCCCGGGGCCCTCGATCATGACCTGCACGTCGTGCTGCCACGCCACCCGGGTGAGCTCGCCCAGGGTTTGCAGCTCGGCGAACTGGGCCTCGTCGTTGGCGTCGGCGATGGAGCCGGGGCGCAGCCCGTCCCCTAGGGAGACCGCCACATCGTAGGCGCGCAGGATCTCGCAGATCTCCGCGAAGTGCGTGTACAGGAAGTTCTCCTGGTGGTGGGCCAGGCACCAGGCTGCCATGATCGAGCCGCCGCGGGAGACGATGCCGGTCACGCGCCGGGCGGTGAGCGGGATGTAGGCCAGGCGCACGCCGGCGTGGATGGTGAAGTAGTCCACCCCTTGTTCGGCCTGCTCGATCAGTGTGTCGCGATACACCTCCCAGGTCAGCTCCTCCGGCCGGCCACCCACCTTCTCCAGCGCCTGGTAGATGGGCACGCTGCCCACCGGCACCGGGCTGTTGCGGACGATCCACTCGCGGGTGGTGTGGATGTACTTGCCCGTGGAGAGGTCCATCACCGTGTCCGCCCCCCAGTGGGTGGCCCAGCGCAGCTTCTCGACCTCCTCCTCGATGGAGGAGACCACGACCGAGTTGCCGATGTTGGCGTTGATTTTGACGAGGAAGTTGCGGCCGATGATCATCGGCTCGCTCTCGGGATGGTTGATGTTGGCCGGGATGATGGCCCGCCCGCGCGCCACCTCCTCGCGCACGAACTCGGGCGTAACGCCCTCACGAATGGCGACGAACTCCATCTCCGGGGTGATGATGCCGCGGCGGGCGTAGTGGAGCTGGGTGACGGCGCGACCGGGCTTAGCGCGCAGCGGCCGGCGACGCAGCCCGGGGTGGTGGGCCCATGCGGGCAGCGCCTCACCGGGCCGCAGGCCGTCATCGCCCGGCTGCACCGGCCGGCCCTCGTATTCCTCCACGTCCCCACGCTCCAGGATCCAGGCGCGGCGCAGGGGCGGCAGGCCCTGCCGGATGTCGACCCGTGCCTCCGGGTCGGTGTAGGGGCCACTGGTGTCGTAGACGCGCACCGGCGGGTTCTCCTCCGCGCCGAAGCGGCCGGGCGTCGGTGTGAGGGTGATTTCGCGCATCGGCACGCGCAGGTCGGGGCGGGAGCCGAGCACGTACACCTTGCGGCTGGCCGGGAAGGAAGGAAGGTCTTGGGCTGGGCTGGTGTGGGTGAGCGTCATGGTGCCTCCCTCGCGGTGCTGGGGCCCGGCGGGAGAGCGGGGAACGGAAAACCCCACCGTCTGGGGGAGAGCGGTGGGGCGGAGGTGCTGGCCTTCGGTCCCTGCGCTGGCATTACCCAGATCAGGTGGTGACGGTCGGCGGCGGATCGGCCGCCCTCTCAGCCCGGCTCCCCGAGCTCCCGTGGCGCCCTATGCGGTTGTCAATCGGATCATACGCGGCCCGTCCACCGGGTCAAGCCGGTGGGCACGAGGTGAGCGCTCTCACAGCAGCCCCAGCTTGTGGGCGGCCTGCCGCAGCTCGGCGCGGAAGTCGGGGTGGGCGATGGAGATGATGGCCTGGGCCCGCTCCCGCAGGCTCTTGCCCTCCAAGTTGACGACGCCGTGCTCGGTGACCAGGTAGTCCACCATGTAGTTGGGCACGGCCACAACCTGGTAGGGGCCGTGCGGGATCTGGGGGACGATGCGCGAGGCGCGGCCTCCCTGCGCGGTGCTGAGCAGGCAGTACACGCCGCGGCCGCCTTTGGCGTAGTGGCTGCCCACGATGAAGTCGAAGTTGCCGCCGATGCCGGCGATGGGTAGGGTACCCAGGAAGTTGATCACCACCTGGCCGGTGAGGTCCACGGCCAGCACGTTGTTCACGGCCACGAAGTTCTCGATCTCGGCCACGACCTTGAGGTTGGCCACGCGTGGTACGGTGCGAAACTCGAACAGGTCCGGGTGCTCGCTCACGAAGCGGACGGCCTCTGCCATGCGCGGGTCGTTAGGGTTGCCGATGAGGCCGGCCGTCACCACCTTGCCCCGGTCCACGTTCTTGTGGGCGCCGGTCACCACTCCATCGCGCACCAGCTCCACCACGCCGGGGAAGATCAGCTCGCTGTGCACGCCCAGGTCGTGCCGGTCACGGAGAAACTCCACCGTGGCCTCGGCCGCCGGCCCCACCCCTACCTGGAAGGTGTCGCGGTCGCGGATCAGTGTGGCGGCGTTGGCGCCCACCACCTGCGCCGCCTCCAGCTCATCCGGCGGCGTGGCAGCCAGAGGGCGGCTGGGCAGGGTACTTCCCTGTGGCGCGGGGGGAAGGAGGGCGTGCACCTGGGAGAGGTGCACGCGCGCGCTGGTGCGTGGCAGCGACGGGTCGATCTCGCCGATCACCACGCGGGCGGTGGCGAAGCCGATCTCCCAGAACCAGGGCACCACCCCCAGGCTGACGAAGCCGTCCTCATCCGGCGGGCTGATGCGGGTCAGGTACACGTCGGGAGACTGATACAGGCGGCCGCGGTCGGGGTTGGCCACCCGTTCCGGGTTAAGCAGCCCGAAGGAGAGCGGCACGAACTCCACCTGCCCCGCGGCGATGGCTTCACGCGAGTTCGTGCCGGGGTACATATCGCACACGCGGAAGGCGTCGCCGAACTCGGGCTTGAACCAGGGGAACTGGTACCACGTGGTGTGGTGCAGCATGGTGACGCCGCGCAGCCGCTCCCGGTCGTTGACAATGGCCGGTACCAGGCTGAGCGGCTCCATGTGCACCCCCCACAGCACCACGTCCCCCGGCCGGATGAGCGCCACGGCCGCCTCCGGCGTCATCAGCTTGTCCCGGTACCGGGCGGGAACCTCCACCGTCATGCCACCACCTCCACCTGTTCCACCGTCATCCCACGTCGCGCGCCGGCGGTAGCGCGCCCGACACGGGCGCCCGGCCGTGCGTGCACCCGTACCGGTCGCCGACACTGTGGGGCACACGCCGCACGTTGGCAACGGGTGCCCGCACCAAACTTGGCCGACCGGGATTGTGCGCTCGACACAAGCGCGGGCAGACGCATGCCACGCTGGTGAAATGGTCGGTCTACGCGCCTGCCGGTGCGCGCTCGATATCTTCGGTAGCGGGCCGGCGTCCGCGGGCGTGGGGGCTTCCCCGGGGCGCCGGCCCGCGCCATGCCCTTCGGCCCATCACGGCCGCCAACGCTCGGTCCCGCCCAGCCCGCCGGCGAGGGGCTGAAGGGTGGGGAAGCCGCCTGCTATACTGCGTTCACCACCTCCACATAAAAGGCGAACCGGTCGCGATGCCAAAAACCCTGACCACCGACCAGGTGCGCGAGGCGTTCACGCGCTTCTTCGTGGAGCGCGGCCATCGTCCGCTGGAGTCCGCCTCGCTGGTGCCAGTGGATGACCCCACCCTCCTGTTCACCAGCGCTGGCATGGTGCCCTTCAAACCCTACTTCATGGGCCGCGCTGTGCCGCCCGCCCGCCGGCTGACCACGGTGCAGCGCTGCTTCCGCACCACCGACATCGAGAGCGTGGGGGACACCACGCACCACACGTTCTTCGAGATGCTGGGCAACTTCTCGGTGGGCGACTACTTCAAAGAAGAGGCCATCCCCTGGGCGTGGGAGTTCTGCACTAAGGTGCTGGGGCTGCCGGCAGAGCGGCTGTGGATCACGGTGTACACCGACGACGACGAGGCCGCCGCCATCTGGCGCCGCCTCGGCTGGCCGGAGGAGCGCATCCTGCGCTACGGCGCCGACGAGGGTAACTTCTGGTATTCCGGCGACGTCGGCCCCTGCGGCCCCTGCTCGGAGCTGCACTTCGACTTCGGTGAGGAGTTCGGCTGTGGGCCGGCCTGCGAGCCCAAGCACGACTGCGGCCGCTTCCTCGAGATCTGGAACCTGGTGTTCATGACCTACATGCGGCACGAGGACGGCTCGCTCACGGAGCTGCCCCAGAAGAACATCGACACCGGTGCCGGCCTGGAGCGGGTGGCCATGGCGGTACAAGGCGTGCGCTCCACCTACGAGACGGACGGCCTGCGCGCCCTGCTGGAGGCCGCCTCCGCCCTCTGCGGCCAGCCCTACGGGCGCGACCCGAAGGCGGACCAGGCCCTGCGCGTGGTGGTGGACCACGCCCGCGCCGTGACGTTCCTCATCGCCGACGGCGTGCTCCCCTCCAACGAGGGGCGTGGCTACGTGCTGCGCCGTGTCCTGCGCCGGGCGGTGTTCTTCGGTCGCACGGTGGCCATGCCGGCTGGCTTCATGGAGCGGATGGCGGGACACGTCATCGCCCAATTCCAGGGGCGCTACCCGCACCTCACCCGCGAGGAGCGCTTGATCCGATCGGTCATCGCGCGCGAGGAGTCGCTCTTCCGCGAGACGCTGGAGCGTGGCCTGGCCAAGTTGGATGAACTGCTGGACGAGGTGCGCGGCACCGCCGACGCCCTACCCGGCGAAGAGGTCTACCGCCTGTACGAGACCTACGGCGTTCCCAAGGAGCTCACCGCCGAGGTCGCCGCCCAGCACGGCCTTGCCGTCGACGAGGAGGGCTACCGGCGGGCCTTGGAGGCGGCGCGTGAACGCGCCCGCGCTGCCTCGGCCGCGCGCTTCACCATGCGCGCCCAGGAGCTGGCCGACGCCTTCGCCCGCCTGGTCGGTCACGGCGAGCGCTTCTGCGGCTACGACCGCACCGAGCTGGTCACCCACGTCACCGGCATCATTCACGATAGTGTGCTGGTGGACAGCGCCGAGGAGGGGCAGGAGGTGCTCGTCGTCTTGCACGAGACCCCTTTCTACCCGGAGGGCGGTGGCCAGGTAGGCGACGCGGGCACGATCATCGGTGAGCGTGGCCGGGTCCAGGTAACCGACACCCGCCGCGACGCGTCCGGCATTATCTACCACGTGGGGCGGGTGACGACCGGCGTGCTCTCCCTGCACGATGAGGTGCGCGCCGAGGTGGACCGGGCGCGCCGACAGGACGCGGCCCGCAATCACACCGGCACCCACCTGTTGCACGCCGCCTTGCGGCGCGTGCTCGGCGAGCACGTGCACCAACGCGGCTCGCTGGTGGCCCCCGATCGCTTGCGCTTCGACTACAACTACCAAGAGGCCCCCAACCCGGACCAGCTCGCCGAGGTGCGCATGCTCGTCAACGAGCGCGTACGCATGGATGTGCCGGTGCGCACGCGTGAGACCACGCTGGAGCAGGCGCGCGCCGAAGGGGTGCTCGCCATCTTCGGTGAGAAGTACGGCGACCGGGTGCGCGTGGTGGAAATCAACGGCGATGGCCGGGAGCGGCCCTTCAGCGCGGAGCTGTGCGGCGGCACCCACGTGCACGATACGGGCGAGATCGGCGGCCTGTTCATCATCTCCGAGGGCAGCATCGGCTCCGGCCTGCGCCGCATCGAGGCGCTCACCGGCGCCGCCGCCGAGCGGTGGATCGCCGAGCAGATCCGCATCCTGGACGGCGCCGCCCGCCGGTTGGGCGTCAACCCGTGGGAGCTGGAGCAGAAAATCATCGCCCTGCAGGAGGAGCTGGCCGCCGAACGACGGCGGGCGGAGGCGTTGGAGCGCGAGTCCGGACGCCGCCAGGCCCACATGCTCGCCCAGCAGGCGGAGACCATCGGCGACGCCAAGCTGGTGGTGGGCGAGGTGCGCGTGGCGGGTGTGGAGACGATGCGCGAGATCGCCGACGAGATCAAGCGCGCGCTGGGTCGCTCGCTGATCATCCTCGGTGCGGTGGTCGGCGACCGACCGCAGTTCCTCGTCATGGCGCACGAGCTGGACGAGCGGGTGCACGCCGGCAACCTGGTGCGCGAGATCGCCCGCGCGGCCGGCGGTGGTGGCGGCGGACCGCCGCGCATGGCCCAGGGCGGTGGCCGGGACCCCGCGAAGCTGGCAGACGCGCTGGCGCTGGGCCGGCGCCTGGCAAGGGAGCAGCTCGCCGGTGGACACGGATGAGCGTGACCGGCAGCCGGTCGAGCCGGAGGGAGGCACCGCCGATCGCGGCACGGATGGCGGACCGGGTGGCGGACTCAGCACCTCTCCCAACGGCCATCATGTGGATGCCGCGGCTCAGCCCAATGGGGATGCCGTCCTGCCCACGGGTCGCGGCCGCCGCCATGTGCCGCCCACCGGGGCGCGGCCCGAGGGGGCGGATGACGACGCGCCGGCCGGCGCCGCGGATTTCGCTACGGTGGTCATCGAGCGCGTCGACGACCTCCCGGATATCTTCGGCAAGATCGACACGGCCGCCTCACCGCGGGTGGCGCTGATCGTCCCGCGCGGCAACCGCGAGCTCGCCACGCCGCTGGGCATGCGCCGCCTGCTCCGCCATGTGGAGCGTTCCGGGCGCGACCTGGTGCTGGTAACCCGCTCCCGTGTGCTGCGCGTGCGCGCCCGCGAGGAGGGGCTGCCGGCCGTGAGCAGCCTCACGCGGGTGAGCTTTTCCGGTCGGTCGAGCGGGCTGCAGCTCGGCTGGATCACCTTGCGGCCGCCCGCCGCGGGCACGCTGCTGGCGCTGCTGGTCGTGGCGGTCACCACGCTCCTCGGTGGGGCCGTGCTCTTTTGGTACCTGCCGACGGCGCGTGTGACGGTCTACCTGCCGGCCGAGACACTGGACGAGGTGGTGGAGGTCACGGCCGACACCCGCGCCACGCAGGTCAACGTGGCGCGGGCGGTGGTGCCGGCGCAGCGACGGGAGGTAACGCTGACCCGCACGCTGGTCGGGCCGGCCACCGGCAGCACTGTGGTGCCGGCCGAGCACGCGGCCGTGGCGCTGGTGTTCGCCAACCGCACCGACCGGCCGGTGCGCGTGCCCAAGGGCACCGTGGTGCTTGCCACCACCGGCATGCCGTTCACGGTGGGCAACGACGTAGACCTACCGGGGCGGGTGGGCGCCAGCGGTGAGGCGATCGCCCTCGCCCAGCGCCCGGGTACCGCCGGCAACGTGCCGCGCAACACGGTGACCCGGATCGAGGACCCGGCCCTCAGCCGGGTGGTGAGCGTGACCAACCCCACCCCCGGCGAGAAGGGCGCCGACGTGCGCCAGCCCGTGGTGAGCGAGGCCGACGTGCAGCTCCTGCGCGAGGCGGCCGCCGCCTATCTGCTGGACGTCGCCCGGCGGGAGCTGGTCGCCCAGCAGGCGCCGGCCGACGTGGTGTTCACCGAGGGTGCACGCCTGGCGATCGGTGAGTGCACGCCGGTGCCGCCGGTTGGGCAGATCGCGCGGTACACTGAGCTTACCTGTAGCGCGCAGGCCAGCCTGCTCGTGGTGGCGGGCACGGACCTCCGCCAGGTCTTCGTTGAACGCCTGCGCCCGCGCCTAGCGGCGGATCGGATGGTGCTGGAGAACACGTTTCGAACCACGGTGGACCAGGTCGGCCAGTTCGATGCGGCGCTTGACCGCCTCACCGTGCCGGTGCACGTCGCGGTATTGACCGCCCCCGCCGTGGATCGGGCCGCCTTGAGGCGCGAGCTGGCGGGCAAAACCCGCGTGGGGGCCGAACGAGTGGTGCGCCAGCGACTGCATCCGTCCGTGCCGTCACAGGTGGACCTGCCCGGCTGGGCGCCGTGGCTGCCGCGTGTGGCCGGCCGGATCGAGCTCGTGCTCAAGCCGGTACCCGGTAGCCCCTAGCCGGCGGCGAACGCGCATGCGCACGATGGGGCTGGACGTGGGGGAGCGGCGCATCGGGGTGGCGATCTCCGACCCCGACGAGCGTCTGGCGGTGCCCCTGCGCGTCCTGGAGCGCCGCGGCGGCGCCGCCGACGCGCGGGCGGTGGCCCAGCTGGCCCAGCGCGAGGGGGTCGGGCGCATCGTCGTCGGTCTACCGGTCTCGCTCGACGGTAGCCTCGGCCCGCAGGCGCGCCAGACGCAGTCCTTCGCCGAGCTGCTGCGCGCCGCCACCGACGCCGAGGTGGTGCTCTACGATGAGCGCTTCTCCACCGCTGAGGCGGAGCGCCACCTGCGCCAGCTGGGGATGCGCGAGCGCCAGATGCGCACCCGTCGCGATGCGGTGGCGGCGGCCATCATCCTGCAAGCCTATCTCGACAGCCGTCGGGCGGCGGCCGATCGCTGAATACCGAGGGCCAAGTGCTAAACCACGTATCACGCCTCACCCTGCCCCTCGGCTCGCTGGCGCTGGTAGCCGCCGTCGCCATCGCCACCCTGCGCCTGCCGGCGGTGATCATCACGACGGACGAGGTGCGCGGGCAGGGGCCGATCCCGGTTGAGGGAACGACGGTGCAGGTGCAGGTGGCGCCCGGCACCAGCAGCGCCGCCATCGGCCGGCAGATGGAGCGGGCGGGCGTGATCGATGACGGCGGTCTGTTCGCCACGCTGACGGCGCTGATGGGCCTCCAGGGCCGCCTGGCCGCCGGCACCTACGAGTTCGGTCGCGGCGTGCCGGTGGCCGATGCCGTCCGGCGCGTGCGCGCCGGGGTGACCGTGCCGGCCGTCACCGTGACCATCCCGGAGGGTAAACGGCTCGAAGAGGTGGCGGCCATCCTGGAGCGGCAGGGTGTGGTTAGCGCCGCCGATTTCCTGGCCGCGGCGCGGGGCGAACCCCCGCAGGCGGCGGCCCGCGACCGCCCGGCGGGCAGCGCGCTGGAAGGCTACCTGTTCCCGGATACGTACTTCTTCACCAAGCACGCTGCCGCCCAGGAGGTGGTGCAGCGGTTGCGAGCGACGTTCGAAGAGCGTCTCTCCCCGGAGCTGTACGCGGCCATCCAGGCGCAGGGGCTGACCCTCCACGAGGCGGTGACCCTTGCCTCCATCGTGGAGCGTGAGGCGCAGGTACCGGAGGAACGGCCGCTGATCGCCGCCGTCTTCCTCAACCGGCTGCGTGCCGGCATGCCGCTTCAGGCCGACCCGACCGTGCAGTACGCGCTGGCGGCCGATGCGGCCTCCGTGCAACGGTACGGCTGGTGGAAGCGAGACCTCACCGTGGAGGATCTCAAGGTCGACTCGCCGTACAACACGTATGTGCGGAGTGGCCTGCCACCGGGGCCGATCTGCAACCCAGGGCTGGCCGCGCTGCGCGCGGTGGCGTATCCGGCGCCGGTCAAGTACCTGTATTTTGTGGCCAAGGGCGACGGCACCCACGCTTTCGCCGAAACGTTGGAAGAGCACAACCGCAACGTGGCCCGCTACCAGCGGTAGGGCGGAGCGGCCGATGACCAGACGGGTGGGGCTGATCGGAGACCCGGTGGCACATTCCATCTCGCCCATCTTTCAGCAGGCGGCGTTCGACGCGCTGGCGATCGCCGCCCGCTACGAGGCCTGGCACACCCCGGCCGCGGCGCTGGCGGAGCGGGTGGCCGCGCTCCGCGCGCCAGATGCGCTGGGCGCCAACGTGACGGTGCCGCACAAGCAGGCGGTGCTGCCGCTGGTGGACCGCCTGCATCCCACGGCCCAGCGCGCGGGGGCGGTCAACACCATCGTCAACGAGGGTGGTCGCTTAGTTGGCCACAACACGGATATCAGCGGCTTTCTGGACGCACTGCGCCTGGACGGCGGCGTGGACCCACGGGGCGCGCGGGCGGTGGTGATCGGTGCCGGCGGCGCGGCACGGGCGGTGGTGATCGCCCTGCTGGATGCCGGCATCACGCGCGTGCGCGTGGTGAATCGGTCCCTTGAGCGTGCCGTGGCGCTGGTGGCCAGCCTGGCGGACGGGCGGGGCGACGCCGCGGCGCTGGAACCGCGGCGAGCCCGCGCGCTCTTGGCCGGCGCCGACCTGGTGGTGAACTGCACCACGGTGGGGATGCGGCACGGCGCGCACGAGCATGAGCTGCCCGTGCCGGCGGAGGCGCTCCCGGATGACGCGATGGTGGTAGATATCGTGGCCAACCCGCTGGTCACGCCCTTCCTGGCCGCGGCGATGGCACGCGGCTGCCGCGTGCTCGGGGGCCTACCCATGCTGGTGCGTCAGGGCGCGGCGGCGTTTACGCTTTGGACAGGAATGCCGGCGCCGGTGCCGGTGATGATGGCCGCGGCGGAACGGGCGATGGGCGTAGCGGGGTGAACCGGCGGTGACCTCACCGCGGTGCCCCCTCGCCGCTCAGACGGTACCTCGGTCGGGCCGCGGTCGGAGGCGGGACGGGCATGGAGTGGGCGGTTCTTGGTCTGGTGGTGTTTGGCCTGATCCTGACCTACGTGATCTTTCAGGAGACGCGGGCGCACCGGCACTGGCGTGGGCTGGTGGCGGCCGGCGACGTGGACGCCATCCGCATGCTCCTGGAGCAGGAGTTCGAACGCTGGCGCACTGCGCGGGTGCCCAAGGGCGTCGCGCCGGGCGTATGGCACGGCGTCCAGACGGTGCAGCTCGTGGCCGTGGGACCGGACGCGGCGCAGGTGTCCTGCCTGGCGGAGGGGGAGTACCGGGTGAGCGGAGGCCGGCTACAGGAGGTGGGCAGCGCGCTGGAGGCGGCCATGCGCGTGGCCGCCAAGCTGGCGGAGCTGATCCTATACGATGTGCCCAACGTGCGCCTCTCCTTCGTGCGGGTGGACGTGTACGCGCCCGTGCACGCCGGCAACGGCGACCGCGCCTACGGCTGCATTCTTTCCCTGGTGGCCGACCGCGCCACGGCCGACGACCTGGACTGGGAGGCGCTGCGGCCGCACGAGATCGTCAGCCGGTTCGAGCACCACTACGAGCTGAACGAGCGCGGCGTGGCCCAGCCGTTCGACCCCGGTCCGCCGCTGGAGGGGACACAACCGGTGCCGGCGCCGGGGGAAGGCCAGCCGGTACGCGGCGACGGGGAATGACGCTCGTGCCCGCGGTTGCCCTCTGCTACGCTCCGCTCAGCACCATGCACCGAGAGGGCTTTCCATGACAGGTGCTCCCCCGCCGGAACGCATTGTGCTCATCGGGCTGTCCGGTAGCGGCAAATCGGTCGTGGCCCAGCGCATTGCCCGGCGCCTGGACTGGCAGAGCGTCGATACCGACGCGCTCGTGGAGGGGATGGACGGGCGGGCCATCCCCCGTATCTTCCGCGAGTCGGGCGAGGTCGAGTTCCGCCGACTGGAGCGGCTGGCGGTGCAGCAGGTGAGCGACGCGCGGCGCACGGTGGTGGCGACCGGCGGCGGTACCGTGCTCGACCCCGACAACCGCGCCTGCCTCTGGCGCGACGCCTTCGTGGTGCACCTAGAGGCGGGCATCGACACCCTGCTGGCGCGACTAGCGATGGACCCCAGCGCGGACCGGCCCCTGCTGGCCGGCGACGCGCGCGCCCGCCTGGCCCAGTTACGCGCCGAGCGCGGCCCGCTCTACGCGCTGGCCGACTGGGTGGTGCGCACGGACGGCCTTACGCCGGACGACGTGGCCGAGGAGGTGATCACCGCCTGGCAACGGCGCGCGCCGGCGCTGCTCGCCCGGTTGAATCGTCTGTCTGAAGCGATAAACGCCGGCCGGCCGGCATCCCAGGACCCGGACCTGGCCGCTGAGGTGGCGGCGGCAGGCGGTGCCTACCCGGCGTACGTCGGTTGGGACGCCGTGGAGCAGCTGCCGGCATGGCTGCGTGCCGCCGGGCTGGGGCCGGTGGTGCACGTGATCGCCGACCGGCGGGTGGCCGAGCTGCACGGGGAGCGGCTGCTGGCCGCACTGGCGGCTGGCGGGCTGGAGGCGCACCTGCACGACCTGCCCATGGGCGAGGCCGCGAAATCGCTGGAGGCCGCGGCGGCGCTGTATGACCGGTTGGTGGCGGCGCGGGCCGAACGTCGCCACGTGGTGCTGGCCTTCGGCGGCGGCGTGGCCACTGACCTGGGCGGGTTTGTGGCCGCCACCTACCTGCGGGGGATGCCGCTGGTGCACGTCCCCACCAGCCTCCTGGGCATGGTCGACGCCGCCATCGGGGGCAAGGTGGCGGTCAACCACCGCGAGGGCAAGAACCTGATCGGCGCCTTCTACCAGCCGCGGCTGGTGGTGGCCGACGCCGCACTGCTGCGTACGCTGCCCCGGCGCGAGCTGGTCTCCGGTTGGGCGGAGGTGATCAAACACGCCCTGATCATGGACCCGGAGCTGCTCGCCTGGCTGGAAACGGAGGCGGAGGCGCTGCTCGCCCTGGAGCCGGAGCCGTTGGTGCGGGTGCTGCGACGCAGCATCGCCATCAAGGCGCGCGTGGTGAGCGCCGACGAGCGTGAGGATGGGCTGCGCATGATCCTCAACTACGGCCACACCGTCGGTCACGCCCTGGAGGCGGCCACCGGCTACACCGCCCTCTTGCACGGCGAGGCCGTGGCCGTGGGCATGGCGGCGGCGGCGGCCATCGCCGTGGAGATGGGGCTCATCGACCAGGAGCTGGTCGCGCGCCAGAACGCCCTCATCCAGCGCTTTGGTTTGCCCCTGCGGGCGCCGGGTGTGGACCCGGAGGCGGTGCTGGCGCGGATGCGCCTGGACAAGAAGGTGAGCGGGCGTACGCTGCGCTTCATCTTGCTCACCGGGCCAGGGCGCACGGTGATCCGCTCGGATGTGCCCGAGGAGACGGTGCGCCGGGCGGTGGCGCTGGTGACGGGCGCCGGCTGAGGGGCGCGGACCGGGCAGACGAAACACGCCTGCGCGGGGATGGCGGGCCCCGTGCCGGTTATGCGGCCGAGTGCGCCTCCAGCGTCCGGTAGGCGTGGTTGACCGCTGGCCGTGCGGTCGCTACCATCCCACCGGTTCATTCACTCGCCGGAAGGTCCGGTGCCGTTGTCTTTCCGACCGTCATCCGCCGTGACGCCGCTCCTCGCCGACGCCGTGCCGCCGGGCTACCGCTGCCTGGCAGCTCCTGCCGATGTTCGGTGCGACCGGGGCGGCGAGGTGCGGGCATGGGCTGCCTGCCGGTGGTTGCCGGTGGAGGATCCCGGCGCCGGGCCGCTGTACGTGGATGTGACGGTGGCGCGCTTTGCCCGTCGCACGGATGCCCTGCGCGCGGTGACGGCACCGGCCGACATACCGAGGGGGATGGCAATGCGCCCCCTCTTCCCGCCCCGCATCGGGGAGGAGACGGCCGCGCTGCGCGCCGAAGCGACGGCCGACGGAGTGCGGTACGTGCTGTATCACGTCAGCGCCCAGCGCGGCTGTTGCGTGGGGACGGTGGCGGCGCTCTGGCGCTGGCCGGCCGGCTCGCCGCAGTGGCTGTACGAGCGGCTGCGGCGGTTGATGGGCCAGCTCGCCGCCGAGGCGTAGACGGTAGGGCGCATCAGCGGCTCGACAGAGCCGGCCGGCCTCGGTAACGTGGTGGGCGGGGACGGCGCCGCGCGTGCCGGTCAGGGAGCCCGTTGGAAACCGAACTGTTCAGCCGCTTTTTCGCCGTTGAGGACCGCCATTGGTGGTTCGTCGGCCGGCGCCAGATCGTCCTGGACCAGCTCGCGGCGTATTGGACGCAGGGTCCGGTGCTGGACCTGGGCTGTGGCACCGGCGGCGTGCTGAAGCACCTGCTGCGCTTTGGTGACGCGGTCGGCGTGGATCCATCGCCGGAGGCGGCCGGCTACTGCCGTCGCCGTGGCCTGCCGGTGGCGCTGGCGTCCGGCCATTGCCTGCCGTTTGCGGACGCCACGTTCGGTGCCGTTCTGGCCCTGGACGTGATCGAGCATGTGGACGACGACGTCGGCCTGCTGCGTGAGGCGCGGCGCGTGTTGCGGCCCGGCGGCGTCGTCATCATCACCGTGCCGGCCCTGCCGTGGCTGTGGAGCAGTCACGATGACGTCAACCACCACCGGCGTCGCTACCTGCGCGGCACCCTGGCGTGGGCGGTGCGCGCGGCCGGCCTGGAGCCCTGCAAGATCAGCTACTACAATGCCTTGCTCCTGCCGTTGGCCGTGACGCGCAAGGTGCTGCACCGCCTGAACGGCACCGGCGATCATCTGGAGACGCTGCCCGGCCCGGCCAATACGGTGCTCCGGGGCGTACTCACCGCGGAGCGACCTCTGATTCGGCGCTGGGACTTGCCGCTCGGTGCCTCACTGGTCTGCACGGCCCGGAGACCGGTAACGGAACGCTGACCGCGCGGGGTGCCGGGCAGAAGTCGAGGCGGCTCCGGGGAGGACGAGTGAGCTTGCGTGACCAGGATGTCGGTGCGCGGTAGCCCACGATATCTGTTCATTCGTTGGCGAGATTTACCGGCTCTGAGCGACCCTGAACCGGCTTGCATCCGGCGAGAACCTGCGTGATACATGGAGGTGCCGCTACCGGGTGCGTGCATCCGGGGCGGGATCACTCGTGGAGGCGCCTATGCGCGTGAGACTCCACGCTCGGTACGGAGTCCGGCAGGTGGACTGGTGAGGCCCCGGTACGGGGCCGACCGGGAACCGCCTCGGGTCTTGGTCAGTATGGCGCGGCGCCGAGAGATGTGGCCACGCATCGGCGGGTGACCGCCGGCACGAGGTACCGATGACCCGGGGTGCGCAGACGCCAACGAGCAGGCCCGCTCCTCACCGAGGAGCGGGCCTGTTGCGTGCGCGGCACGGCTGTGCGGCGGTCAGCCCTCATTCGGCCTCGCCCCTCTCGGCCGCCGTCTCCCGCATGGGGGAAAGGGTTTCTGCAGTTGGCGAACAGCCTTTGCCAGCGGCAACCCTTTCTCCTGCTCTGCGGGCGGTGGGGGTGGCCGGCGGGTGGGGATGAGGGCCGGTCCCTTGAGGAGAGACACACAGCGAGCCACGCCGATCGAGGGGGTACAATGGGGCGACGACCCCACTCCACGCCGGGTGTGTCGCGATGGTGCTTCGCCTCTACAACAGCCGCACGCGTGCCGTCGAGCCGTTCACGCCGCGCGATGGCCGGGTCTCCCTGTACGTGTGCGGCATCACTCCCTACGACGTCACCCACCTCGGTCATGCCTTCACGTACACCACCTTCGATGTGCTGCGCCGCTACCTGGAGGCGCAGGGGGTCACGGTGGTGCACGTGCAGAACATCACCGATGTGGACGACGACATCATCCGGAAGGCACGCGAGCTGGGCACCACTACCGAGGAGCTGACGGCACGCAACGTGGTCGCCTTCGAGCGGGACATGCGCGTGCTTGGCGTGCTGCCGCCCACCGTCACGCCGCGTGCCTCCCAGGAGATCGCTGCCATGCAGCAGGTCATTCGTGTCCTGCTGGACAGGGGCCAGGCCTACGTGTATGAGGGCGAGGTATTCTTTGACGTGTCGGCGTTTCCCGCGTACGGCGCGCTCAGCGGTCTCTCGCGCGAAGAGATGCTGGCCGAGAACCGCCGCCAGGGCATGCGACCCGGGCCGCATGACCCCTTGGATTTCATCCTCTGGCAGGCGCGTGCGCCGGATGAGCCGTTCTGGGACTCCCCCTGGGGGCCGGGTCGGCCCGGCTGGCACATCGAGTGCACGACCATGGCCCTGCGCCACGCCGGTGTGCCCGTCGATATCCACGGCGGCGGTCGGGACCTGATCTTTCCCCACCACGAGAACGAGATCGCGCAGTCGGAGTGCGCCACCGGGGTGAGCCCGTTCGCCCGCTGGTGGGTGCATGTCGGCATGATCCGCTACCGGGGCGAGAAGATGAGCAAGTCGCTCGGCAACCTGGTGCTGGTGCAGGATCTGGTGCGACGGCACACGCCCGACGCCGTGCGCCTTTCTCTGCTGGCCATCCACTACCGCAGCTCCGAAGAGTGGCGTGAGACCACGATGGCGGAGGCGGACGCCCAGGCCGCGCGGCTTATGGCGGCCGTCCGCGCACCGGTGGGCCGCGGCCATGCGCTGGACCCGACGCCCTACGTCCAGCGATTCTGGTCGGCCATGGAGGACGACCTCAACACCCCGGCCGCGGTGCGCGCGGTGCTGGACCTGGCCGCCGCCATCGAGGCGGCACCCGCTGCCGACGTGCAGGCCGCCCAGCTTGCGCTGCGCACCTGCGCCGGCGTGCTCGGCCTGCGGCTTGGTCTCGATGCGGAATCGTGAAGAACGAGGCCTCATGCCGGCGGATCAGGGAGCAGGTGTGAGCATGGGTGAGAAGATTCCCATTCGCCGCCGTGGTACGGGAGCTGCCGGCGATGCGGGCGGTTAGCGTCTTTCGCGCAAGGGAAGGCGGAGCGCATACACTTCTCCGCGTGTGGTCCGCGCCCCAGGACCACAGGAAAGGAGGGCCGGGAGGATTCGCGGCATACTCCGCCTCGGACGGGCTGTGCCCGTGCCGAACCACACGGCTGCCCCCACGCGCTCCGCGGGATGCCAATTCTACGCCCGCCCCGTGCTGGCCGTGAGCCTCGCGGCCATGCTCCTGCTCTTTCTCACCCGAGCAGAGGCCCAGACCGCGACGGCGATGGTCACCTCGCCGGACGGCGTCAACCTGCGCGCCGGCCCCGGCACCGCGTATCCGGTTCTGGCGGTGCTCCCGTTCGGTACCACGGTGACCGTCACCGGTGCGCCGACCGCCGATAACTGGGTGCCGGTGGTATACCAGGAGTTGACTGGCTACATCCTGGGTGACTACCTGGCGTTGCAGGCATCGGTCGTCGGCGGTACCGGTGGGCCCGGCCCCGGGGCCGCGCCTCGCACCCCGACGCCGACCCCGATTTCAACCGCCTCTGTCCCTGTGCAGGCCATGGCAGCACCCACGCCGGCGTCCACACCGCTGCCCACCCCCACGCCGGCGGGCGGTGACGGCCAGACGGCGACGGTGGTGCCGCCGGACGGGCTCAACCTGCGGGCCGGCCCCGGCACCGGCTTCCCCGTGGTGGTCACCATGCCCGGTGGGGCGCGCGTGCAGGTGATCGGGCGGCCAACGGCGGATGGCTGGTATCCTGTGCGCTATGCCGACAAGGTGGGTTGGGCCGATGGCGCCTACCTGGCCTTCGGCAGGGCCGCGCCCACGCCGGCGGCGTCGGCAGGGGTAGGGGCGGGGGCGAGTCGCTTTATCTGGCCGGTGCAGGGGCGGCGGATCACCACCCGCTTTTCTGCGACGCATCCGGGCATCGACATCGACCAGTTCCCGGACGGCGGTAACCCGGTGGTTGCGGCGGCCGCCGGCACGGTCACGTTCGCGGGCGGCGACCCGTGTTGTAGCTATGGGCTGTACGTAATCGTGAAGCACGCCGACGGGTACAGCACGCTGTACGCGCATCTGGCGAGTATCGCCGTGAGCGTGGGCCAGGTGGTGGCCCAGGGCACGGTGCTGGGCCGTAGCGGCAACACGGGCTTCTCCACGGGGGCGCACCTGCACTTTGAGATCCGCAAGGACGATGTGCCCGTGGACCCTCTCTCCCTGCTCCCCGGCCCCTGGGAGGAGTGATCCCAAGGAGACGCGCACGGAACGCGGAATCGGAACCCGGGCCCTCATCCGGCCTTGCCGGTGGCTTGGGCGGTGGGTCGTCACCCAACGCGGGCGCGGTGGTCACCGCGGTTCGCCCGGTGCTACGGCGCGCTCGTGCTGCATCTGGTCGACCAGCTCCCGCGCGATGCGGGCGGCGGTCTCTTTGTCGTCCGGTGCGAGCTGACCGTTCTCCACCAGCGCGGCCAGCCGCTGTTTGACGGCGCCGATCCAGCGACCGGGCCCCATCCCGAACATCGCCATCAGCTCGTGGCCGTCCAATGGGCTCTGCGGCCTCTGCTCCGCCGCGCGCAGGGCCTGTACCCGCGCCTCCAGCGCGTCCACGCGCCGGAGCGCCCGCTCCACCACCTCCCGGCGGGCGCTGGTCACGTCTGCCCGGCTGAGGGCCAAGAGCCGCTCGAACTGCTCCCCCGCCTCCCGCGCCAGCCGCCGGGCGGCGGAGTCGGTCCACTCCTGTTCGTAGCTGTTGACGCGCAGGTGCAGGGCGACGAGCAGCGTCACCGCCTCGACGGTGGCGCGGTCGAAGCCGAGGGCGCGCAGCCGACGGCGGGCCATCTCCGCGCCCACCTCCGCGTGGCCGGGAAAGCGCACCACGCCCCGTTCCACCACCTTGGTGGCAGGCTTGCCGATGTCGTGCAGGAGGGCCGCCAGACGCAGCACGGGGTCCGGCGGGGTGCGTGACATCACCAGCAGGGTGTGGCGGTAGATGTCCTTGTGACGGCCGTTGCCGGCGGGCATGCGCCGGAGCGTCTCCACCTCCGGCAGGAGGACGGCCAGCAGCCCCGTGCGGGCCATCAGTTCCATCGCCACCTGTGGATGCGGTGTGGCCACAATGCGCAGCAACTCCTCGGCCACTGCCTTGCGCGGGGCGGAGCGGATCTCGGCGGCGTGTCGGGCGATGGTCGCGCACACCTCCGGTGCCGGCAGGCGCCCCTCCTCCCCTGCCTGGCGGACGAGGCGGAGCATCGCCAGGGGCTCATGTGTCAGCCGCTCCTCCATCGCCGCGGGCTGGGACTGGGCCTCCCCCGTGGGCTCGCTCCGTGTCGGTTGCCCCTCGTGTCTGGCTCGCACGCGTATCTGGCTCCTCGTCAGTCGTGGCGCGGTGGCGTCCAGCCGCGCGTGATGGCGTCGGCCATGCGCGCTACGCGCACCATCACCGGGACATCGTGCACGCGCACGATGTCCGCGCCGCGGTCGATGGCGATGGCGATGGTAGCCGCCGTGCCTTCCACCCGCTCCTGCACGGGCAGGTCCAGCACCAAACCGATCGTCGATTTGCGCGAGGGGCCGATCAGGATCGGCCGGCCCAGGCATTTGAGCGCGTGCAGCGAGCGCACCATGGTCAGGTTCTCGGCCGGTGTGGTGCCAAAGCCGAAGCCGGGGTCGACGATGAGCCGTTCCGGTGGAATGCCGGCCTGTTCGGCGATGGTGATGGACTCGCGCAACTGTGCCAGTACCGCGGTGATGATGTCATCGTGCGGGTAGCCACGCATATTGGCCATCGCCACCACGGCTGCCCCGTGCCGGGCGGCGAGCTCGGCCATCTCCGGCCGCGCCCGCAGGCCGTGGATATCGTTTAGGATCGCGGCGCCGGCCGCAAGGGCTGCGGCCGCCACCTCGGGCTTGGTGGTGTCCACGGAGACCGGCACCGGCAGCCGCCCTGCCAGGCGTTGCACGACGGGCAACACGCGCGCCAGCTCTGTCTCCGCGTCCACCGGCGTGGCGCCGGGCCGGGTGGACTCGCCGCCGACGTCGATGATGTCCGCCCCGGCGGCGACCATCGCCTCGGCGCGCGCCACCGCAGCCTCCGGGTCATCGCCGACGCCGTCACCGGAGAAAGAGTCCGGCGTGACGTTGATGATGCCCATGACGTAGGTGCGCTGTCCCCAGCGGAACCAGCGCGGACCGATGCGGGTGGCGGTGCGCTCCATACAAAACCTCAGCGCCCCGACGGAGGGGGCGCAACGCCATTGTAGCACGGGGGATTCGGGCCGCCGGTCGACGCCCCGATGGCCGGCGCGGGCTGCCCTCAGCGCAGCAGGCGCTCGAGGATGCGTCCCACCTCGCGTGGCTCACCCTGCGGCAGGGCGATCACGGGCACGTCCACGCCTAGGGCGCGCAGCTCATCCAGCTTCTCCGCACAGGCGTCCAACGGGCCGATGACGGTGATGTCGTCCAGCATGCGGTCCGGGATGGCCGCCGCCGCGCCGGCGGGGTCGCGCCGCTCCCAGGCCGCCCGCACCGCCGCCACCTCCGCCTCGTACCCGTGCCGCTGGAGCATCTCGTAGTAGAAGCGGCCCATGCGGCCGATGTAGTAGGCCAGCGGCTCGCGCGCCCGGTTGCGCACCTGCTCCGGGTCCTGACCGTCGGTGATGAACAGCCCCACTGAGGGGGCGATCTCGATGGCCGCCGGGTCGCGTCCCGCTCGCCGGGCACCCTCGGCCAGTTGCGCGCGCAGGTCGGCGTACTTCTGCTTAGGCCAGTGGATCGGCATCAGGCCGTCGGCGATCTCGCCCGTCTGGCGGATGCTTTTGGGCGTGATGGCGGCGATGAACACGGGGATGTGCGGGCGCACCGGTGTGAACTGGAGGCGAAAGCCGCGGTTCATGCGAAAGATCTGCCCCTCGTAGTTGAGGGGCTCTCCGCGTAGGAGCAGGTTGATGATCTCGACATACTCACGCAGGCGCCGGAGCGGCTTCTCGAACGGCACCCCGTGGAAGTGCTCTACCACGTTCGCCCCCGAGGAACCCAGGCCGATCAGCATGCGACCGCCGGACAGCTCGTCGAGAGCGCCAAAGGTCATGGCCAGCACGGCCGGGCTGCGGCTGAAGACGTTGACGATGCCCGTGCCCAGTCGCGCCCGCCGCGTCTTGAGCGCCAGCTCGGTGAGCAAAGTGAAGGCGTCGCGCCCCCACGCCTCCGCCACCCAGATGGAATCGACGCCGAGGTCGTCGGCAACCAGCAATCGGGCGAGGAAGTTCTCGCGCTCCGCCGGTCCCGCCGCGAACCCTGCCGCGATACCAAGCCGTTTTCCACCCATACCTCACACCTTCGCAGCCGTGTCCTCGCAAAAGGGAAACCAGAAACGGGAACCCGATGGTGGAGGAAGGCCATCAATGCGAGAGGCGCCCTCACCCCGGCCTTTGGCCACCCCTCTCCCGCAAGCGGGAGAGGGGCCGGGGGTGAGGGCCGCGCCCGTTTGCCCGTCGCTCGTGCCTGCCGGTAGGATAGGACACGGCCCGGCCGTGCCGGGCCGACCTTGCTCGAGGGTGATGGCCCTGAACCGCGTGATCCGCCTGCCCGCTCCGGTCGCACTCTTGCTCCTTCTCCCCCTGGCCGCCGTGATTCTCGCCTGTGGCGGCAACGAGAACTCCAACACCGCCTTCGCCGGCATCCCGGTGGTAACGGCCACGGCCACCGCCACGCCGGATGCCCTTCCCGGCGTGGGCTATCCCTCCAACGGCAACGCGCACGTGCAGCCGGGCGAGGCGCACGGCGCCTACTTCTCCAATCCGCCCACCTCCGGCTGGCACTTTGCGGAGCTGCCGCAGCCGGGCATCTATACCACACCGCTCACACCGGAAGACGTGCCGCACTTCCTGGAGCACGGCGGCGTGTGGGTGCTGTACAACTGCCCGGACGCCTGCCCGGACCTGGTGAACCAGCTTATCCCCATCGTCAACCGGGCCACGCAGGCGCGCAAGCCGGTGGCCCTGGCACCGTACCCCGCGATGAGCGCCCGCATCGCCGTGGTGGCCTGGCAGCGCCTGCTCACGCTGGACGCCGTTGACGAGGCCAAGATCCAGGACTTCATCGACAAGCTGGTCTGCCGCTACAACCCGGAGGGCCCGGGCTACTGCCCGAACACGGCCGGCACGATCGAGCCGGCGCGGGAGGCGGCGCGCACGCCCACACCGCGCCCCTCGCCCACACCGCCGCCCGGCGTCAAGCAGTACACCGCGCCGCCGGCCATGCAGATCGACCCGAGCAAGACGTACCTCGCCACTATCACGACCAGCCGCGGCGCGATCCGGGTGCAACTGGACCCCAAGGCCGCGCCGGTGACGGTCAACAACTTCGTCTTCCTGGCGCGTGAGGGGTTCTACGATGGGCTCACCTTCCACCGGGTGGAGCCGGGGTTCGTCATCCAGGGCGGCGACCCGCGCGGCGACGGCACCGGTGGTCCGGGCTACACCATCCCTGATGAACAAAGCCCGCTCAAGCACGAGGAGGGCGCCATTGCCATGGCCAAGAGCGCCCTGCCCAACTCCGCCGGCAGCCAGTTCTACATCACGCTGGCTCCCCAGCCCGCGCTGGACGGCAAATATACGGTCTTCGGCAAGGTGGTCGAGGGGATGAACGTGGTCAAGCAGATCCAGCGCGGCGATCGGATCACCAAGGTGACCATCGAGGAGCGCTAGCGCGTCCGCCGCCCGCGCTCGCCCCATCCGCCGGGGACCGGGGCGCCCACCCGCCGCCTTTTTCCGACCGTTGGTGCGGGGTACGATGCAGCGGTGAAGACGCCCTTGCCCCGGCACGGTGCCCCGACGGTGGCCGGCCTGCTCGCGGTGGCCCTGGCGCTGGAAGCCGCCTACGCCCTGCTCATCCTCTGGCCGATGCGCATCTGGTCACGGTCGGTATCGCCGCACACACATCTGGTGGGCACGTTCGGGGTAGACCGGGTCGGCGCGCTGCGCTACGTGCTGACGGTGGCCGTGCTGTTTGCCCTGTACGGGCTGGCCCTGTGGCTGACGGCGCGGCGGAGCGGGTGTTGGGGCGGCGCCGACGGACCGAGCCAGGACCGTGGGTCGCTGTGGCCGGTGCTCGCTGGGGCCGCCCTCTTCTGCGCCACGCTGGTGCCCACCCATCCCCTCAGCTCCACCGACCTGTTCAACTACATGGCCGGGGCGCGCATCGCCTGGGTGCACCACGACAACCCGCTCACCGTGCCACCGCTGGCGTACCCGCAGGACCGTTTCGTCGCCCTGGTGCTCAACTGGCGCGATATCCCTTCGCCCTACGGCCCGCTGTGGACGCTGGTGAGCGGGCTGCCGCTGGCGCTGGGCGGCGGGCGCCCGCTGGCGACGGTGATCGCCTTCAAGGCCACGGCGGCCGTCTTCCTGCTGGCGGCCGGCCTGCTGGCGGCGGCGGTGGCGGCACGGCTGCGGCCCGGCAGCGGGCCGCTGGCCCTGCTGGTGCTTACGTGGAACCCGCTTGCGTTGTGGCACGCGGCCGGCAACGGCCATAACGACACGGTCATGGTCTTCTTTCTGGCGCTGGCGGCGTTCCTGCTCGTGCGCGGTCTATCCGGGCCGGCGCTCGTAGCGCTCACGGCTTCGGCGCTGGTCAAGTTCGCCACGCTGCTGCTGCTGCCGCTGGTCGCGGTGTGGTGGTGGCGGGGCGGCCGTCCCGGCTTCCGCCAAGGTGCGGGCCGGCGGCCCTCGCTCAGTCGGCTGGCGCCGTGGCTGGCCGCCTGCGTCCTGCTCGCCGTCGCGACGTATACGCCTTTCTGGCAGGGGTGGCATACCTTCCGCACCGCGCTGGACGAGGGGGGCTACTTCGCCGTGTCCGGCCCGGCGGCTCTGCGTGGGGCGCTGACGCGCGTGTTCGGTCTCGCGCTAGCCGAGACGGTGGCCGCCTGGACGGCACGTGCGCTGTTTCTGGCTGCGTACGCGGCGCTGCTGTGGCGCCTGCCCGGCCGGGACGCGGGGGCGCTGCTGGCGGCCGCGGCGCTGGCCCTGGGCGCCTATCTGCTGTTTGCCGCGACGTATTTTGCACCCTGGTACGTGCTGTGGCCGCTGTCGCTGGCGGTGATGGTGCCGTGGCGGCGAGACGTGCTCCTACCCGCGCTGGCCCTCACCCTTACCGCGATGAGCGTGCTGCTGTGGGCTACATGGACGCGGGCGCGCTTCTCCGCCGACCCGCTGGCGGACTGGTACCCGATGCACCTGCTCGCCTTTGTCAGTGTGGTGCCGCTCCCCGTGGCGGTGTGGTGGTGGGAGGCCAAGGGCGGCGCTCGCTGCGTCAGTAAATGTCCACGCGCCAGTGACGGAGGGCGAGATCGCCCGCGCTGGCGGTGAAGGAGAAGATCGTCCGGTTACGGTCGTCGCGCGCCTCGATGCGGCGTGGCCAGGTCCAGGCCGCTACCTGGTAGGGCAGGCCTTCGGTGGTGTGGGGGCGAAGGATGAGCACGCGGTCCCCGTCGATGTGGATGGCGACCTTCGTGTCGCGGTGGTTGGCGAAGGTGATCAGGGGCCGGTCCACACAGGCGGCGGTACCGGCCAGCGCGCCGATGACGACCAGCAACGTGAGCACGCCTTGCACGACCATGAGTGTACCGTACCCACGGCCTGCTGAAACGTCGGATGGGCGCGGCGCACCGCGCCGGGTCATGCTCGCCGCACACTGGCCGCTGCTGGTGGCCCTGGCCGGGGTGGCCCTGGCCGGTGTGCCCACCCTCAACTTCCAGTATGGTCCGGACCAGGCGCTGTTTGCCTACATCGGTCGCAAGCTGCTGCACGGCGACGTGCTGTACGTGGACTGGTGGGACGTGAAGCCGCCGGCCGTGTTCTGGACCTACGCGCTGGTGGCATGGCTGCCGGGCGGGGCGCGCACGGTGCGGGCGTTTGACCTGCTGGACACGCTCGTCGCCGTGGCCGCCATCTACGCCCTCGGCCGCTCGTACTGGGGTCGTGGTGCCGGAGCCGTGGCCGGGTTCCTGTACGGCCTGGTGTACGTCACCGGCTCCGGCTACTGGAATATGGCCCAGCCGGACAGCTTCATGGTGTTGCCGCTGGTGCTCGGTGTGCTGGCCTGGGAGCACGGCCGGCAGGCCGGCAGGCACGGCACCCTGCTGGTAGCGGGGGTGCTGTTCGGCGTGGCCTTCCAGTACCGGCCGGTCGCGGCGCTGTTTCCGCTCGCGCTGGTGGCCTGGCAGGCGCTGGCGGACCCCTGGCGCCGGGCGCTGGTGTCCGCGCTCCTGTTGGCGGTGGGGGCGATCGCGGTGCAGGGCGTGGTCATGCTGTACCTGCTCCTGGGTGGCGCCTTGGGCGAGTACCTGTACGCCCAGTTTCGCTTCGCCCGCCACTACGCCGCCCTGGGCGGCCCGTACGCGTTCGACGGTTTTACCCTGGACAACTACCTGAGCGGGCTGCGCGGCGGTGTGATGTGGTTTGTGAACTCGCGCCTACTCCTCACCGGCCCGGCGTTCGTCGCCCTGTTCCTGGGCGGGCTTGTCGGCGGCGATCGAGCGCTGCGCCGCTGCGGGTTGCTGCTCCTGGCCGCGGTGATCGGGGTGGCGGTGCAGGCCAAGTTCTTTATCTATCACTGGCACATTGTGCTGCCGTTTCTGGCGCTGCCGGCGGCCTGGACGACGGTGCAGGCCTGGCGGGCGCTGCGCGCGCGCTATGCGTTCCTGCCCGCTGCCGGGAGCATGGCGGCGGCCGTGGCCGGTCTGCTGCTCGTGACGCCCCTGGTAACGGACGGCGGGCTGGGCGAGTGGCGGGACCTGATCCGCTACGTGCGCGAGCCGGCCTACCGTCCGGTGTATTACGACCGGTTTGGGCTGCGGGGGCACGGCACGTACTCGTTCAAGGCATCGGAGGAGGTGGCGGGATACGTGCGGGCGCGGACAAAGCCGGGGGATACCGTGTTCGTGTGGGGCTACGATCCCAACTTCTATCTCGTCAGCGGGCGGGATAGCGCCTCACGTTTCCTGTCCTTGTTGCCGCTCATGCCCACCTTCACGCCTGAGGCGTGGCGACACGAGTTTGTGCAGGAGCTTGAGCGTAAGCGGCCGGCGTATATCCTGTTGCAGCGCGGTGAGAATGCGCGCTGGATCACGGGTCGCTCGGACGATTCTTACGAGTGGGTACCCCAGTTTACTGAGTTCTACAACCTGCTGCAGCGTGAGTACCGCTTTGACCGACGGATCGAGGACTACTATATCTACGTAAGGCAGTAGGACGCGGGAAGCGCTCCGGCGCCGCCCCGGTGCCGTCCCGTGGCCGGCGCTCAGCCGCGCGACTGTTGGAGGACCCATTGCTTGACCGCCGCGTCGAACTCGTGCGGGGTGAGGCCTGTGATCTCCTGGATGAGCTCATCGAAGCGGCCGAGCGTGTTGGGGCCCTCGGTATCGGTCATGATGCGGCGCACGGCGTCGAACCCGGCGCGGGCCTCGATGAAGGCCACGGCGGCGTGCCCCCAGCCATAGGCCTTGCCGGCGCCGGCCTTCTTGACGTACTCGTCCCACGCCAGGCTGCCGCGCAGGCTGCTCAGGTCCGGCGCCTGGCCGGTGCGGACGTCGGAGGCCAGTTGCGCGAATAGGGTGCGGCGCTCGCGTTGGGCGGCGGCCGGGTCGCGCACGCGTTGCGCCTCGTGATCGGCCTGCCCTTCCACCCACCACTGCGGCCTGAGCCGCCCGACCTGGTACTGGAGCGCGTGGGTGTACTCATGCATCATGAGCGGCAGCAGCGCTGGAAGGCTCTTGGCGCGACCGGCGCGCAGGTGGATGGCATATTTCTGGCTGAGGCCGAGGGCGTCCTCTAGGCCGGTGGCGTCGTCCGGGTCGATGAAGATGGTGATGCGCCGGGTGGGGCGCAGGCCGAAGTCGCGCTCGCCCTGCTCCACCGCCCGCCGGAACGCCTCGCGCACTATTGCCTCGTCCACCTGGTCGCGCACGCCGGCGGCGATGACCACGATTGGGACGTCCAGGGCGTCCTCGGGCGCGCTGTCGGCCGCTGTGGCCGAGGTGGCCGGCGGCTGAGAGGCCGCGCGGGTCGGGGCTCGGCAGGCCTGTGCCAGCGCCGCGACGGCGAGGGCGCAGGCCAGCCAAAGCCAGGGTCGGAACGGGGACGAGCGCCGGCGGCTCACGGGCGAACTCCTGCGTGACCTGCGTTCAGTATCGCATGCACGCCACCGGGCATGAGTCTCGCCGTTGGTGCGTCCCCAGTCACCTGGCCGACTGCCGCCCACCGGATGGGCTTTCCGCCCCGGCGTCTGGACCGCCTCCCGTCCGTGGGCGCTCCGGCTCACCGCTGGGGTGGTCTGCGCGCCAGGCGCGACAATGGTGCAGACAAGGTGACAGAGGCCGCGTGGGCGATGCCAGAGGCCCTTCGTCCCCGCCGTCGTGCGGTTGAGCCGGTGCGGGAGGTGCGCCTGGGCGTGGACCGAGGACGGCCGGCCGTGCTGGCGGACGGGGTGGTGCAATCGGTGGCGCCGGCCGCGGCGGCGGGCGGCTACTGGGAGGCGATGCTACCAGAGCACCGCCCACGGCGGGCGCTGCTGCTCGGCGTTGGCGGCGGCACCCTCGCCCACCTGCTGGCCGGGCGCTTCGGGCCGCTGCCCATCGTCGGTGTGGACGACGATCCGCGCATGGTAGCCCTGGCGCGCGGCGCGTTCGGGCCCCTGCCGCCGTGCGTGGACCTGGTGCTGGCCGATGCCTTCACCTTCGTGGCGCCGTGCGTGGAGCGGTTCGACTACGTGGCAGTGGACCTATTCCACGGCGGGCGTCCGGCGCGCGGGGTGACGGGCCAGCCCTTCCTGCGCGCCCTGCACCGGGCGCTCATGCCCAACGGTCACGTGGTCTTCAACCTGTTCCGCGACGCGCACACCGCCCGCCGCCTGCGGCGGATCGTCGCGCGGTTCACGGTGACGCGCGTCGAACACGTACGCGACAACGTGGTCGTGCACGCGCGGCGGTGATGGTCGCCGGGCTGGGCTCAGGCCACCGGGGCGGCGCGCGCCTCCAGGGCCGCGCGCAGAGCAGCGAACAGGCGCTCGTCCTCGCCCGTCAGGTAGCCGCTCACGTCCACATCCTCCTCGGCCAGCGCGGCGGCGATGATCTCCCGCAGCATGCGCCGCTCCTTGTGCGCCAGCGACTCGTGAAAGCGACGCAGCTTGCGGTCGAACTCCTCCACGTCTTCTTTGCGGTAGCTGCGGGAGGACTGCTCTCTGGGCATGGCGGCCTCCTGCGCGTGGGTCGGACCCGCTCAGACGGCGACCGGCAAGTCGATGCGCTGCCGCGCCAGTTCGGCCCGGATCTGTTCGGCCACGGCCTCATCCGGCTCGCACAGCGGCAGCCGCGGCGCACCCACCTGAAAACCGATGTGGTTGAGCGCGAACTTGATCGGCATCGGGTTGCCGATCAGGAACAGGGCCTTCACCAGCGGCAGCAGGCGGCGGTGGATGGCGGCGGCCTTCTCCCGCTCACCGTTCAGGAACCCCTGGATCATCGTCTGAATCTGGACGCCGACCAGGTGCGAGGCGACGCTGATCACGCCGTAGCCGCCGATCGCCAGCAGGGGGAGCGTGTCCTCGTCGTTGCCGCTCCACACGCGAAAGTCCTCACGCGTGCCCTGGATGATGCGCGCCGCCTGGGCCAGGTCGCCGGACGCCTCTTTGACGCCGACGATGTTGGGGATGTGCGAGAGCCGGATCACCGTCTCGGCGGTCATGTTGGTGCCGGTGCGCGAGGGCACGTTGTACAGGATGCACGGCAGCCGCGTGGCGCGGGCGATGGCCTCGAAGTGCCGGAACAGCCCTTCCTGCGTGGGCTTGTTGTAGTAGGGCACCACCAGCAGCACCCCGTCCAGACCGAGGCGCTCCGCCTCGCGGGTCATCTCGATGCTCTCGGCCGTCGAGTAGGTGCCGGTGCCGGCGATCACGGCCCCGCGGCCGCCCACGGCCTGCTTGACCGTCTCGAACAGCTTGAGTTTCTCCTTGAGCGTCAGCGTGGGCGCCTCACCCGTGGTGCCGGCGACCACCAGCCCGTCCGAGCCGGAGTCGAGCAGCGCCCGCGCCAGGCGTCCGGCCTGGACGGTGTCGAGCTGCCCGTCCCGGTCGAACGGCGTCACCATCGCGGTCAGCAGCCGTCCGATCTCTGCCATTGCGGGACCTCCTCTTCTGCCACCAGCCCTGAACAGCGTCTAGCTTACCACGAAGGGCGCCGCTATGGTCGGTGTTCCCTCACGCGGCCGCGCTACACCAGGCGGCGGGTGATCATCGTCTCCGCGATCTGGATGGCGTTGAGCGCCGCGCCTTTGCGCAGGTTGTCCGACACCAGCCACAGGGCCAGGCCGGCGGGGTGGGAGATATCGCGCCGGATACGGCCCACGTACACCGGGTCTTTACCCGCCGCCTGCACCGGGTGCGGGTAGGCGTTGCGCTCGGGGTCATCGATCACCTCGATGCCGGGGAAGGCGCGCAGCAGCGCCCGCGCCTCCGCCGGCTCCATCGGCCGGGTGAGTTCCAGGTTGACCGACTCCGAGTGGCAGAGGTACACCGGCACGCGCACGGTGGTGGCCGCCACCGGCAGGTCCGGCAGGTGCAGGATCTTGCGCGTCTCCCGCACCATCTTCCACTCCTCGGAGGTGTACCCCTCTTCCTTGAACGAGCCGATATGGGGCAGCAGGTTGAAGCCGATCTGGTGTGGGTACACGCTGCCGGGGATATCCCGCGCCCCGTCCAGCACCTGGCGCGACTGCTCCGTCAGCTCGCGCATGGCGGCCGCACCGGTGCCGGACACGGATTGGTAGGTGGAGACCACCACGCGGCGCACGGGGTTGGCTGAGTGGATTGCGGCCAGCACCATCACCAGCGGCGTGGTGGAGCAGTTGGGGATAGCGATGAGGCGTTTGCCCGGCGCCAGGTCGTCGGCGTTCACCTCCGGCACGACCAGGGGCACGTCCGGGTCCAGCCGCCACACGCCGGAGTCGTCGATGGCCACGGCCCCGTCCTGGGCGGCCAGGGGGGCGTACTCGCGCGAGATCTCGTCCGTGGCGGAGATGAACACGAAATCGGCGCCCCTGATCGCCTGCGGTGTGGTCTCCTCCACGATGATCGTCTCGCCACGCACGCGCAGGCGGGTGCCCGCCGAGCGCGGCGAGGCCAGCAGGCGCAACGACTTCAGCGGGAACGGCCGCTCCTCCAGGATCTCCAGGAAGACCTTGCCCACCGCGCCCGTCGCGCCGATCACCGCCACGTTGTAGGTGCGTCCGTTCCCGCTCATCCTCACCCTCGTCTGGGCGTCCCGGAAGGGGATCGCATGCCGGTTTGCCCTCAGCCTACTGAAGATCCAGCAGCCGGTCGAGCCCGACCACCAGCTCGGTGCGGCGCATCACCTCGCGCACGGCCAGCAGCACGCCGGGCATGAACGACTCGCGGCTGGTGGAGTCGTGGCGGATGGTGAGGATTTGGCCCAGCCCGCCGAACAGCACCTCCTGGTGCGCCACCAGGCCGGGTAGGCGCACGCTGTGGATGGTAACGCCGCCCTCCACACCGCCGCGTGTGCCGGGGATGGTCTCCTTCTCCGTCGGCGGGTGGGTGAAGGGGCGGCCGCGCGCCGCCACCATCGCGCGGGCGGTGGCCAGCGCCGTGCCGGAGGGGGCGTCGATCTTCTGGTCATGGTGCAGCTCGATGATCTCGGCCACGTCGAAGTAGCGGGCGGCGATGCGGGCGAAGTGCATCATCAGCACCGCACCGATGGCGAAATTGGGCGCGATCACGCCGCCCAGCCCGCGCTCCCGGCAGAGGGCCGCCAGCCGCTCCACGAACGAGGGGGAGAGGCCGGTGGTGCCGATCACCGGCCGCACGCCGGCCGCCACCGCCGGCGGCACCACTCGCTCCGTCCAGGCATGGAAGCTGAAGTCCACCAGCACGTCGGGGCGGGTGCGGGCGACGAGTTGCTCCGGGTCGGCCGACAGCGGCACAGCGCCGGAGCCGTCCGGGAGCGGCATTTCGTCACCGGCTGACCGCGCCAGCACCCCTACCGGCCGCATGCCCGGCGCGCGGCACAGCGCCGCCAGCACCTCGCGGCCCATGCGTCCGGTCCCGCTGACCATCACGCGGATCTCGTTCACGGCTCCCCTCCCTTGCCGGTGCGCGCGGCGGGTTTGTGCGTCCCCCATCTTCGGGTATGGTCCGCCTTGACGCGAGTGCTAGACTCAGAATGAGACGACTCCTGACAACACGGATCAGCTAGGTCCTAGACCCGTGCCGCGTCAGCCTCCCCGCCGGGGATATCGTATCGGACCGCGGAGGTGGCCCGTGACCGCGAGTGAGCGCTTCCGAGCGCTGGGGGCCGGGCGTCCCTCGCCGTCGGCGGAGACGCACTGGTATGTGGAGCTGGCCGAGCGGCTGGCGCACCTGCCGGACCAGCTCGGCGTGGCGGCGGTCACCCCGTTGCGCGCCGCCCTGGGCCACCTCAGCCCGTGGGTGCGGCGGCATGCCGTGGCCGCCCTGGCCGGCATCGACGACGACGAGGCGCGCGCGGCGCTGGTCACCGCCCTACACGACGACAGCTTCGGCGTGCACTGGTCGGCGGCGCAGGCCCTGGCCGCTCAGGGGCGGTCAGGCGTGATGGCGGTGCTGCGGGCCATGGTGCACGACGTCCCGTCCCCCGGCTTTCTGCACGGCGCGGCGCACGTGCTGGGCCACGCCGCGCTGAGCGCGGAGGAGCGGGCGGCGGTGGCGCCCATCCTGGAAGCGCTGCGCCATCCGGCGGCCGACCTGGAGGCGCCGGTGCTGGCGGCCGCGGCGCTGCGCCAGTTGGAGCCGGGCCGGCGGCATGAGGCCGGCGGGCATGCGTCGATGCCGTGGTACCGTCTCCGGCGTCGGCGTGTGCGCGGCCGGCTGTTCGCGCGCGCCGGTGAGACGCCGGATGCCTTGGCCTGAACGCCCTCATGACTCCCGCGTATCATAACCGTGGGCGGACCGACCCGCCGGTGGCCGGTCCGCGGCGGATCTCCGCGCTGGGAGGATGCCCTGATGGTGATCGCGGTCGGCAGCCGCTCGGTTGCTCCCGGCCGGGAGGCCGAGTGGGAGGCACTGTGGGCGCAGATGGTGGAGCTGGCGCGGGCGCAACCGGGCTTCCGCTCCGCCCGCCTGTTGCGATCCAAAGAGCACAACGGTAAGTACACCGTGCTCAGCGAGTGGGAGAGCGAGCGTGCGTGGGACCGCTACTACGCCCTCCCGGCCATGCAGGAGCTGACGCAGCGCTCGTTTGCCCTCTTCAGCGCGGCGCCGGTCCAGGAGTGGCACGTGGTGGTGTCCGACGTGCGTGCCCAGGGTTGAGGGCTGTGCCGCACTACCACGGCGTGCCGCCCTCGATGGCGGGGTCGCGGTAGGGCGGCTCGGCCGGCGGTTGCGCCTCGTCCGAACCGGGCGTTGCCGGCCCCTCCGCCGGCAGGCGCAGCTCGCCGCGCGTCTCGAAGATGAGATCGCGCAGGGCCCGCACCGCGTTGAGCAGGTCGGCAGCCATCGCGCGGCGGGCCAGCTCGAAGAGCTGCGGGCCGGTGATCAGCGCGTAACCGCTGCTCTCACAGGCCACACGCAGCGCCCGTGTGTACGGCTCCTCTCGCCGGTCCGGGTGCGTGCGCCGTTTGCCGTTCACCACCACGATCCCCTTCTTGGGCTCGGCCGTGGTGAGCAGGTCCCGCTCCAGACGCCGCTGCAGGCGGATGTAGACGTCCTCACCAACCGTGTCGCGGTCGGCCGCCGTTTCGAAGAACGCGGTGCGGCCGTCGGCGTAGAGCACGCCGGGCTTGTCCACGTCCGCATCGACCAGGAACTGGAGGCGGCGGAAGGCCTCGCGCACGGCGGCCTCGAAGGCCAGGCCCTCCGCCCACAGCAGGCGGCGCAGGCCGGCCAGGTCGGCTACCTGCTCCTGGGCGCGTGTGAGCCGCTCCTGCGCCTGGCGCACCGCCTCGCGGGCCGCCTGCTCCTCCGCCTCCAGCTCCGCGAGGCCGGGCAGGGTGTACCCGGCCACCCATTTGGGGGCGTCGGCCTCTGTCTCGCCCATCCGCGCCCGCTTGACGGCGGCCACCATCTGGCCGGCCAGCTCGAAGCGGGGGTCGCCGGGCGGCACGTCCTCCAGGGCGGGCAGGAACACGATGCGGCCGGGGCCGACGCGCAGCTCCACGGCGATGGCCGCGCCGCCCGGGCTGCGCATGAGCACGCGGCCGTGCTCGGGGAAGGCGGGCAGGCGCTCGGAGAAATAGGCGCGGTAGGTGAACCAGTTCTGGAAGCGCTCGATCAGCTCGGCCAGCGGGTGCGTGCGGTCCACCAGGCTCACGCCGCGCCCGTCGGCGGGCATGAGCTGGGGCGGGCGGTAGAAGACGCCGGGTGGGGCCGGCAACCAGGCGTAGCGGTCGTAGCCCGGCAGGCCGAGGATGTGGGAGTGAGGCACGTTGGGCCGGGCGAAGACCACGAGCAGCTTACCGGCGGCCAGCAGGCGTTCCGTCTCCTCGCGCCGGCGCTGGAGGTGGTCGGCCAAGCCGACGACGAACGGGCCGGTGGGCTCGTTCAGCACCGGCTCGCCGGCGAAGGTGCGGTGCTCCTCGGTGCGCGTCAGCACCTCTTCGATGACCTTGGAGATGGAGGCCGGCTCCACCACCACGGCGTCGTAATCGAAGAACGACGGCGCGCTGAGGAAGCTGTAGTTGTCGATCTGCGGGTTGGGCAGCGGGAAGCCGATCACAAGCAGGCGCATAGGCTCAGGGTGGCACAGGTATGGTGCAGGGGCAAACAGCTCACGTTGAGACGCTGGAATGGTCGCTGATGTTGAGGGCGGACGGGCGTCCGCGCACCTGGGCCTCCTCTCCGATCAGGCTGTTCTCCAAGTGGACGTCCTGGATCTGGGCGTGGCGGCCGATGATCGACTGCCGCACCACGCTGCGGTGGATCGTGGCCCCCGCCTCGACGCTGACGTACGGGCCGACGACGCTTTCGGTGACGGTGGCGCCCGGAGCGAGGTAAACGGGCGGCACGATCACGCTGTGCTCACAGGTCCCGTGCAGGGCGGCGTGGCGGGCGAGCAGGTAGTGCAGGGCCTGGAAGGGCGGCCCGGCACTGCCGAGGATGGCCTCGATGGTGCCGGTGTCCTGCCAGACGGTGGCCGGCACCGCCACCAGGTGGCCGCCCTCGTCCACCAGGAGCTGGAGGGCGTCGGCCAAGAAGTACTCGCCGTTGCGGGCGGTGCCCTGCGTCAGAAGGGCGTGTATCGCCCGGAACAGTTTGTCCGGGTCGTTCAGCACGTAGATGCCGATAATGGCGTCGTGGGAGACGGGCTCGCGGGGCTTTTCCACGAAGCGGACGATCCGGCCGTCTTTCGTGACCACCACGCCGAAGCGGGAAGGGTCGTCCACATGGTGGGTGACCACCGCGCCGTCGCCCGGCGGCCGCTTGAGCGTCGCCAGGTCGGCCTCGAACAGCGTGTCGCTGAACATAATAAACAGCGGCTCGCGTACGAAGGGCTCGGCGAGGGCGACGGCGTGGGCCTGGCCGAGGGCCTGTTCTTGGACGAGGTAGCGAGCGGGGAGTTCAGGGTAGGCGGCCTGGACGAACTGGCGTACCTGCTCGCCGTGCTGGCCGGGGTTGGTGATGAAGATGAACTCGGAGGGGTCCAGCGCCATCAGGTCGTCCATGATGTGCTGGAGGACGGGCTTACCGGCGATGGTCATGAGCGGTTTGGGGCGGACGTACGTGTGCGGTCGCACCCGTGTGCCGCGGCCGCCCATGGGGAGCAGGACCTGCACGATCGATACCTCCCACGCGCGTGGTAGCGAGGGGTGTGCTCTCACGATACGGCATCGCCGGCCGTTGTGGGCAGCCTGGCAGCGGGTGTGCGCCGGCCGACGGGTTCAACGGAGCGTGGTGCGCTTGCTATACTACCTGATGGAGAGGTGGCCGAGTGGTTGATGGCACCGCTCTCGAAAAGCGGCAGGTGATGAGCCTCGTGGGTTCGAATCCCACCCTCTCCGCCGCACGCGCGCCGGGGGTATGAGCGCCCCCGGCGTCCCACCAACTGTAGAGAGACTCGGAGAGGTCGCGTAGTGGCCTAGCGCGCGCGACTGGAAATCGCGTAGGGGGGCAACCTCCTCGTGGGTTCGAATCCCACCCTCTCCGCCATGCCCCGTGCCATGGCCGGGGCGGCTCATGTTTGTTGCACGGTCTCCCGCGCGGGGGATTGACGGTGGTTTGCCGGTAGAGGTGGTGCGGAAACACGGAAGCTAACCCGGCGGTGACGACCGCGTACCTGAGCCCCACCCGCTCGACGGAGTCGGCCGCGTCGCCTAGCTCGCCCTGATGGCAGCGGACGAGAAACTCCGTGCTCGTCATGCCGTACCGGTGCTCCAGCCGCGCGATCTGCGCCCGAACGGTCTCGTACATCGGTTCGACCTTCTCAATATCCCGCCAGCCCACACCGACCTTCTCGGGCCTCTTCTCAGTTGCACCCTGTTTCGTGGCGACGCTCCTGTTGTCGCACGCCTGTCAAGCCGGCGCCGACCGACGAGGCCAGAAGGGGAGCTTGGCACATGGACGAGGTACTGTGCGCGTGCGGCAGGCCAGCTACAGTCACAGCGTGGACGCACCACAGCGGTGCCAGGCGCACGCCGCCAGTAGCTATCCCTCGTCTTCCGCTGCGGGTCCAACGGGTTACACGAGGGAGGCGCCGTGCGAAGGACCGATTTCAACCCCTTACTGAAGCCTCTGCCATCTATCCTGGTCGCAATCGTCAACCGTTGCTTCTAGTCTTCTCGGCCGGCCTGCGGCCCGGGCATTATTCAAGGCCCATAGCTCGAAAGGCGGCGTTGGTTGGATCGCTATAAAAAATGATCTGCAGCTTGTCAATGATATCTGCCGGCAAATCAGCGAAGTCGCGCTTGTTCTCGGTTGGAATCATGACCTTCTTGGCGCCAGCATCCATTGCCGTCTTTAGCTTATCTGCTAGGGCGTCAACCCGCATTAGCACACCATGGATCGTAAGATCGCCGAGGATGACGAGCTGTGGTACGAGCGACCGCGCGAACACGGCCGAGGCCAGGCCAATGAAAAACGCGACGCCCGTCCCGGAACCCTCCTTGGCTTGCATCAGACTCTGGACCTGCACGTGCAAATCGAACTCCCGTAGATCGCGATCGGATCCCAGGCGGCGGAGGTTCGCTTTGAGGTAGTCGTACGCCGTCTGCAGAGCGTCGCGCATCGGTTTCGACGTTGTGCCGGTGATACGGAGATGGCCGCTGCCCTTTGCGGCCTGAACTTGTATCCGAAACAGACCGAAGCGCCCCTCGGCTTTGTCCAATCCCACGGTAAAGACATCACCCGGCTCAAGTTGCCCATCAGGAATGAGTTGAACGATACCAAGTTCAGGGCAGGGCACAAATTTCTCTTCGCCGCGTTCCAAATCGACGTATGACAAGTTAACCTTTGCATACTCAATTCCACCCATTCGCTTGAGCTGCTCCTTGACTCGCCGGCGCATCTCGATGGCAAAGTGAAGATACTGCTCTATATCCTCCTTCTCGCATTGACCGTTCGGATGGAGCAATTTGAGCAATCCAGAGGTCGTCTTAGCTATTGCCTTGCGATCTCGTTCTTCAACGTGGTTGCCTAAACGGAAGAATCGATCGAAGACGTCTGTATAGTTTCGCTTCCGAAGCTCTCTGAATATCTCCGCGATGTAGTCCGCGATGAATCCCATGTGGCTTGTAAAGTAGTCTGGTTGCATTTTTGGCAACTCCCAACCAGGCAAATAGGCGTGCCAGCGATCATGGAATGCCATATCGTGGCGGATCGTCTCCGGGAACGGCGCAAAGAGGTGTGAAGTACGGGCAAGCGTTTCGACATCACCATCGATGTTGCCGTTAAACACAAAGCTAGCATAAGCCGGGACCGTGCCCTTCCCTGAGCCCCGAGAGAAGGAGCCCATCTCCATGTAGTCCTTATAGATCTGTTTCTCCTCTGGTCTACGGAACTGAGATCCTGCAACCTCGTCGAACGCAACGACGTCCCACATGCCCACAAGTCCAATCCGATAGGGCGGGCTGTTCTCGATGAACAGTTTGGGTACCGTCACCTGACCACCACTGACGAGAATGACGTATGGGCTGATTTCTCGATATACAAATGATTTGCCGGTCCCTCGCGGTCCGAGCTCGACGAGGTTGTAGTTGTGCTCAACCATCGGTACGAGTCGCAAGAGGTAGAGCATCTTGCGACGGAAGGTGAAGTCGGGGTGCGTTGGCTCGTAGCCAATACTTCGGATGAGCAGATCCAGCCATTCATCGCGGCTGAATTGACGCCGGCCGTCGATGTACTCGTCAAGGCTGGCCGACGCGATCTGGATGGGCTGGAGCTGCTCAATCGTGAACGGGCGGGTGACTCCGCGATGCTGGAGGGTCTCGTCGTACCGGATCTCAACGTTCGCCCAGATCCCGCCCACCAGCAGCTTCTCGAATCGCTGCACCAGGTGGGGCGCGATATGCACAAAGGTCAGACCGCTGTTGACCAGGCTCGCCCAGTACTTGTCCTCGGTCTCCCGATAGGTGACGGTCACCTTGTCGATGAGCCGTACCGTCCCACGCTCGCGCGTCCGGGACTTGATCAACTCGCCTTCATCGGCCCGAACAAAGCGCTCGGCGATCACCGCTTTGACATGCTCGAGTCCCTCGGCGACGATGCTCGGATCGGTAGACGAGCAGTAACGTCCCAGCAGGTACTCCAGCACATAGACAGGCACGTTAAACCCGACCTTCGTCTTCTTGACAAGATCCTTGCGAACTACGCGCCCGCCGAAGACCTCGGCTGCTTTAATGTCAAGACTGTCAAGGGTGGTGCCGGCAATCGGGGCGGTCATGTGTGCTCCCCCGCGGTCCGTGTCGCACTCAAAAATCTGGCTCGACGCACAGTATCGCCTCGGCGCGGTCAAGCTCCACGCTAGGGGCGTCGGCGTCCGAGACCACCACTCGGACGGTATCGCCGTACTGGAATCGGGCCGCGTCGCTAATCCTCAGCCGCACGGTCCGCTTTAGCTGAGTTTCCGAGACAAAGTAGTCCGGGCCGGCGGCTGTAGCCAAGGGACGCGGGCCCACCTGGCCGCCGCGGACCAGGTACGCGCGCACCTCGACGTAGCGAGCGGATACCGTCCCGCCGAAAGAATGCTGCCCTCCGGGCGGAAGCGCCTCCAGCTCCACATCGAAGAGTAGTGAAGTGATTCGCCTGGGTAGGTGGAGACGAACGTCGAACTTTACCGTCCGTCGCGGGAGCGCGACGCGCAGGTGCGGGACCACGATCTCTTGGAGTGAGGCGCCACCATGAAAGAACTGATAACCGCCGCGCGCCTCCAGGATACCCGTCGCCCGTGGCACGCCGACGGTCAGGTCGCTACCGACCAGCGGGAACGTGAGCAGGCTTGGCGACGCAATCTCGCGGCCCACCACCGCGCGATGGCTCTTGTACTCGACCTCCTTGGCGCTCACGGGTATCAGATCGTGGTCGGCCACGTCGTCAAGCAAGAAGAAACCGTGGTCGGTCACAACGTGGACTTCTTCGACGCCCGCGCTGGCCAGCTTGCGGATCGCACGCGCACATTGCTCGACGTAATCCTCGGCCGCCCGCGGCGTCAGGCTGAGCACCCCACCGTGCCCGGCCTCATCCAGCGTGGTCGAGTAGACGAACAGCCATGGCGCTTTTGGCACCTGTTGGACGGATATGTCCACGAGCTTCACGAGATCGACGGATGCATATCCGGGGAGTCGTGACTCGAGCAGCCGCTCTCGGCCCTCTTTGGTGGCGAGATTAGCGGCACCCGCGTCTGTGCCAACCGGCCGAATAGACCAGACGCCGTCGCTTACTGCTACCTGGATTGCGTCCAACGGCAGCAGGCTTGCCATCCCTACCGGCGTAATAGACGGAAGCGGCGCACGCATCGGCCTGAGTTCCACGCTGCTCTGGCCGCCAGCGCTACAGAGCTTCGCCTCCAGCTCTCGGCCGAGCTCGAAGCGGAAGGCGTCGAGAACCAACACGGCCCGTCGCCGGTCATCGCCTGAAGGCCAGAATGACCGCTGCTCCGGCAACCCTATCGCGGCGAGACCTTGGGAAGCCTCCAGCGCGTCAGCGAAGGCCTTGTTCGTTTCCTCCAGGTAGCGGCGGTGGAGGCGGCGAACGGTCTCAGCCACCTCGTCAAGCCCCGGGTGCGCCTCGAACCCGGCACGATAGCGCCGGTAGGCCCGGTCTACCTGCCACCAGCGTTCGACGTATGCCTGCACGATTGCCGAAGCCGTTCGTAACGCGGGCAGTTCCGCCAGCGCTTCGCGCGCTCCCGCTGCCACCGCGCCGGCCAGGGCCAGCGCTTCCCACTCGGGAACTTCGTCTTCGATCGCCCAGAAATGGCTCGCGTGTCGACGAAATACCGGCAATCCCTCGGCCAAGAGGGCCGCTCGCTCTTCGAGCGAGGAACATGCTCGCAACTTGGCCTCAACGCGCTCCACCAGGGCGCGCTCGACATGCAGGCTGGACTGCACGTCCGGGATAGCGTCGAGCGCTTTCGCCCACGGCCCGAGCTGTGGTAAGTCGCGCTCAGCCTCGCGGATCAGCCGTGCGGCGATCTGGGATTGCGTGCGCGCCTCGAGCCAGCGATCGAGGAAGCGGACGCACCACTCGCGGGCGCCTGGCTGGGGGAGCCGATCCAGGTAGGGGAACCCGGCTGAGCCGCCCCGCTCGTATGCTTCGGCGAGGATGAGGCTCTGCACCAGCCGGCGGGCGACTTCGGCCGGCGCCTCCGCCGCCTCGCGGGAAACACCGAACGCTTCCTGAAGAAAACCCCGAAAGACGTCCAAGGCACCTTCCCGCTCGAGCCCGGCCCACACCTCGTCGGGATCGGCCAAGAAAACCCGCACCTGCTCCTCGTCGAACAAACGTGCCCGAACGCCGCTGGCGGTAAGATGACGCCAGTACTCCATCGGTTTGTCGCACCAGCGGGCGGCCAGGCTGGGGAGGAGCGGCAGAAGCGCCTTCTCTTCCTCGCGCTCGATGTCCACGCCCCAACGCCGCAGCGCGTGCAGTAAGCTCTCATCCCAGACGGGAAGAATGAACTCATATTCCTTGAGCACAGTGAGCGCCTGTCGTGAGAGCGGGACATAGACGATGCGTGGCTTGTCCACGGGGCGGCGCTCGATGACCGCGCGGAGTTGGAGCTGGCTGCCGTCGTACTTGAGGAGGTCAAACTCCGCTGGCAACCGGTCGAGCAGCCGCTCCCACTGGCGCTCTGGGTCCAGCCACAGCAGCGTCCTGGCGGGACCGCTGCGCAACGCCTCGCGGATATCGGCTTGTAACTCGGCCAGAATCGTCACGGCGTCGCTCCGGAGAGGTGGTTCCGAGCCTCGTTAGCGTCGTGCACCGTCAGCCCCAGCGTATCGCGTAGATATTTCGCGACATCGGCTTTCGCCAGAGCCCGAGCAACGTGCCCCTTCGCCATGTCGCTGTCCTCCGTCACCAGATAGCGATCGGTCCTACCGGCGACCGCAACTCCCGCCCAGGCGGAGGGCCAGGCTCAGCGGCCGTTGGCGGTCGTACTGATGCCCGAAGACGAGGTCTTCGTAGGACCCGAGATCAACGCCCAGGTCGGAGGTCAAGAGGAACGGTGTGGACCGGCCCGGGTTCAGGATACTCTGGCGGAGCATCAGCAGCCCCGCGAGCAGGCTGCTCTTGCCGGACGAGTTGTGGCCGAAGAAGAGCGTCAGCGGCCGCAGCTCGATCCAGCCCGTGTCCTCAAAGCCGCGAAAGCGGGTGAGACGAAAAGCCTCAATCATGGTCTCGCCACCACCCCGGTTTCGGCAACTTCCCCTCGCGGCACCAGCGTCGTTCGTCGGCCCGCCACTTGGCCCGATCGGCGATCGCTCTGTCCACATCCTTCGGCGCAAGCACCTCGGCAGCCAAGAGGCCGTACTTCTGCAGCGGCGCGATGTTCACGCGCACGCCGTCGTTGATGTCTGGATCATAGGCCTGCTCCTGGCGCAGGAAAGCGTCCCGGTCGGGTACCGGACTCGTCGGCGTACGCCGCGCCCACGTATCGGGCTGCTCCTTGGCCAGCAGCTCTTCCAGCCGCTGGGACCAAAAACCCCGCTCGCTCACCCGGTCCAGCGCGGCTTCAAAGGCTTTCAGCTCGTCGACGCTCTGGGCCAGGCGCTCGGCGGCGGCGCGGGCAGCCACCTGGCCTGCCGCCGCCCGACGGCGCTCCTCGCCCAGCTCGTACTCGCGCCGCTGGAGCACGGGGCGCAGGACGTGCGTCTTGATACGCGCTAGGGTGTCGGCGGTGAGCTTGTGGTACGCGACCAGACACGCAAACGCCGGTCCCCCAATGCGCCCGGCGCGCTGGCCCCTCCGTCTGGGCGAGGCGACCTCCCACCGCGGATCGAGGACGTGGCCGCTCTCCAGCAGCCAGGCGATGGGCCGTTTCCGGAACCGCGAGACGTGAGCGGGAAACAACTGCCGCGCCAGCCACTCCTCCAGGCTGCGGCCCATGATCTGCCGGAACTCCTGCTCGATGGCGTCCACGCGCGCGTCACCGAAGTCGGCGGCGATCCGCTCGCGGACGCGGTCGAGCAGGGTGGGCCGGCCCGTACCTTCGGTCAGGGGGATGACACCGTCCGGCTCCGCCCAGGCGGGCACGGGCTCGCCTGCCTCCACCTGCTTCGGCCAGCGGTACCCCAGCAGCCGCAGGATCACCACCGTAACGTAGTCCTCCACGAAACGCCGCAGCTCCGGCAGGCAGATGACGCCCTCCTGTTCCCGCAGCTCCTTGAGCAGCCAGTACACGGAGATGGGATGGACCTCCAGCTTCTGCGACAGCTCTTCCAAGAAGGTCTCGGCCGGGATGGGGATGTGGGCACCTAAGACGGCCGCTTCCTCTTCGTTCTCGTTGCCCTCGAGTTCGCCCTCACCCCCTTCCCCCTCTCCCGCGCCGCGGGAGAGGGGCAGGGGTGAGGGTGCGTCCTCGCCCCTCACGCCGGGACCCGCCTCATAAAGCGCGCGCAGCCGGCGCTTGAGATCGGCCAGCTCCTCCGGCGAGAGCGCCCGCCGGGGCTCGCGGGCGAGGGGTTCCAGCAACGTCCCGTCCACCGCTAGAACCTCGGGCAGCGGCGGCAGCGCGTTGTACCCAGCGATGAGTGGGTACCAGCCTGCAGGTGTGCCGGTCTCGTCCAGCACGGCCTGGATGTCATCCTCGTCCAGGCGGTAGGCGGTGAACACCTCGCGCTCCGAGAGGCCTTCCAGCGTGTGCAATACCGCGGCTATCGCTTCGGCCTCCTCTGCGGCCAGCCGCCAGGCCACCGGCAGGCCCTCACCCCGGCCTGGCGGCCACCCCTCTCCCGCTCGCGGGAGAGGGGATGGGGGTGAGGGCCCAAACGTCCGCTCCGTCAGGTCGCGTGCCACCAGCCACCGCTTCAGCGCCACGCACGCCGATTCGTAGCCGACGAGCACGTCGGGGATGCGCTCGGGGAGCGGGACGCGGGCGACGCAGCCCTCCGGCAACTGAATTGTGGCGCTGATGGCCCGCGCGACGTGCCCGGCGAACCGGCAGTTAGCAACAACACTCATCACGCTGGTTTTGTCGCGTGCGAAAACGCCGGGCGACTTGTGCGCGAAGATGCTGTCTGCCTGCTTACGCACGCCCAGACTTCCCCGCGCCATGTAGCTATACGTCCACCCCTCCCGGAAGTAGTGCTGCTCGTTCTGTACACGCGGGCCGGGCGTCGCCTTGATCCGCGCCCCGTTGTCCTCCCAGTCCACCACCCACCAGTGGTAGCCGAACCACTTGCCGTAGCCGCCGCCCTTCTCGAAGGGCACCCAGCGACGCTCGCCCAGCGGCCGCAACCACTCCTCCGGCCGCACCTCCCAGACGAAGCGCACGAACCGGTCGTCGTCCGACGTCTGAAGACCTGTGACCACGTCAGCGATATCTCCCAGGGTGGGGCCGGCCAGCAGCTCGAAGAACCGCTCGCGCAGCCAGTAGCAGAGCGGCGTCTGGGGGATGGTGAGGAAGCGGGCCTGGAGGGGGGTGAAGACGAGTGAGCCCCTCACCCCGGCTCGCTCCGCTCGCCACCCCTCTCCCGCTCCGCGGGAGAGGGGTTGGGGGTGAGGGCCACCTCGCTCTCCCGCGGCGCGGGCGAGGGGTGCCGCAGGTGGGGTGAGGGTCTCTTGCCGTTCGTCGCTCATGGGCGCACCTCCTCGGGCAGCCGGGCGAGGACGGCGTCGTAGACCGCGCGGGCCAGCGCCAGCGCCGCCTCCGCCTCCTCACGAGTGGGGCTCTCCGGCTCGCCGGGGTACCGGTACTTCCACGCGAAGTCCGTCAGCACCGCAGCCCGCCGAAGCAGTGGTTCGAGGTCCGGTCCACCTCCGCGCACAGGCCGCCGATCTCGGTGAGATTATGCGTCTTGCGAAACGGTCGACTGTGCCAGGTCAGGAACCCTTTCATCGCTTTCTCGGCCGCCTGCTGGGCGTGGAAGAGCGCCCCGCGCAGGAGCGGCGGAGCCGCGATCAGGTCGTGCTCGACCTCGCGTAGGTCCTCGGCGGCGCGGACGAGCCAGGCCCGCGTCTCGGCGAGCAGCTCGGGGTCAGGCTGCATAGAGCATCTTCCCCTCTCGCAGCACAGTGGCCGGCAACGAGCAGACGACCAGGGCACGGCGCTCGAACGGCGACTTCCGCCAGACGATCACGTCAGCAGCCCGGCCAGTGCCCCACAGGACCTCATACGCCAGGCGGCTATGGCTCCGCTCCGGCGGGGCATCGTCCGGCACCACCACCAGCAGGTCGTAGTCGCTATCGGGCCCGGCCTCGCCGCGCGCCACCGAGCCGAACAGGTAGATGCGCTCCGGTCGGTAGGCCTCCACCAGCCGCCGCACGATCTCGGCGAGGACCGGGTCGCGGGCGAGCAGGCCCGTGTCGATGCGGGTTGGCTCCTGCGGGCGGCTCATGGGCGCACCTCCCCGGGCA
>JBHOQW010000164.1:0-8601 GCA_042408665.1 Dehalococcoidia bacterium
CCGACGCTAAACCTTGAAAGTTTCAAAGTCAAGAGGTTTTGTCGGCCCTGGCGGTACCGGCGCTACGGTCGGGGACGGGTCGGGGAGAAAGGAGGCGGCGATGCGGCTTGCGGGCAAGGTAGCGATCGTCACGGGCGCCAGCCGGGGGCTGGGACAGTACGTGGCCGAGGGGTTCGCGCGTGAGGGGGCGGCGGTGGTGGTAGCCGCCCGCACGGAGCAGGTACGGGACGAGCGGCTGCCCGGCACCATCTACGAGACGGCGGCGCGCATCACCGCCGCCGGCGGGCGGGCGCTGCCGGTGCGCTGTAACGTGGCCGAGCCGGCCGAGGTGGAGGCGCTGGTGCAGCGCACGCTGGCCGAGTTCGGGCGGGTGGATATCCTGGTGAACAACGCCGCGGTGCAGCCGCCCGGCGGGATGTCCACGGTGCAGCTCCGTCACTGGGACGTGGAGTTCCGCGTCAACGTGCACGGCCCGTTTTACTGCACCCGCGCCGTGCTGGAGCCGATGAAGGCGCAGGGCAGCGGCTGCATCATCAACGTCAGCTCGCGGGCGGCCGACCTGGTGTGGCAGGGACAGGCCGGCCACTACGGCGTGACCAAGGCCACGCTGGAGGCGATGACAAAGGCCTTCGCCGCCGAGCTGGCGGCGGCCGGCATCGCCGTGAACGCCCTCAAACCGGAGGGGGCGGTGGACACGCCCGGCCTGCGCTTCGCGCGCGCCGCCCGCGGCGCCCCCATCCCGGACGACCTGCCGGGGCCGGAGGACTTCGTGGAGGCGGCGATCATCCTGGCCACGGCCACGCCCGCCACTTTTACGGGACAGGCGATCACCGATACGGACACCATCGCCCGCTTCGGGCGCGGCGGCGTCATCCGGTAGGGGGCGCCCCGACGCTGCCAGCGGGTACGGGCAGCGCCCCGTTCGTCCCGACGCTTCCCCGCTGCTAGCGGTCGTGGCCGTGGTCTGGTGAGCCGGGCGGGGGAACGGCAGAGCTGCCCGCTGAGAGCGAGCCCGCGCCCCACCTTCTTGCCCGTACCCCGCCGGATATCCTGGCGCCGGGGTAGGACCTGGTGTTCGTGGGCGTTGACCGCCAGCGTCTCCTCGGCCGAGCGGAGATGGGCGCCTTCCTCGGGCGCTGAGCGGACGGCGGTTGGTTACCACCAGCCGCTACGGCGGAACCACCACACGCAGGCGGCGATGGTGACCAGCATGAAGGCGCACATGGCGAGAAAGCCGGGCCAGCCCCAGCCCTCGTAGGTGGGGCTGAAATTGGTGCCGAACACGCTGGCCAGCAGCGTGAGGGGCAGGAAGATGGTGCCCACGATGCTGAGCGCCTTCATCACCGCGTTCAAACGGTTATTGATGGTGGCCAGGTAGACGTTGGTGGCGCTCTCGCCCAGGTCGCGCACGTTCTCCACCGTCACCTCTAGCCGCAGCATGTGGTCGTAGATGTCACGGTAGTACATCTGCGTCTCGGGGCGGATGAGGTGCTGAAAATCGCCGCGGGAGAGGCGGTTGACCAGGTCGCGCTGCGGCGCGATCAACCGGCGCAGGCGGAGCGTGCTGCGCCGCATGGTGGCGATACGCTGCACCAGGTCGGGGCGGGGGTTGTCCAGCGCTTCGTCCTCCAGGGCCGAGACTTCCTCGTTCATGGCCTCCACCACCGGCAAGAGGTGGTCTACCAGGCTGTCGATGAGGGCGTGGGCCAGCCAGTCCGGCCCCCGAGCTGGCAGGGGGGCGTTGCGCAGGCAGCGCTCGCGCGTCTCCGTCACCGACGGCAGCGGCCGGTGGTGGAAGCTGACCACATAGGAGCGGCCCACGTACAGGTCCAGCTCGGTGGTGCGGATCTCCTCGGACTTGGCGGTGAAATCGATGCCTTGAACGATGATGAACAGGTAGTCGCCGTAGTCGTCTACCTTGGGCGGGTCCACCCGCTGGTTGAGGCAGTCATCGATCGTGAGCTGATGGAAGTGGAAGACGCGACCCAGGATGGCGGCCTCCTCCGGCGTGGGTCCCTCCAGGTCCACCCATACCAGGGCATCGGGCTCAGCCAGAGCGGCGGCGATCTGGTCCGGTGGCAGCGGCTGGAAGTGGCCGTCCCGGCAGGCGAGCGCCGTGAGCATCCGACTGCACCCCTCGCTCTTTCCTCTCGCCTGATGGTACACTCGCGCTGCGAGGCAATGGAGCCTTCACCGCCGGAAGCCGGGCCTGGGCGGAGCGATCTGCTGCATTCCCGGCCCTTTTTATGGCCCGCGCCGGGGAGGTGACGATGTACCAGGAGCTGAGCATCTTCAGCGGCAACGCCCATCCCGCGCTGGCCCACGCCATCTGCGATTACCTGGGCCGGCCGCTCGGGCAGATGAAGGTCTACCAGTTCAGCAACGAGAACATCTTCGTCGAGATCGGCGAGAACGTCCGCCAGCGGGACGTGTTCCTCATCCAGCCGATCGTCTCCCCGGTGAACACCCGGCTGATGGAGCTCTTGATCATGATCGATGCCTTCCGCCGCGCCTCGGCGGGGCGCATCACGGCCGTGATCCCCTACTACGCCTACGGCCGCAGCGATAAGAAGGACCAGCCGCGCGTGCCGATCACCGCCCGCCTGATCGCCAACCTGATCGAGACCGCCGGCGCCGACCGCGTGCTGACGATGGACCTGCACGCCGGCCAGATCCAGGGCTTCTTCAACATCCCGGTGGACGAGCTCACCGCCGCCTACACCATCGCCCAGTACTTCCGCGAGAAGGCGCTGGAGGACGTGGTGGTGGTGGCCACCGACCTGGGTGGCGCCAAGCGGGCGCGCAACCTGGCCGAGCGGCTGGGCACGCCGCTCGCCCTGGTGGAAAAGCGGCGGGTCTCCAACAACGACAAGACGGAGCTCATGACGGTGATCGGTGACGTCAAGGGCCGCCGCGCCGTGGTGATCGACGACGAGATCGACACCGCCGGCACGCTGATGCAGACGGTGCAGGCCCTGTGCGAGCGCGGCGTGGTGGAGGTGTACGCCGCCGCCACGCACGGCGTCCTCTCCGGCCCGGCCGTCTCCCGCATCGCCCAGAGCCCCCTGCGCGAGGTGGTGCTGACCGACACCGTGCCGCTGCCCGAGGAAAAGCGCCTCGACAAGATCGTCACCCTCACCGTGGCGCCCCTGCTTGGCCAGGCCATCAGCCGCATCCACACCGGCCAGTCCGTGGGCGCACTGTTTCAGTGAGCGAGCCCGCTGGTGCCTCACCTCTCGGCCGGCCCTCACCCCCAGCTCCTCTCCCGCCAGGCGGGAGAGGAGCTGGGGGTGAGGGTCCGCCAGCGCCACTCCCGCGCGGCGGTGGCGATGTCACGCCGCTGGAAGCTCCACAAGGCCAGGCCCAGGAAGGCGGCGCTCACGGCCAGCATGACGCCTGCCGCTGCCCACTCTCGGAAGCCGTGCAGGAGCACGCGCGAGGCGTCGGCCCAGGAGAAGGGCGACAGCCTGCGCGGCGTCTCCAGCAGGTCCACGGAGGCGCCGAGCATGTTTAGGAAGTACGTCACCACCACGGCGGCGATGGCCACGGCGGCCGCCGCGCCGCGCGTGGGCAGGGCCGCGCTCGCCCACAGGGCGAGGGAGAGGAAGATCAGGGTGAGCGGCACCTGGTAAAGCACGGCGGCCAGCAGGCGGGCCATGCTGATCTCGACGTCGACCAGCGCCAGGCCGAGCAGAAAACCAGGCATGGCCGCCAGCGCGGCCAAGGCCACCGCGATCACCAGCCCCGCCGTCTTCTCCAGCACCACCCGCGTGCGGGTGATGGGCTGGGCCAGCAGCAGGTCCAGCGTGCCGCTGGCCTCCTCGCCGGCCAGCGTGCCGGTGGCGCCGATGATGGCCAGCGTGATCAGCAAGAGCGGCGTCCAGGAGAAGAACTCGGCCTGGAAGAAACCGGCCGGGGAGGTGAATCCCTCCGCCTCGCCCAGGAAGCCGCGCAGAAACTGCGGTATCTGGAAATTCTGGAGCTGCTCTCGGTACGAGGGGTAGAGGATCGTGTCCAGGAGGGCGGTGAGGAGCAGGGCCACGCCGATCCAGAGCGTGGCCGTGCGCACGTCGCGCAGGGTTTTGCGCACCAGCACCAGTTGTCTCATCGCCGCGCCTCCACTGGCTCCTGGTAGTAGGTGAGGATGATCTCCTCCAGGCCGGGCTGTTCGGTGCGCAGGTCCACTACGGTGTAGTGGGCCAGCGCCTTGATCAATTGATCCAGCCCGCCGGCCGTTTGCAGCCGCACCGTGGCGTTGTGGCGCTCCAGCTCCGTCACCTGGGGCAGGTCGAAGGCGCCGGGCGGCGGCGGCTCCGCGAACGTCACCTCCAAGCGGTGCAGGGAGCGCCCCAGCAGGTGCGCCACCGGCTCCACCGCCACCAGCCGCCCCGCGCGCAGGATGCCAACCCGCTCGCAGACGCGCTCCACCTCGCTGATCACGTGCGAGGAGAAGAAGACCGTGGTCCCGCGCGCGGCCTCCTCGCGTACCAGCTCCCACACCGTGTGCTGGACGATCGGGTCCAGCCCGGAGGTAGGCTCGTCCAGGATGAGCACCGGCGGGCGGTGCATGAGGGCGAGGATCCAGCCCAGCTTCTGCCGGTTGCCCTTGGAGTACGTGCCGGCGCGATGGTCCAGGTCCAGGTCCAGCCGCTCGGCCAGGTGGGCCACATACGCCGGCTCGACCCGGTTGCCGCGCAAGCCGGCGAACAGGGCCACGATCTCGCGCCCGCGCAGGCTGTCGTACAGGCGTAGGTCGCCGGGCAGGTAGCCGGTGAGGGCGCGCGCCTCGCGCGAGCGACGCCGGCAGTCCACGCCCAGGATGCTGGCCCGCCCGGCCGTGGGGCGGATGAGGTCCAGCAGCAGGCGGATGGTGGTGGTCTTGCCCGCCCCGTTGGGGCCCAGGAAGCCGAAGATCTCGCCCCGCTCCACCCGCAGCGTGAGCCCGTCCAGGGCACGCAGCGGGCCGTAGTCCTTGGTGAGCCCCTCGGTCAGGATCGCGGGCTCCGCCATCAGTCACCTCGCCGCGGCGCCGGTTCGCGCCTGCCCCAGCGCGGCGTGCAGGGCGGCCAGCACGGTGCGCAGGGGGCCGGCGGGCAGGCGGATCGTCGCCCCGGGCACGTCCGTCCCGTCACAGGCTACCACCAGCAGGCGGGCGCCGGTGCGCCCGGCCAGGGTCTCCGCCTGTCGCCATGTGGCCTCGTCGGTCGCTGACGTCTGGATCAGCGCGGGGATGCGCCGCGTGAGCCGGGCCGGGGCCTCCTCCAGGCCCTCCACCAGCACGGCGCCCAAGCGCCCGGCAAGGGCCGTCGCCACCCCCATGCGCGTGCCGTCCGCAGCTCCGGCCACCACGGCCAGGGTAAGCGGGCGACGGCGGGCGTAACCGGCGGCCTGGGCGAAGCGGCGGCGGGCGGCCACCAGCGCCGCGCGGCGCTGTGCCGCGTCGATCTCCGGCTCGTCGAGCTGGAAGCTGTCCACCTTGCCGCGCACGAAGGCGCGGTAGCAGCGGTAGAAGGGCAGCACGGCCGGCAGGGTGAGGTCGCCGGAGGCGGCCACGAAGTAGGCCAGGAACTCATCGGCCAGGTCGGGGCGGCCGTGGCCGTCAAAGTCCATGGTGAGGAAGGCGATGTCGGCGGCCAGGTCGCCGTAGCGGAAGCGGTCGTTGAACTCGATACAGTCGTACACCTGGATGCCGTCCTCCAGGCACACGGCGGACAGGCGCAGATCGCCGTGGCAGTCGCGCGCCCGGCCGGCGGCGATGCGCTCCTGCCAAAGCGGGCGCAGGCGCAGGAGATCGCGGTAGACGGCGGTGGCGATGGCGGTGAAGGCGCGGAGGCCGATGGTGCGGCCCACGTAGGGCAGGGTCTGCAGGAAGTTCTCCTGCCAGTTGGTGAGCAACATGGCCGGCTCGGCGAAGCGGTCGATCGGCCCGCCGGTGGCGGCGCGGGCGTAGAAGTCCGCCAGGTGGTTGGCCAGCCGGGCCAGCGCCGCGGGCGGCACCGCGTCCTCTGCCACCAGCCGGTCCAGCATCCGGTCGGCCGGCAGGCGGCGCATGACAACGGCGTAGTCCACGATCTGGCCCACGCCCGCGTCCCCGCCCAGGTGGTAGACGCCCGGCGCCACGTGCAGGATAGGCGCCACCGCCAGGTAGACCCCGTGCGTGAGCCGGCGGTTGAGCGTCACCTCCGCCTCACAGGCGGCCCGCCGCCGCTCGAGGGTGGAGTAGTCGAGGAAGCCGAGGTTGACCGGTTTCTTGAGCTTGCAGGCGCGGTCGCCGGCCAGGATGACGTACGAGATGTGCGTCTGCACGAGCGTCACCGGCTCGTCCGGCGGCGCCAGTGCGCCGGGGGCGAGCAGGGCGCGCACGTGCTCCGGCAGGGCGGCCGCCTGCACCGTCTCCGGACGCGGACCGGCATAGGCGACCATCGCGGTTCCTCCCGTAGGTGAGATGGCCGGTGCGCCGCGAGTGGCCCTCAGCGGCGCGCCGCGCTGGCCGTCGACACCGGCCGCACGGCGATCACCGGCGCCAGGCCGCTGCGCAGCACGGCCTCGGTGACGCTGCCGGTGACGAGGTGGCGCAGCCCGCCGTGACCGTGCGTGGCCATCACCACGTAGTCCACCGGGTGCGCGCGCATCCAGGCGATGATCTCCTCCGCCGGGTGCGGTCCGACGAGCACCACCCGCTCCACCGGGATGCCGGCGAAGGCCGGTTCGTGCGTGCGCAGATATTCATCGGCCTGCCGCTCCTCCAGGTCGACGAGCGGCGGCAGGTCGCCGGCCGTCTCCGGCACCGTGGCCCTGGGCGGCGGCACCACGCGCAGCAGGATCACCCGTGCCCCTAGCGCCCGCGCCAGGCGCGCGGCCACCGGCACGGCGTGTTCAGAGAGCTCGGAGCCGTCCAGCGGCACCAGAATGCGTTCCATGGTTCAGTCCTTCCTCGCCGCGCCCGGCTGCCAGGCGCCGGGCAGCCCTACCACCAGCATAGACCGGCGGGGCCGCGAATCTGTCGGGCGCGGCTGGACGGTGCGCGTCGGGCAACGCCCGTTGCCGCGCCGGTCTACCGCGCACGGCACGGCGTGGTCCCCACCTCCGGCCCGGTCGGGCGTTACCCGCGCGATGCGCATCGGTCTGCCGGACAGCTATGGCTGCCACGCCCTACTACACTACAGACGCGTGGGCGGCAAGCCTAGCCACGGCGAGAGGTAAGATGATGACCGTGCGCACCGTCCTTGTGCCGCTGGATGAATCGCCGCTGGCCGAGGCGGCGCTTCCCTACGCCGAGGCACTGGCCCGGCCGTTCCGCGCGCGCCTGCGCCTGCTGGGCGTGGTGGAACGGCGGGAAGGCGAGATTCTCGGCACAAGGCCGGAGCTGCGCGCGCACCTGGAAACGATCGCCCGCCAGGCGCTCACGACCTATCTGGCAACCACCGCTCAGGACGTGCGCGGGCGCGGACTGGAGGTGGCCGTGCACGTGCGCACCGGCGACCCCGCACGGGAGATCGTGGCCGTGGCCGAGGAGGAGCCGGACACGGTGGTGGCGATGGCCACCCACGGGCGCGGCGGTTTCGAACGCTGGCTGATCGGCAGCGTGGCCGACACGGTGATGCGCACCTGCACCCGCCCCGTGCTGCTGGTGCGGCCGCCGGAAGAGGGCACGGAACGCAAGGCGGTCGCGCTGCGGCGGCTGATGGTGCCGCTGGACGGCTCCGAGCTGGCCCAGGCCGCCCTGCCGCTGGCAGGCGAGCTGGCGCGGGCGCTGGGGGCGACGCTGGTGCTGGTGCGGGTGGAGCCCTGGCTGGCGGCGATGGTGCCGGCCTACGGCTACCTGCCGGATCTCGACCGCCTGGACGCCGAGGTGGAGGCAGCGGCCGCGGCTTCCCTGCAGGAGGCGCGCCGGCGCCTGCCGGCGGATCTCGGCGTGGAGACCGTGGTGCTGCGCGGCGCCCCCGCCGCGGCCCTGGTGGACTACGCCCGCGGCGAGGGCCGCATCGACCTGGTGGTGATGAGCACGCACGGGGCGGGCGGCCTGCGTCGCCTGCTGGTGGGCAGCACGGCCGACCGGGTCGTGCGCGCGGGCCTTCCTGCTCTGCTCATCCGGCCCCACGCGGCGGAGCATCGCGGTGCCACGGCCTCCTAAGCGCGCCCCCATGTTCCTACCGGGCCGGCCGGGGCACGACCAGGCGCGGGGCTTCCACGTAGGTGTCCATCTCCTCGCTCATGTAGATGAACGTCGTGCCCTCGCGGTTGGAGGCGGCGCCGGGGTTGCCCTCCCGGTCCAGGGCGACGATGTGCAGGGCGCCGTAGTAGGGGTCTTCGAGCGGCCACAGGTCGCGCATGGCCTCCGTGAGCGCCTCGCTGAGCGGCATCCCCTGCTTGAGGTACAGCACCACGCTGCGGGCGGTGCCGGCCCGGATCGCCATCTCGCCGCGACCGGTGCAGGCGGCGGCGCCGTAGCGGTTGTCGCAGTAGTTGCCGGCGCCGATGATCGGCGAGTCGCCCACGCGGCCGGGGTACTTCCACGCCCAGCCGGAGGTGGAGACGGCGGAGGCGAGGTTCCCGTCGCGGTCGCGGGCGATGAAGTTCACCGTGCCGCCCGCCCGCTCC
>JBHOQW010000165.1:0-10985 GCA_042408665.1 Dehalococcoidia bacterium
GTGGGCGTGACCATGAACCTGGCGCCGGTGCTGGACGTGAACGACACCCCGTACAATCCGGTCATCGGCCGGCGGGCGTTCGGCGCGACACCGGAGGTAGTGGAAGCGATGGGGCTGGCCTACCTGGACGGGCTGCGGGCCGGCCACGGTCGATGACCTGTACCGGGAATAACTGCCGGCGTCAGGGCAGGGGACGGGCCGGGAACAGGTCAGCGCACACTCCCCACCAGCGGCCACACCCACCCCGGCCTTGACGCTGGCCCGTGGACGTGGGCAGAATGCGATGCCCAGGCGATGTGGAGCAACCGAGGAGCAACCGTGGAGCAACCGAGGAGCAACGGAAGAACACGGCAGAGCCCCCAACCCGATGCCCGTGCGCGCCCGCAGCACGGCCGGCGTCACCACGTGGTGGCCCCACTCGTGCGCCGCCACTCGGCCACCTGTCCCGCACCGGAGGACTGGTCAGACCACTTTTTTGACGCCAACCCTGACGACAACCGGGGCGGCTGACGACAACACGCAACGGCATTTCCTGAACCAAACCAGCTTCCGCCAGATACGAAATGACACCCAATACCCCACCATGACCGCATCTCGGCAGACTGGATATCTCGTGAGACGTTGCGCATGATAGAAGGCGATGTCCCGCGTCCGGTTCGGGCGCGGGATATCGCGTGCCCAGCCGCGGGGGTGTCGCAGCGCGGGCGCGACGCGCGCTTGCCACAATGGTGACGCCCCGGACGTCGGCTCAGACAGCAGCCGCGGCGCGGCCACCGCGCCCGGCGTGGAGGGATGGACATGCCGCCAGTACCCAAGAAGAAGCACTCCAAGGCCCGCCAGGGCAAGCGCCGCCAGCACCTGCGCGTGCAGATCGGCCACATCGTCGAGTGCCCGCAGTGCCGCAGCCCGCGCCTGGCCCACCACGCCTGCCCATCCTGCGGGACCTACCACGGCCGCCAGGCCGTGGCCGTCGAGGGCCCATCGCTGTCCGACTGACGCGGCGTCGGCACCGGGGCGCGCCGCCTGGGGCCGCACGGCGGCTCCCACCCCATTTTGATGAGTGAGGTACGGGCGTGGCTTGGATGCCTGGTCGGGCCGGCCTTCTGGTGCCGGCCCCGCCCCGGACCGACCTCGCCTGGGTCTTCCCCGGTCAAGGGGCCCAGGAGGTCGGCATGGGGCGCGACGTGTACGACGCCTCCCCCGCCGCGCGCGCGGTCTTCCGGCGCGCCGACGACGTGCTCGACATGCCGCTCTCCCGCCTCTGTTTCGAGGGGCCGGAGGAGGAGTTGCGCCAGACGGTGAACGCCCAGCCGGCGATCGTCACCGTCAGCATCGCCCTCCTGGAGGCGGCGCGGGAGCGGGATCACGCGCTGGTACAGGGCCGGCCCGGGTTCGTGGCCGGTCACAGCCTCGGCGAGTACACCGCGCTCATTGCCGCCGGCGCCCTCTCCTTCGAGGAGGGGCTGTGGCTGGTGCGCGAGCGGGGCCGGCTGATGCAGGAAGCCGGTGAGCGCAACCCCGGCACGATGGCGGCCATCATGGGGCTGGATGAGGGCGCGGTGGAGGCGATCTGTCAGGAGAGCGGCGCCGAGATCTGCAACCTCAACGGCGCCGGGCAGATCGTGATCGGCGGCCGCCGCCCGGCCGTGCGGCGCGCCATGAACCTGGCCCGCGCCCGCGGCGCGGCCAAGGTGACGGAGCTGAACGTCTCCGGCGCCTTCCACACCTCGCTGATGCAGCCGGCCGTGGCGGGCATGCGCGCCGCCGTTGACCGCGTCACCTTCCGCGACCCGGAGGTGCCCCTCATCGCCAACAGCACGGCGGAACCGCTCACCAGCGGCGCCGCCATCCGCGAGGAGCTGTTGCGCCAGCTCACGAGCGCCGTGCAGTGGCAGCGCACGGTGGAGCTGCTGGCGCGCCTGGGGGTGCAGGTGGTGGCCGAGATCGGGCCGGGGCGGGTGCTGGCCGGGCTGATCCGCCGCATCGCCCGCCACCTGCACCTACATACCCTGAACAGCGCCAAAGCGCTCGCGGTTGACCCGCCATGAGCGGCATCGACCTCACCGGCCGCACAGCCATCGTCACCGGCGCCAGCCGTGGCATCGGCCGGGCCATCGCCCTGGAGCTGGCCCGCCACGGGGCGGACCTGGTGCTCGGGTACCGCACCGGCGCGGCCGAGGCGGCGGCCGTGGCGGCGGCCGTGGCGGCTACAGGCCGGCGTGCCCTGCCCGTGGCCGTAGACGTGCGCGACGCCGCCCAGGTGGAGGCGATGGTGGCCACGGCCCAGCAGGAACTGGGGCGCGTTGATATCCTGGTCAACAACGCCGGGGTGACGCACGACGGCCTGCTCCTGCGCATGAGCGAGGCCGACTGGGATGAGGTGATCGCCACCAACCTGCGCGGCGCGTTTCTGTGCACCCGCGCCGTGCTGCGGGGGATGGTGCGGGCCCGATGGGGGCGGATCATCAACATCGCCAGCGTGGTGGGCGTGATCGGCAACCCCGGCCAGGCCAACTACGTGGCCGCCAAGGCCGGCCTCATCGGGTTGACGAAGGCGGTGGCCAAGGAGGTGGCCACGCGCGGCATCACCGTCAACGCGGTGGCGCCCGGGTTTATCGAGACGGAGATGACGGCGGTGCTGGGCGAGGCGCGACGCGCGGAGGTGCAGGGGCTGATCCCGATGGGGCGCTTCGGCACCCCGGAGGAGGTGGCGCCGCTGGTTGCGTTTCTCGCCTCCCCTGCGGCATCGTATATCACGGGGCAGGTGGTTCACGTGGACGGCGGCCTGGTGATGGTCTAGCAGCCGGCGCCGCCGGGCTGCGTCTGCGCCGCAGCCGGTGCCCGGCCGCCTCAGTCACCGGACGGAGCGGGTTCGATGGCTACGGGTACGCGCCGGCGCGCACGCATCCTCGCCCTGCAGGCTCTCTATGAGGCCGATGTCGGCCGCCATCCCGCCGAGGAGGTGCTGGAGCGCCTGAGCGCGGAGCGGCCGGATCCCCCCGCGGTGGTGGCGTTCGCGCGCCGGCTGGTGCGCGGCGTGCAGGCCAACCGCCCCGCCATCGACCGCATCCTCGCCGAAGCCGCCCCCCAGTGGCCCCTTGCAGAAGTGGCGGCCATCGACCGCAACATCCTGCGTATTGCCATCTATGAGGTGCTTTTCGATAATGAAACGCCGGTGCGAGTGGCGGTGAACGAGGCCGTTGAGCTGGCCAAGACCTTTGGCAGCGAGAGCTCAGCGCGCTTTGTGAACGGCGTGCTCGGTACCGTGGCGGCACGGGCCACGCGCTGAGGGACAGCGCCCACGGGCGACTCCACGCCGGGGTCGCCTGCACCGTCTCCCGTGATGGCCGGCCGCGCCGACAACCAGACAGGAGTGGGGTGCCAGTGGCCACAGTCTTCGAACGCGTCCGCAGGATCATCGTCGAGCAGCTCGGCGTGGAGGAGGACGAGGTCACGCCGAACGCCTCGTTCGTCGAGGACCTCAACGCCGACTCCCTCGACCTGGTGGAACTGATCATGTCCATGGAGGAGGAGTTTTCCACGCCCGACCGCAAGATTGAGATCTCCGATGAAGACGCCGAGAAGATCGTCACCGTCCAGGATGCGGTAGACTATATCAAGGACCACGGCATCGAGGACGAATAGGCCACCGGATGCCGTCCTCACCGTCCACGGCCCCGGGGGCGGGGAGCGGCGGGCACCGGGCGCGGTCGGGCATGATGAACGGGTTCTTCGGCGTCGGGCCGCTGGAGCTGCTGGTCATCGCCGTGCTGGCCCTGATCTTCATCGGGCCGGAGCGCCTGCCGGGGGTGATCCGGCAGGTGATGAGCGTGATCAACGAGCTGCGCGGCTACGCCGAGGACATGCGGCAGGAGCTGGCCCCGGAACTGGAGGAGCTGCGCCAAGAGCTGGAGGGGGTGGGCCGCGAGGTCAACCAGTTCACCGCGGATCTGGTGAGCAGCACGAACGAAATGGCCGTGGAGACCCAGCAGGCGATCGCCACCGCGGCGACGGTCAACGACCTCATGGCCCCACCCCCGCCGCTGGACACCGCCGCCCTGCCGGCGCCGGCCGGCGTCTCCCCGAACGGTGCCGGCCCTGACGACGACGAACGACCGGTATTCGCGGACTACCGGCCGCAGTAGCACCACGCCTCCGCGGGCGGAACGTCGATGGCCACTATCACCCAGGATCAGTCCCCAACCGAGGCCGGCGAGGAGGAATTCATCGGCGGTCGGCCGATGACGATCCTCGAACACCTCCAGGAGCTGCGCCAGCGGCTGATCATCTGCTGTCTGGGGCTGGTGGTGGGCCTGGTGATCTCGTTCACGTTCACCAACCAGTTCATGGAGGTGCTGGTGCGGCCGGTGCACGAGAAGGCCCAGAACGCCAACCTCATCTTCACCAGCCCGCTGGAGAACTTCACCACCTTCTTCAAGGTCTCGCTGTTGGGCGGCCTCATCCTGGCCATGCCGGTGTTCGTGTGGCAGGCGCTGATGTTCGTGCTGCCCGGCCTCACCCCCCAGGAAAAGCGCTGGGTGCTGCCCGTCGTGGCCGGGATCTTCGTCAGCTTCGCCATCGGTGTGATCTTCGCCTACTTCGTGACGTTGCCGCCGGCCGTCCGCTTCCTGCTCAACTTCAACACCGATATCGCCAAGGCCCAGATCAAGATCGGCGACTACATCAGCTTTGCCACCCGCCTGCTGTTCTGGGTAGGTGTGACGTTTGAGCTGCCCCTGTTCATCCTCGCCCTGGCCCGCTTCGGTCTCATCACCGGCCGCAAGCTGCTGAGCTGGTGGCGGTACGTGATCGTGCTGGTGTTCCTCGTCGCGGCCATCGTCACGCCCACGCCGGATCCGCTCACCCAGACGCTGGTCGCCGTGCCGATGCTGCTCCTCTACCTGATCGGCGTCCTGCTCGCTTTCCTGTTCGGTCGCGACGTCCCCAACCGCGGCCGCCTGCTCAAGCGCCGCCGCTCCCGATATGGCTCACCGTCATAAGCAATTAATCGGTTGATTCCGCGGCCGGACGCGTGCTAGCATGGGGCAAAAGGCGGCGTGGCAGCCCCCGGTCCGCCGTGCGCGCCGGGACGCGCCCTGTCGCGTGTGTGAGCTGTCCCCGGTTCGCCCGGTCCCTCCCCGGCAGACCACCGCTCGCGGCGCACGAATCTGCAGCCGACCGGAGCCGGTATGTCCGAGTTGCTCCAACTTCACGAGGTTATCCGCCGCTGTACCGATTGTGATCTGTCCAAAACGCGCACCCACGCCGTGCCCGGCGAGGGGCCGGAGCGCGCGCCCATCATGCTGATCGGCGAGGCGCCGGGCTTCAACGAGGACCGCACCGGCCGTCCGTTCGTGGGCGCCGCCGGCCAGTTCCTGGAGAAGCTCTTGGCCCTGGCCGGGCTGCGCCGCCAGGACGTGTACATCACCAACGTGGTCAAGTGCCGCCCGCCCAACAATCGCGACCCCTTGCCCGGCGAGATCGAGGCCTGCAAGAAGTACCTGGACCGCCAGATCGCCCTCATTCAGCCTAAGGTCATCGTCACACTCGGGCGCTACTCGATGGCGCGCTGGTTCCCAGGGGCCTCCATCTCGCGCATCCACGGCCAGCCCAAGGTGGTGGACGGCATCACCATCGTGCCTATGTTTCACCCGGCGGCGGCGCTGCACCAGGAGCGGTACCGGGCGCTCATCGAAGCGGATTTCAAACGCCTGCCGGAGATCCTCACGGCGGCGGTGGACGCCGCTCGTGGCAGCGGTGACGCGCTGGCTACGGCGGAGCCGCCACCGGCCGCGCAGCAGATGCGGCTGTTCTAGGCAGCGGCATCCGCGTTCGATGACGCCGGACACCCCGGCGCACCGGGGCAGCCGGCGCCCCAGACCCGCTCGCCCGCGACCGACGAGGACACGGTTCCCAGCGAGGCTTCGGCATGATTCCCAGAGATACGCTCCGCGTCATCCCGCTCGGCGGCCTCGGCGAGATCGGCAAGAACATGATGGCCTTTGAGACCACCGACGACATCGTGGTGGTCGACGCCGGCCTCCAGTTTCCCGAAGAGGAGATGCTGGGGGTCGACCTGGTGATCCCCGATATCAGCTATCTGCTCGAGCGCCGCGACAAGGTGCGCGGCATCCTCATCACCCACGGCCACGAGGACCACATCGGCGCCCTTCCGTATGTCCTGCGTGACCTGAACGTGCCCGTCTACGCCTCCCGCCTCAGCGCCGGCCTGATCAACGTCAAGCTCAAGGAGCACCGCGTGCGCGAAAGCACCGTGAACGTGGTCATCCCCGGTGAGCGCTTCACCCTGGGCCGGATCGGGGTGGAGTTCTTCCGCGTGGCCCACAGTATCCCGGACGCCTGCGGGGTCATCCTGCACACCCCCGCCGGCCGCGTGGTGCACACCGGCGACTTCAAGCTCGACCACACCCCAGTGATGGGCCAGCACACCGACCTCAACCGCCTGGCAGAGGTGGGCCGGGAAGGCGTGGCCCTGCTCTGCTCCGACTCCACCTACGCCGAGATCCCCGGCTACACCCCGTCGGAGCAGGTGGTGGGCGAATCGATCGATTTTGTCATGGCGCGCGCCGAAGGGCGGGTGATCGTCGCCACCTTCGCCTCCCTCATCGCCCGCATCCAGCAGGTGATCGACGCCGCCGCGCGCAACGGCCGCAAGGTGTTCGTCACCGGCCGCAGCATGGTGGACAACGTCCAGATGGCCCTCGAGCTGGGTTACCTGGACGACCCGCGCGGCGTGCTCGGGCGCATCGAGGAGATGAACAGCCTCCCGCCCAAGCGCGTGGTGATTATGTCCACCGGTAGCCAGGGCGAGCCCACCTCGGCGCTGGCGCGCATGGCGAACCGCGACCACCGCTGGGTGGAGATCGTGCCCGGCGACACCGTGATTCTGTCCTCGTCGCCCATCCCCGGCAACGAGCAGCTCGTCAACCGCGTGATCGACAACCTGTTCAAGCTGGGGGCGCAGGTGTACTACAACCGCGTGGCCAACGTGCACGTGCGCGGCCACGCCGCCCAGGAGGAGCTGAAGCTCATCCTCAGCCTGGTCAAGCCCCGCTTCTTCGTGCCCATCCACGGCGAGTACCGCCACCTCACCCTGCACGCTCGCCTGGCCCAGTCCATGGGCATGACACCGGACCAGACCTGGGTGCTGGAAGACGGCGACATCCTGGAGATCCGCGGCATGGAGGCGCGCCTGGCCGGCAAGGCACCGGCCGCCAACGTCTACGTGGACGGCCTCGGCGTGGGTGACGTCTCCCAGGTGGTGCTGCGCGACCGCCGCCACCTGGCCACCGACGGTATGGTGGTGATCATCTTCACCGTGGAGCGGCAGACCGGCCGGCTGGTGGGGCGGCCGGACATCGTCTCGCGCGGGTTCGTGGACATCGAGGAGTCGGCGGACCTCCTAGAGCGCACGCGTGATATGGCTGCCGCCGCCCTGGAGGGCGCCGACCATATCCTGGAATGGGGGGTGGCCAACCAGCAGGTGCGGGAGGTGGTGGCCCGCTTTCTCTACGAACGCACCCGCCGCCGGCCGATGATCCTGCCCGTGGCCGTGGAGGTGTAGCCGCCTGTCGGCCCCGCCCGCATGGGGCTCCCCCGCTTCGAGACACCGCGCGCACCGCACAGGATCGTTCGATGGCTACTCGACGCTCCAGGCGCACTCGCACCGTGCCACGCCCGACACCGACGGGGACGGGCGCCGAGCGCGCGTCCGTCGGCCGCGGCCGGGGCGTTCTCTTCGACCCGTTCAGCGCGGCCGCGGCCTGGCTGGTCCGGCGCCAGACCCTCGGCCTGGCGCTGATGGCCGCCGCCGCCGTCCTCCTGACGGTCACCCTCTCCGGCCGCCCCGCCCTCCATCCGCTCGGCGCGCCGTTCGCCCGCCTGCTGGGGGTGGGCGTGCTGCTGGTGGCGCCCGCGCTGGCCGCGGTGGGCCTGGCCGTGTACCTCCACCGCCCTCCTCTCTCCCGCGCGCTGGCCAGGCGCGCCGCCGGCTGGTTGATGGCGGCGGTGTTTCTCTGGGGCCTGCTCGGCCTCCTCGCCCCGAACTGGCACATGGCCGGCGAGCCGCTGACCGAGGTGTCGCTGGGCGGTGCGCTGGGCCGCGCCCTGACGCGCACCCCCCTGGGCCTGCTGCTCTGGCTGGGCTCCTTTGCCGGCGCCTCCGTCCTCGTCTGGCCGGGCCTCACTCGCCGCGCCCTGGCCGCCATCCCGCCCGCCGCGCGCACCGTTTGGCGCTGGCGCATCCCACAGCGCGTGTGGCGGACGGCCGTGGAGGGCTTCCGCGCCATGCTTCACCCCGGCGATGAACCGCTCGAACCGCCGATGACGGCCGCTACCGACGCGCCCGCGCTGGAGGAGGAGGTGCCGCTCGCCCCGACCGGCGCCGGGGCACCGGTGGGGCGGGCACGGACGGCGGCCAGACTCGTCGCCGGGGAGGAGGCGTCCGCACCGGCGCCGTCCGCCGCCCGCTGGCCCAGACCGCCGCGCGACCTGCTGACCGCGGCGCCGCCAGAAACACCCACGCAGGACAACGCCGCCCGCGCGCAGCTCATCGTGGACACCCTAGCCAGCTTCGGGGTGGACGCCAAGGTGGTGTCCATCAGCCAGGGGCCGACGGTGACGCAGTTCGGCATCGAGCCGGGCTGGGAGGTGAAGACCCGCACCGTGGTGGAGCGCGACGCCACCGGCCGACCGGTACTGGACCGAGACGGCCGGCCGAAGACGCGCGTGGAGGAGGTCTCCCGCACCCGCGTGCGCGTGAGCGAGATCACGCGCCTGGCCAACGACCTGGCCCTGGCCCTGGCCGCGCCCTCGATTCGCATCGAGGCGCCGGTGCCGGGCAAACCGGTGGTGGGCATCGAGGTGCCGAACACCACGCCGGCCATCGTCACCCTGCGGCAGGTGATCGAGACCCCCGCCTTCCAGCGCGTGGCCGCCCGCTCTAAGCTGGCCATCGCCCTCGGCCAGGGCGTCTCCGGCGAGGTGGTGGTGGCCGACCTGGCCAAGATGCCGCACCTGCTCATCGCCGGCGCCACCGGCTCCGGCAAATCGGTGTGCATCAACGCCATCATCGCCTGCATCCTCATGCACGCCTCCCCGGATGAGGTGCGGTTCGTGATGATCGACCCCAAGCGGGTGGAGCTGATCGGCTACGAGCCGATCCCGCACCTGGCCCTGTCCAAGGTCATCGTGGACGTGGAGGACGTGGTGGGCACGCTGGGGGCCGTGATCCACGAGATGGAATCGCGCTACAAGCGGTTCGCCGAGCTGGCGGTGCGCAACCTGGAGGCGTACAACAAGCACCCCAAGGTGGTGGAGAAGCTGCCGCAGTGGGTGGTGATCATCGACGAGCTGGCCGACCTGATGATGGCCGCGCCGTACGAAGTGGAGAAGCAGATCTGCCGCCTGGCGCAGCTCGCCCGCGCCACCGGCATCCACTTGGTAATCGCCACCCAGCGCCCCTCGGTGGACGTGATCACCGGCCTGATCAAGGCCAACTTCCCCACCCGTATCGCCTTCGCCGTCACCTCGCAGGTGGACTCGCGCACCATCCTGGACACCGGCGGCGCCGAGAAGCTGCTCGGCCGCGGCGACATGCTCTACCTGGCCACCGACGCCGCCAAGCCGCGCCGCATCCAGGGGGTGTACGTGTCCGACCAGGAGATCGAGCGGCTCGTCAACTTCTGGGCCAACGAGCGGTTGGCGCCGCTGCGTCCACCCAAGTACGACCACCTGCTGGAGGAGGCTAAGGCCGAAGCGGAGCGCGAGGAGGAGGAAGACCCGCTGCTGGAGCGGGCGCGCGAGCTGGCCCTGGAGCACACGCGCATCTCCACCTCGATGCTGCAGCGCCGCCTGCGCATCGGCTACCCGCGCGCCGCCCGCCTGATGGACCTGTTAGAGGCCGAGGGGCTGGTCGGCAACCCGGAGGGTGCCGGCAGCCGCGAGGTGCTGGGGCCCGCGTGGAAGGAGAACGACTGAACGGAACCCGATCACCCCCTTTCTGGTTCTGGTCATGGCCAGGGTATACCTGAACACGGGCAGGCATAGAAACGGGCGGAGAACGAACCCTCACCCCCCCTTGCCCCCTCCGGGTGAGGGAGCGGAGGAGACTGATGTGGGCAAAGGGCATGCGTCGGGCGCCAAAAACCCTCGCCCGCATGCAGGAGATGGCGGCGAGCGGCAGACGAGCGGGCGCCCGCCGTTTTTGTTCGGGACAGCATTACCGCTCAGGCGCGGTAGCGGGGGCGGGCGCGGCCACCGCCCTTGCGCCCCTCGCCCGCAGCGGGCGGGCGGCCCCCGGCCGGGGCTGCGGCGCGGCGGCGTTCCAGGATGAGATCGGCGAGGGCGGTCAGGCTTTCGTCCGCATCGCCACCCAGCATCTCTCGCCGCAGGTCGATGATCTGGTCGCGCAGCAGGGCAGCCTTTTCGAACTCCAGGTTCTTGGCCGCCGCCTTCATCTGCGCCTCCAGCTCCTTGACCAGACGCGCCAGCTCGTCGCGCGGGATGCCGGCGCCGGCCTTGTACTCGGTCCGCGTCTCCGCCACCCGCCGGAACTGGTCGTTGATATCGCGGATCGCCTTGCGGATCCCCTCCGGCGTGATGCCGTGCGTCTCGTTGTAGGCCTGCTGGATGCGGCGGCGGCGATAGGTCTCGTCGATGGCCTGCTGCATGGAGCTGGTGACCGTATCGGCGTACATGATCACGTGCCCGTTCACGTGGCGGGCGGCGCGGCCGATGGTCTGGATGAGCGAGGTGGTGGAGCGCAGGTAGCCCTCTTTGTCGGCGTCGAGGATCGCCACCAGGCTCACCTCGGGCAGGTCCAACCCCTCGCGCAGCAGGTTGATCCCCACCACCACGTCGTACACGCCCAGGCGCAGGTCGCGCAGGATGTCCACCCGCTCCAGGGTGTTGACCTCGGAGTGCAGGTAGTGGGTCTTGATGCCCATCTCCTGCAGGTAATCGGC
>JBHOQW010000167.1:0-19392 GCA_042408665.1 Dehalococcoidia bacterium
TTCCTCGCGCCGGTCTGGTCGGGGCGGCTTCTGGCCGACGGGCGGGTGGTCAAGCGGGGCCGGACGCTCGGATTGGTCGAGTGCGACGTCACTGATGACTCAGGCCGGCTAGTGGCGCGGGCCAGCAGCACCTGCATGACCTTGCGGGGCGAGCGGGCGCACGGTCGGGCGGGCGCTATGCAGGTCGAAGCGGTAGGATAGCTCCCGATTGGCGTGTATGCAGTCTCGAGGTGTGACCGATGGCCCGGAATGCCGATGTCCGCACCCGTGTGTTCCCGCGCGCTGGCGTTGCACCGCGCCTCAGTCCGGCGGCCTGGGCGGCGCGCCACGGCCTGCATTACGGCTGGGTGGTGGTGGCCGTCACGTTCCTGGTGGTGATCACCGCCGCCGGGGTGCGGTCTGCGCCCGGTGTGCTGATCCGGCCGCTAGAGGCGGAGTTTGGCTGGCGGCGGGGTGAGGTCTCGCTGGCCCTGTCGCTCTCCCTGCTCACCTACGGCCTGGCGGCGCCGCTCTCCGGGCGCATCGCCGACCGCTTCGGCCTGCGCGCCATGACCCTCGGGTTCCTCAGCGTGGCCGGGGTGGGCGTCGCGCTGGCTGTCTTGCTCCGGCACCTGTGGCAGCTGCACCTGTTCTGGGGGCTGGTCGTCGGCCTCGGCACGGGCGGCATCGCCACGGTGCTGAGCGCCACGGTGGCCAACACCTGGTTCCAGGCCCGCCGCGGGCTGGTGACCGGCATCCTGGGCGGCGCCTCCAGCGCCGGCCAGCTCGTGTTCCTGCCGCTCTTGGTGTGGGTGACGGCGCAGTGGGGCTGGCGGGCGGCGGTGGGACTGCTGGCCGCCCTGCTCCTGGGCCTCGTACTGCCGGCCGCCTTCCTGCTCATGCGCTCCCGCCCCGCCGACCTTGGCCTGCGCCCCTACGGCGCGGGACCGGCCGCCGCCGACGCCGCCGCCCGCCAGTCGCTCACGCCGATGCGCGTCGCGCTGCGCACGGGCGATTTCTGGCTGCTGGCGCTCAGCTTCGCCATTTGCGGCTTCACCACCATGGGACTGATCGGCACGCACTTCATCCCCCATGCCGTGGAGCACGGCTTCACCGAGGCGCAGGCGGCGGGCATCCTGAGCGTCATCGGTGGGATGAACGTAGTGGGCACGGTGGTCTCCGGCTGGCTGTGCGACCGATTTGCGCCGCGCAAGCTGCTGGCCGCCTATTACTTCTTTCGGGCCCTGTCGCTGCTGGCGCTGCCGTTGATCCGCACGCTGCCGCTCATGTCCCTGTTCGCGGTGGTGTACGGCTTCGATTACATCGCCACTGTGCCGCCCACGGTGATGCTCACGGCGGACCGCTTCGGCCGCCGCTCGGTGGGCACGATCTTCGGCTGGATCTCCTTCGCGCATATGGTGGGCGGCGCCGTGGCGGCGTCGTTTGCCGGCACGATTCACGACGCGGTGGGCAACTACACCGCGGCGATCTACGTCGCCGGCCTGCTGGGCCTGCTGGCCGCTGGCATGGCGTTCAGCATGCGCCCTGCGCGCCGTGCCGCGGCGCCCGCTCCGGCCTGAACCCCGGCCGCGCCGCTAGCGGCCGGTGAACACCGGTGGGCGCTTCTCACGGAAGGCAGCTACGCCCTCGCGGTGGTCCGCTGAGGTGAGCGTGATCGTCGAGCCCAGCGCCGCCATCTGCATCGCCGTCTCCAGGTCCGTTTGCAGCCCCTTGTAGAGCAGAAGCTTCATCAGGCGCAGGGAGATGGGCGGACCGGCGGCGATGCGCGCCGCCAGCTCCATGGTGCGCTCCCGCAGCTCTTCGGCCGGCGCCACGAAGCTGACCCAGCCCAACCGGTACGCCTCCTGTGCCGGCAGGAAGTCGCCCGTGAACATCAGCTCCGCCGCCTTGTTCAGCCCCAGCCGACGCGGGTACAGCCAGGCGCCACCCCAGCCAGGGATGAGACCGATGCGCCGGTACGCCACCAGAAAGCGGGCCTGCTCGGCGGCGGTGACGATGTCGCACGCGCAGGCCAAGTCGAAGCCGGCGCCGGCGGCATCGCCGTTGACCATGGCGATGGTCGGGATCTCCAGGCGCTGCAGGCCCAGGATCACGCGCTGGGCGCCGCGGAAGGAGCGACGGATATCCTCCGGCGTGCCGCGTGATTGCTCCTCTTGGCCGCCGGCCATGCGGCTGGTGTCGGCACCGGCGCAGAAGGCGCGCCCGGCGCCGGTGAGCACCACGCAGCGCACATCCTCCGTGCCCTGGGCCAGGGTGGCGATCGCGTCACCTAGCTCTTCGGTAAGCTGAGGGGAGAGGGCGTTCAGCCGCTCCGGGCGGTTGAGGGTGAGCAGGGCGATGCGGTCGCGGACCTCAACGATCAACGTCTCGTAGGGCATGACGGTACTCCTCTGCAGGCGGGATGCGGCTCCCATTATGCCCCCTGTGGCGGGTTCACGCCTGCGGCACGCCGGCCGACGATCCAAGCAGGCGGAGCGAGGGAAGGGTGACGAGCGCGAGGAGCGTGGGAATGGCGACGAACGAGGAGTGGACGGCGGAGCGGCTGTTCCGGGCGATGCGCCTGCCCTACGGCGCCAACGGCCGCATGCCGGACGAGCTGCAGCGATGCCCGCACTGCCGCCGCATGTACTACCGCAGCAACGGCGGCGCCTGCCCGCGCTGCGGCGGTCCCGTGCCCCTGGAGCCGCCGCGGGCGGTGACGCTGCACTTCGGCCTCGGTTGAGCCGCAGGGCACATCGTCCCGTGGTTCCGGTCGCGTGCGCCGGGCGGATCCGGTAGCCTAAGGGTGATAAAGGTGTCGGCCGGGGATGCGGCCGGGACAGGGAACGATGCCGGAGAGCGCCATGGACGCCAGCGTGCGCGCCCTGATTGAACGGTACGAGGCCGATCTCAGCGGGTACCCCGCGTCGCTGCTGAGGGAGTTCCAGAAGGCGGTGGAGGCGGTCCAGCCACTGCTGCCGTCGGCGGAGGTCGACACCTGGATCGCGGCGGGGATCGCCCTTGCCGGCCAGAGCTTGCGCTCCTGGGAGGCGGCGGCCGAGTACTTTCGCGCCTCGCCCGCCGTGCTGCGCGCCGTGCCCTTCGCCGAGTTGCGGCGGTGGGCGGAGACGGGGATCACCCTGGCCGCCGACTCGGCCACCCTGGCCGCGGCCTATTTCCGGGCCGGTCCGGCCGGCCTCACGCACCTGTCCGTGGGACAGCTCTGTGAGTGGGCCGAGCTGGGCCGCCAGCTCTACAAGGGCACGTGGAAGTCCAGCGCCCTGGCGGCCCAGTTCTTCGAGGCGATCCCCGGCCTGCTGGCGCTGCTCACGCTCGCCGAGGCGCGCGCCCTGGTGCGGTTCGTGGACGCCCTGGCCGCCAAGTCTTATGAGCTGGCGGCGGCCTGCCTGGGCATCGCGCCCAAGGTGCTGGCGGCCCTGGACCGCGCCGACCGCGGCCCGTTCCTGCACTTCGCACTGGTGATCGCGGAGACGAGCTGGGCCGATGCGCGCGTGTACTTCGAGAAGGGGCCGGGGCTGTTGCACCACGTGCAGCCGGAACAGCGCGGCCGCTTCCTCACCCTGGCCGGTGCTGTGGCCCGGCGGGCGGGGCGGCAGGCCTACCCGTTCTTCGCCGAGAGCGCTACGGCGCTGGGGCTGATGGACCAGGAGGCGCACGCCCACCTGCTGGGGCTGGCCGAACAACTGGCGCCCTACTCCGGACCGGCGGCGATGGAGTTTCTCAAGAGCGTGCCCAATGTGCTGGACCGCATCCGCTATGAGGATGTGGAGAAGTGGCACGCCTACGGCTTTGAGATCCTCAAGCAGAGCCCCGAGGGGGGCCTGGCCTTCTTCCGCCTAGAGTCCAGCAAGGGTGAGGAGGTGCTGGAGAACCTGTCCTCGCGCGTGGAGCTGGCCCGCGTCTCGGAGATCCTGCGCATGTACTGCAAGGCGCTCACCGGCGCCAACGTCAGCATCCAGTCCGCCACGGCTCTGGCGGAGAAGGGTGTGGGCTGGGTCTCGGAGGACCGGCCCACCACGGAGGGCACCACGGTCTACCTGCCGCCGGTGGTGGAGGTGACCCACGACAAAGCGGAAAACTTCGCCATCTACAAGGTCTATAGTACCCACCAGGCCGCCCACCTGGAGTTCAAGTCCTTCCATTTCCGCTTCGATCAGCCGGCGGCGCTGCTGGAGAACCGGCGCTGGGCCTGGGAGCGGCAGCGGCTGGCCGCCCGCCAGGCCGCGGGTGCAGAGACCCTCCAGGGCGCCGCCCAAGCTCTGGCGAACGAGGGACAGACCGGCGCATGGGATACCCTCACCTCCACCCCTGTGCCCGAGGTGACCCGTGCCCGCGTGCCGCTCACGGAGATGGAACGCTTCTTCGACCTGTTCGACGACCGGCGCCTGGCCTCGGACCTGTTCACGGTGGTGGAGGACGCGCGCATCGACGCCCTCATCCGGCGCGAGTACGGCGGTATCCGCGGGCCGCTCAGCCGGGTGCAGCGGCGGGAGCTGGCGCAGCGCGACCCGGTGGAGCGGATGCCGCTGCGCCAGGCGTTCGTGGAGAACCTGATCCGGGTCAGCCTAGACGGGCTGGACACCGTGCGCTGGCCGGCGCCGATCGCGCCGCTCATGGGCGCGGCCATCGCCCTCCTGCGCCAGGTGCAGCAGCCGGGGGCGCAGGTGGAGGACGCGGCCGAGGTGACCCTCCGCCTGTATGAGCTGGCGATGACCATCCCCAACGTGCTGCCGGAGGACCTGCCCCCGGAGGCGTGGGAGGGCATCGACGAGGACCTCATCTCGCTGGACCTGCTGGCCGGCGCCCGGGGCGAGTCGACCCAGCCCGGCCTGGAGCAACTGGCGCAGGCGATACCGCAGGGGGCGGAGCAGGAGTACACCAGCCCGGAGGCGGTGGATTTCCGCGGCGATTTCAAGCCGGAGCTGGTGCAACTGCTCATGCGCCTGCGTGACGAGGCGCAGCGGCAGGCGGGGCAGGGCCAGTTCGCGCCGCTCAGCCCGGAGCAGCTCAAGGAACTGTTGGAAAAGAGCGTGGAGATCGACATCTCCGCCTTCATGGAGGGGAACCTGGACGAGTCCACCGGCATGTTCCTCTCCAACTTGATGAAGGAGGCGGGCACGCCCGCGCAGGAGGGCAAGCCCAACCAGCCCGTCAAGGATGGACAGCCGGTGAGCAGCCCGGAGGAGGAGAACGCCCAGGAGCTGACCCGGCAGGAGGAGTACTTCTACTACGACGAGTGGGACTTCCGTGCCAACGACTACAAGCCGCGCTGGTGCCGCGTGGTGCAGCGTTGGCTGGAGGAAGGCGATGAGAGCTTCTTCCAGAAAACGCTGGAATCCCACTCGGCGCTGGTGGCCCAGACCCGCAAGCAGTTTGAGCTGCTGCGCCCCGAGCTGTTCCGCAAGATCCGCAGGCTGTACGACGGCGAGGACTTTGACCTCGACACCCTGATCGAGTACGCCGTTGACCGGCGAGCGCGCAGCACGCCCGATGACAAGCTCTACTGGCGACGGAACAAGGTCGAGCGCGACGTCGCCGTCGCCTTCTTACTCGACATGTCCGCCTCTACGGACGAGGAGATCGTGCGTCGCGACCGGCGCGACGACGACGACTTCGACGACGACCCGCGCAAGTACCTCACCTGGTGGGCACAGAAGCGGGCCCGCGAGCTGCAGAACCCGCCCAAGCGGATCATCGACCTGGAGAAGGAATCGACGGTCCTCCTCATGGAGGCGCTGGAGACGATCGGCGATACCTACGGCATCTACGGCTTCTCCGGCTACGGACGCGAGAACGTCGAGTTCTACGTTATCAAGGACCTGGCGGAGCCGTTCAGCGACCGGGTGAAGAAGCGCATCGACAAGATCGTGCCCATCCGCAGCACGCGCATGGGTCCGGCCATCCGCCACACCATCAGCAAGCTGGAGCAGCACGACGCCAAGGTGAAGATCCTCTTCCTGGTCTCGGACGGCCGCCCGCAGGACCACGGCTACGGCCGTGACCGCACCGAGAAGGAGTACGCCATCCACGATACGAAGATGGCCCTCAACGAGGCCAAGCGGAAAGGGATCGTGCCGTTCTGCCTGACGGTGGACCGCGCCGGGCACGACTACCTCAAGACGATGTGTGAGGATATCGGCTACGAGGTGGTAGCCGACATCGAGTCGCTGCCCTCCCGCCTGCCCACGCTGTACCGCAAACTGACGGAGTAGCCTCGTGAGGCCTGACGTGGAGTCGTGGTGGCGGCAAGCCGAGGCTGAAGTCGCGGCGGCGCGCGGTTTGGTTGCGCTGGGTCACTGCGGGCAGCGTCCTGCCGGGACGCATGCTTTGGTGTTTCTCGGCCAGAAGTAGGAGTGGGAGCGGCAGCGTGGGTTACGAGAGATCGTCTGCAAGACGGTGGAAAAGGCGCCGATGGACCTGACGCGCCTTACACCCGAGGAATTCGAACGGGCTCGGAAGCGCATCTCATTGGTCGTATCCATTCTCCTCGGAGCCATCGACCTGCCGCCTGCCGATCGACCATAGCTTCTCAATAACCTGACTTCACTGACACAGAAATTCGAGCAGCAGCGCGTTCACCCGCTCCGGGCGGTCGAGCTGCACCCAGTGGCTGGCGTCCGGCAGGCGCTCCACCCGCGCGTTGGGCACCCAGCGCCGGGGCGGCGCGGCCAGCCCCGCCTCCAAGTAGCGGTCCCGCTCACCCCAGATCACCAGCACCGGCGCCTCGACGCGGCGCAGCCGCGCCCGCAGGTCCCAGGGGCTGCGGCGCAGCAAGGCGCGGTAGTAGTTGACCGTGGCCGTGAGCGCCCCCGGCTGAGCCAACGCCTCCACATAGCGGGTGATGTCGGCGTCGGTAAAGGCGCCGGCGCGCGCCGGGTCGCGGCGCAGGGTGCGGCGCAGGGCCGCGAAGCCGCCGGCGCGCGCGGCCGCCTCCGGCAGCCAAGGGAGCTGAAAGAAGAATACGTACCAGCTCCGCAGCAGTTGCCGCCATAGCGCCACCCTAGCTGCCCGCATCAGCCCTGGCTCCAGCGTGTAGGCAGGGTGGGGCACGTTCAGAATCGCCAGCCGCGTGAGCCGCTCCGGGTGGAGCATGGCGAACCACCAGGCGACGATCGCGCCCCAGTCGTGGCCCACGACGGCGGCGCGCGTTGCGCCGCAGGCGCGGATCAACCGCTCCACATCGCGAGCCAGCGTCTCGACCCGGTAGTTGCTCACGCCGGGCGGCTTGTCCGACCAGTTGTAGCCGCGCATGTCCGGCGCCACCACGTGTAAGCCCGCCGATGTCAGGGCCGGGATCTGGTACCGCCAGGAGTACCAGAACTCGGGGAAGCCGTGCAGGAGCACCACCAGCGGGCCGGCGCCGGCCTCGACATAATGCAGGCGGACGTCGCCCAGATCGGCGTAACGGTGCGTCGCCAGCTGTTCGTTCCACGTCGTGGTCGCCATGCCGGCATCTCTCGGGTTTCGTGACACGCGCTCACGCCGGGCAACAGATGGAGCGTCCCTCACCGTGCTGCCAGCGCGCCTCGCCGTGCTCCACCAACCAGTCCAGAAGCCCGATCGTCTCGGCCAGCACCGCGTACAGGTGATGGGGCTGGAGGTGCGGAAACAGGCCCACTGCCAGGTCGTACGCGGTGGCCGGGCCGGCGGCCAGCCGCTGCCGAAGGCGCGCCGCCCGCCGCTCCAGGTAGCGCAGCGACCAGGCGACCGCCTCCGCCGCGTCCGTGATCGGCTCGCCGTGGCCGGGCCAGGCGCGCGCCCCCCCGTGCTCCCGCAGCCGCGTGAGCGAGCGGATGAACGGCGGCATACTCGGCCAGCGGTGCGGGCCGGCGAACTGGATCCCGACGGTGGCCACCGTCCGCGAGAGGAGGTGATCGCCGGTGTACAGGTCGCCGGTCACGATATCCTGCAGCACCAGTGTGCCCGGCGTGTGACCGGGGCAGGCGAGCGCGCGCAGGCGCTGGCCGGTGAGCGTCACTTCGTCGCCGTCGCGTAGCAGGGCGTTCGGCCGCACCGGCGTCATGCGCAAGGGGCCCGGCCAGCCGTTGCCGTGCTCCGCGGCGCCGGTCGGCCGTCTGGCGCCGGAGACCACCGCCCGCGCCAGCGGTTCGGGCACGCCGTGCTCGATGAGCATGGCCAGGGTGCGCTCGCGCAGCGTGGCCCGCTCATCTGGGTCAAGCGTCAGGCCGACCTCGTCACCGTGCCCGGCGTACACCGGCACCCCTGCCCCCTGCCAGCGGGCGGCCAGGCCGGCGTGGTCCAGGTGGCGGTGGGTGAGGATCACGGCGCGCACGTCCGTGACACCCAGGCCGTGGGCCGCGAGCTGCGCGGTCAGCTCCTGCCAGGCGCCGTCGTAGTCCGGGCCGGCGTCGATGCAGAGCGCGCCGTCCGCGCCGCGCAGCACGTAGACGTTGTTGGCGCCGAGCCGGATGATGAGGGGCGTCACGGGGCCATGGTAGCCGCGCGGGCTCGGGAGCGGAACCCGTACGCTAGCGCCGGGCGGTCTCGGCCAGGAGCACGCGGCGCAAGAGCTGGAAGGCCACCGTCACCGCGCGGCGCTTGGCCGCCTCCCGGCCCTGGGCAAACTGGTAGGAGATGACGTGGGCCTCCGCCCCGTCGTGCACGGCCACGTGCATCGTGCCCACCGGTTTGCCCTCCTGCTCGTCCGGCCCGGCCACGCCGGTGATGCCCACGCCCAGGTCCGCCCTGACCTGCTCGCGCGCCGCCCGCGCCATCTCCTTGGCGCACTCGGCGGAGATGACGCCGTGCTGGGCGATAACGGCCGGATCCACGCCCCAGGCGATCTTCAGGTCGGTGGCGTAGGCCACCAGGCCGCCGCGGAAGTAATCCGAGGAGCCGGGCACGTCCGTGATCGTGCTGGCCAGCAGGCCGCCGGTGGCCGACTCCATCGTGCCCAGGGTGAGGCCGCGCTCGCGCAGCATGCGGCCGATCACGGCCTCGAAGGTGTCGTCGTCGCGGCCCCACACCGCCGTGCCCAGGATGCGCTCCACCTCCTCCTGCACGGGGCGAATGAGCGCCTCCGCTTCGTCCACGGTGGCCGCCTTGGCGGTGATGCGCAGGTGCACGCCGTCGGCCTTGGCGTAGACGCCGATAGTGGGGTTGGTGCTCTTGAGCAGGTGGCTGACCATTTCGTCCACGGCGCCCTCGCCGATGCCGGCGGTCTTGACCGTGTGCGAGATGATCACCGCGCCGGCGGCGCGCTCGCGCAGGCGAGGCGCCACCTCTTTGTCCCACATGCGCGTCATCTCGGCGGGTGGGCCGGGCATGGCGATGATGATGCGCCCGTCCTTCTCGCTCCACCAGCCGGGGGCGGTGCCGCGCGGGTTGGGGAGCGGGCGGGTGGAGGGGGTGAGCCAGGCCTGTTTCAGGTTGCGCTCCGGCATGGGCGCGCCGCGGCGGGCAAACCAGGCGCGCAGCTCGGCCTCAAGCTGCGGGTCCACGGCCGGCGTTTCGCCCAGCACGCGAGCGATGGCCTCGCGGGTGACGTCGTCCTCCGTGGGGCCGAGGCCGCCGGTGCAGAGGATGAGGTCCGAGCGGCTCCAGGCCAGGCGCAGGGTATCGGTGAGGCGCTCGAGGTTGTCGCCCACCTGGTGGGTGAAGTAAAGGTCGATGCCCAGCGCGGGCAGCCGCTGGGCGATGTAGTGGGTGTTGGTGTCCAGGATGTCGCCCAGCAGGATCTCGGTGCCGATGGAGACGATTTCCGCCTTCATGCCCACCCTCTATGCGGAGCGGAGTGAGGAACGAACGGGCGCAAGCGGTTGCTCGTGCCTCGTTCCTCTGCCGCACGAGGATAGCGAGGGCCACACGGCAGGGTCAAACGTCGTCGCGGTATGAGGGAAACGGGGGAAAGACCGGCCCCCCACCCGCCCTCTCCTGCCCGGCGGGAGAGGGCGGAGCGGCGAGGAGCTTGTTCGCCCGCGCCGGGCTTCCCCTCGCCCGCACCACGCAGGAGAGGGCGGGTGGGCACGGGCCCGCGCGCTGCCGCCACGACGGGCTGAGCAGGATCCATCACCCGGGCGCAAAGCGGTCCGGCCGGAAGGGGGCCAGCAGCGGGTCCGGCCGGCCGGTGGTCACCTCTGTCGCCAGCAGACGGCCGAGCAGCGGGCCCAGCGTCACGCCGCTGTGTGTGACGGCGACGTACACGTTGTCCCACCCCGGCAGCCGTCCCACCACCGACACCCCATCCGCCGGCACGGGCCGCACGCCGATGAAGACGCGCTGCACGCGCGTCGCTGGCGGGATGCGCAGCGCGGCGCGGAGGCGCGCCACCAGCACGTCGGCCCAGCGCGGCGGCGGCTCCGCCGGCGTTCCCTCCGAGGCAAGGACGTCGACGTCCTCGGCGCCCAGGCGGAGGCCGCCGCTCACATCCGGCCGGGCGTGCACGCCGGGCGCGTACACCACCCGACTCAGCGTGCCGGCCGGCACCGGCGTGGTCACGGCCAGCAGGCCCGGCCGGTGCGCCAGGGGCACCGACACCCCAAGCATCCCGGTGAGGGCCGGCGTGCCGGTGCCGGCGCAGATCACCACCGCGCCGGTCCCGATGCGGGTGCCGGCGGCGACCACCGCCGCTACCCGCCGGCCATCGGTGTGCAGGGCCGTCACCGGCGCCCCCTCACGCACCGCGCCGCCGAGCGCGCGGGTCCGCGCGAGCAGTGCCCGCGTCACCGTGGGGGCGTCTACCCAGCCGTCACGCTCGTAGTAGGCGACGGCCTCGACCCCGCCGAGCAGGAGGCCCGGCTCCAGCTCTGTCGCCTCCCGGTGGTCGAGCCAGCGCACCGCGTAGCCGCGGGCACGCAGGCGCGCCACCCGCTCCGCCAGGCGTCGTGCCCCGTCCTCCGTGTCTGCCCACTCCAGGCAGCCGCCGCCCCGCCGCACCTCTTCGCCCAACGCGCGGCCGACGGCCTCGTACTCGGCCATGCCCAGGGCGTTGAGGCGGTGGTATGCCTCCGGCTCTTTGCTCACCGCGTTCAGCCAGGAGAAGCTGCTGCCGGTGGCGCCTGCGGCCACCGTGCTCCCTTCCAGCACCAGCACCCGCGCCCCGGCCTCGGCCAGCCGCCAGGCGGTGGCCGCGCCCACGATCCCGGCCCCGATCACCGCCACATCGACAACGGGTGCCGTCATGCCCGCCTCTCGAACGTCCGCTTGTATCTCATTTCGCCCGCGACTACGATCGCAGTCTAATCGTGTCGTTGGCCTTGGGAGAACTGTCGCCCGTGACCGCTACCGAGCGCCGCCTCAGCGAAGCCGACGCCGCCGCCATCGCCGCGCTGGCCGCCCGCGTCAAGGAGAACATCGCCCGCGTGATCGTGGGCAAAGACGACGTGATCGACCTAGTGCTGGTGGCGTTGATCGCGGAGGGGCATATTCTCATTGAAGATGTGCCGGGCATCGGCAAGACGACGCTGGCCAAGGCCATCGCCCGGTCGCTCAACTGCTCCTTCCGGCGCATCCAGTTCACCCCGGACCTCGTCCCCTCCGACATTACCGGCATCAACGTGTACAACCAGCGCGATGCCACCTTCGAGTTTCGCCCCGGCCCGATCATCGCCCAGATCGTGCTGGCCGATGAGATCAACCGCGCCACCCCGCGCACGCAGGCAGCGCTGTTGGAGGCGATGGAGGAGCGGCAGATCACCGTGGACGGACAGACGCTGTCCCTGCCGCACCCCTTCCTGGTGCTGGCTACCCAGAACCCGATTGAGCTGGAGGGCACCTTCCCGCTGCCCGAGGCGCAGCTCGACCGCTTCCTCCTGCGCCTGAGTATGGGCTACCCCACCGAGGCCGAGGAGGAGGCCATGCTGATGCGCTTTGAAGGGGAGAACCCGCTCGACCACCTTACGCCCGTGGTGGGGGTGGACGAGCTGCGCCGCATGGCACGGGCGGCGGAGGGGGTGCACGTGGAGCCGGTGGTGCGGCGCTACCTGGTGCAGATCGTGCGCGCTACCCGGCAGCACCCAGCCCTGGACCTGGGCGCTAGCCCCCGTGCCAGCCTGGCCCTGTTCCGCGCCGCGCGTGCCCTGGCCCTCATCCGGGGCCGCCCGTACCTGCTCCCGGACGACATCAAGCGGCTGGCGCCCTACGTGCTGCCGCACCGGTTGATCCTGTCCTCACAGACGCGGCTGCGCGGCCGGGATGCGGCCGGGGTGGTGGACGAGGTCCTGCGATCGGTGCCGGTGCCGGTGCTGGAGTAGCCGCATACCCGTGCAGGGAGGGGGCCATTGCTCTTTCGTGAGGTTTGGCTCGGCCTCGCCGCGCTGTTGCTGCTGGTGGGCGTCGGCATCCGCGAGCCGGCGGTGGCCGCCGTGGGCGCGCTGGTGGCGTTGGCGGGCGGCCTTTCGCGCCTGTGGAGCCGTCTCTCCCTAGAGCGGCTGGAGTACCGTCGCCACTTTCCGGAGCACCGGGCGTTCGTCGGTGAGACCCTCGAGGTGCACTATAGCCTGGCCAACCGCAAGGCGTTGCCGCTGCCCTGGGTCGAGGTGCGCGAGTACGTCCCCGAAACCCTACCCGCGCTGGACGCCCATGCCGCGCCGTCGGCCCGTCCCGGCTCCCTCCAGGTCGACCGCAGCACCGCCCTAGCCTGGTACGAGCGGGTGTCATGGCGGCACCGCTTCCTCTGCCGCCAGCGTGGCTATTACCCCTTTGGCCCGGCGCTGCTGCGCTCCGGCGACGTCTTCGGTCTGTTCCCCATCGAGCGGGAGGTGCCGCAACGCCACTACGTCACGGTCCTGCCGCGCCTGGCGGAGCTGCCGGAACTGGGCCTGCCCACCGAGCGGCCGTTCGGCGAGGCCCGCTCCGGCTCGCGCCTCTTTGAAGACCCCAGCCGCATCCTCGGCTTGCGCGACTACCGCCCCGGCGACCCGCTCAAACGCATCGACTGGAAGGCTACCGCCCGCCGCCAGGCGCTGCAATCGCGCGTGTACGAGCCCTCCGCCTCCCTCTATCTGCTGCTAGCGCTCAACGTGGACACCTTCGCGCAGATCTGGGAGGGGTACGACCCCGTGCTCCTGGAACGCGCGGTCACGGTGACCGGGTCCGTGGCGCGCTGGGCCGAGGCGCGGCGCTACGCCGTGGGCCTGGTGGCCAACAGCAGCGTGCCGGGCGCCGACCGCCCGATCACCGTGCCGCCCGGCCGCGACCCCGACCAGCTCACCCGCGTGCTGGAGGCGCTGGCGATGGTGGCGCCGTTCACCATCGCGCCGCTGGCGAGCGTGCTGGCAGAAGCCGCCTATAACCTGCCAATGGGCGCCACGGTGGTGGCGGTAGCGGGCTTCCCATCCGAGGGCCTCGCCGCCCGGCTGGAGCGGCTGGCCCGGCGCGGCCATCCCACCACCCTGCTCTGGGTGGGCGACGACCCACCCCCGCCCTGCGAGCGCGTGCACGTCTACAACCTCGCGGCGGCGATGCGTCGCATCGAGCGTGAATGGCTGGCGACGGGCGGCGAAGGAGCGCGACGCCCGCGCGATCCGGTCCCGCCGGCGGACGGTGCCGTGCGCGATGAGGCGGACCCGGTGCGCCGCTGGGCACGACCCGGCTGAGGAGGGGGTGATGTGGCGGCGGCTGGCGGAGTTCACGCTGCTCACCAGTGAAGCCGTGGTGCTGTTCATGGCCGCGGCGGCGCTGGCGGCCGTGGCCGGAGGTGGGGGGCCGTCGTTCCTGACGGTGTGGGCCGCCGTGCTTGGCGGGTTCTACCTGGTGCGCCTGCTCCTGCGCTTCGACGTGAGCGCCCCGCCGCTGGCGCTGGCCGGCGCGGTGAGCACGCTGCTGGCGCTGCTCGTCCTGGGGAACCTGCAATACAACCCGTCTGGCGGACCGCTCTCGCTCGCCTGGCTGACGGAGCTGGCCGCACACTCGGACGGGTTCCTGCGCGGCCGCTGGCCGGCCGCGTGGGGCGTGGCCGCGCTGTGCGCCGGCTGGGTCCGGGGCGTGTGGGCCGCCCAGCGCGACCTCACCTATGCGCGCACCCTGCGCTCCACCAGCGTGGGCCTGGCCGCAGTAGTGGTGTTGGTGCTGTTCTGGCAGGGCAGCCGAGCGGCCGTCGCCATCAACACAGCGGCGCTGCCGTATTTCATGCTCGGGCTGCTCGCGCTGGCGCTGGTGCACCTGGCGCAGGCCGAGCACCAGCCCGGCGCCTTCCTGCACGGTCCCTGGCTGCTCACACTGGGCGGCACCGTGGCGCTGCTGGCCCTGCTCAGCCTCGCTGCCGGCCTGTTCCCTCTGGACGCGCTCAACCGCCTGCTGGCGCCCGTCGGCCTGGCCGCGCTGCGGCTGCTGGACCTGGTGATCTTCATCATCGCCTACCCGATCGCCCTGCTCGTGCTCTGGCTGGTGCGCCTGATCACCGGCGGGCGGCCGCTCGAGTGGCCGCAGCCGCGCAACGTCGCCACCCACACCGCCGAGCAGGTGCAGCGCCACAGCGAGCAGAGCCTGATCCTTACCGCGCTTATCTTCTTGCTTAAGGCCGTCCTCGTGCTGGCGCTGGCCGCGCTGGTCGGCTTCATTCTCTGGCTGGTTTTCCGGCGCCTGCGGCGGCCGTGGCGGGAACAAGGATCGGGAGAGACGCGCGAGGCGCTGCAGGAGGGCGGGCTGGGCACCGACCTGGCCGCCCTGGTGGGAGCCCTGGCCGGCCGCTTCCGGCGTCTGGCAGGCACATCAGAGCCGGACCTACCGCCCGCGGTGTTGGCCGTGCGGCGGCTGTACCTGCGCGCCCTGCAGCGCGCCGAGGGGCGGGGCGTGGCGCGGCCGCCGGCGGCCACGCCGCACGAGTTCGCGCCGGAGCTGGCGCGGGCGCTGGGCACCCCTGTGGCCGTGGTTCTCAGCGAGCGGTTTGCCGACGCTCGCTACGGGCTCCGGCCGCCTCCGCCTTCGTCCTTGGCCGATCTTGAGCGAGCGCTGGGCTGACGCCGGCCCGTCCCCAGCCAGCGCCGAGGTGCCGAGGGGCGACGCCCGCTCACCAGCACGAAGGTCAGGCACGCGAAGAAGCGGCCGGTGCGCTCGGCGGTGTCCAGGTCCGCCAGCCAGCGTGCCGCGTCCTCGCCCGTAATCACACCGTCGTTGGCAGCACGCTCGGCCGCGCGGCGCACCAGCCACTCCCACAGGCCGTCCGTGGCCGGGTCGCGCGTGGTGGTGTGTTCGGTGAGTGGTTCCACGCGGATGTCGATCAGGCCCATGGTTCGGAACAGGCCGGGGAGGGTGCGGCCCAGCCAGCCGTGCAGGCGGGTAGCGCACCAGTGCGCGAGCACCGCGCGTGTGATGGCGGGATCGGCGCCGGAGACGGCCGCGGTGCCCCAGTCGGGCTCAAACGCGATGACCCGGCCGCCAGGCCGCGTGACGCGTACCATCTCGGCCAACGCCCGTGCCGGCGCCTGCACATGGTGAAGCGTGCGCTTGGCGCGTACCCCGTCGAACGCCCCATCGCGGAACGGCAGCGCCTCGGCATCGCCGCGCAGGAACGTGACCGGCAGTGTGGTGCCCCGGGGAACACCGCGAAGCGCGTCTGCATTCACGTCAAGCCCGAGCGCTAGCCCGCCGGGCACGACCTGGCGCGCCAGCGCCACGGCGTCCTCACCCGTGCCGCAGCCAACATCAAGGTAGCGGCCGCCGGGCCGCGGGCGCAGGTGGGCGATGATGCGCTCCTCGGCGTGGGAACGAACGCCCGCGCCCGGCCCGCCGCGGGCGGTGTGGCCGGCAGGTGCAGGCGCCTGCTCCTCGTGTATCATTTGGTGGCCGTCTCACCGGGCCCGCAGCACCAGGGTGCCGTCGTCGCCGCGTTCCAGGTGTGGGACCACGGCGTACAGGTCGATCTGGGCGCAGAAGTCCAGGTCATCCTTCAGGCCGAGGCGGGCCAAGGTTTGCCCGTGCGTGGATTCACCGAGCAGCAGGCGGGGGCTGGTGTAGGAGCGCCACAGTCGGTAGGCGGCCATGGCGCTGTCCGTGAGCGTGAGGTCGCCAAGGGGGCCCTCATGCGCGGCCACCGCCTGCTCGATGATCGCGCCACACACGGCGGTGTCTTCCAGGCTGAACGAGTGCCCGAACTCCGTGCCGGCACAGAGGAAGGCCAGGTCCACGCCGCCGCGCACCGCCGCGCTGAGAGCGGCGCGGGCCACCGCCGTGCGGTTGAGGAGGCTGCCCGTGAGCACCAGGGTGGCGCCTGCGGCGCGGGCCAGGGCGCGGGTGCCGTTGCTGGTGGCGAGGATGGCGCGGCGCCCGTGCAGGTCCAGGCGGCTGAACTCGGCCGGTGAGTTGCCGTACTCAAACCCGGCCGGCGGCAGGCCGCCCGCCTCGCCGCACAGGAGATGGTCGGGCAGGCGGGTGGCCTTCAGCGCCCGCGCTTCCTCGACCGTCTCGGTCACGGCGACCTCGACCACGCCGCGCGCCAGCAGGGTGGCGATTGTCGAGGTGGCGCGCAGGGCGTCCACCACGACGCACACCCCGGCAAACGCTTCGTCCAGGAGAACAGGGAGGAGCACGACGTCGATGCGCACGTGCCGAGCATAGCAGCGCCCGCGCCCGGGGGGAACGGCCGGCGTGCCCTGCATAACGGCGGCCCGCCCCGGCCCAGGGTGGGGTGTACAATACCGGCGAGACGTCCGCCGAGGCCGACGTGGTGTCGTTCATGGACAAATGGCGGCGCGCCGCCGCCCGCAACGGCTCGCTTCTGTGCGTGGGCCTGGACCCGGACCCGGCGCACATGCCGACGACGGATCCGGCCGCCTTCCTGCGCGCCGTGATCGAGGCTACCGCCGATCTGGTGTGTTGCTACAAGCCCAACCTCGCCTTCTTTGAGGCGCTGGGCCGCGACGGCTACCGCGTCCTCGCCGACGCGCTGGCGGCGGTCCCGCCGGACATCCCTGTGCTGGGCGACGCCAAACGGGGCGACATCGGCCACACGTCGGCCGCCTACGCGCGGGCGCTGTTTGACGTATGGGGCTTTGACGCCGTCACCGTCAACCCGTGGGGTGGTGAAGACGCCGTGCGCCCGTTCATCGAGCGCGCCGAGCGGGGCGTGTTTATCTGGTGTCGCGGCTCCAATCCCGGCGCTCGCGACTTCCAGGACGTGGCAGTCCTGAGCGACGGTGGTACCCGTCCGCTGTACGAGGTTGTGGCCCTGCGCGCGCGTGCGTGGAACCGGCACGGCAACGTCGGGTTGGTGGTGGGGGTAACCTATCCTGAGGATGCGGCGCGCTTGCGGCGGCTGTGCCCGGAGCTGCCGTTCTTAATGCCCGGTCTGGGGGCGCAGGGCGGCGACGCGGCCGCGGCCGTGCGCGCGGTGGACGAGGGCACGGGCGGGTTTCTGATCAACGTGTCGCGGCAGGTGTTGTACGCCTCGCGCGGGCCAGACTTCGTCCGTGCCGCCCGCGCCGCCGCGCAGCGGTACCGGGACGAGATCAACCGCTACCGGGCGAGCGGCGCCGGAGCGTGTGAGTCCACCGCGTAGCCACGGCGGAGGAGCGCGGGGTATGCCCGGCCCGGTCGAGTTTCGGATGGACGACGTGGTGCGGTTGCGCAAACCGCACCCCTGTGGCGGCTACGAGTGGCAGATCGTGCGGTTGGGCGCCGACATCCGCCTGAAGTGCCTGACCTGCGGCCGGTTGGTGTTGCTGGAGCGGCGCGAGCTGGAAAAGCGCCTGAAGGCCTTCGTGCGGCGCGGCCGCGTCCTGCCGGAGCCGCCCGCCGCCGCCCCGCCGGCACACTCGCGTGAGGGATAAGCCATCGCCGCCGGACGCGATACCCCCGTGTCGTTAGCTCCAACGGAGCGCGAGCGCATGACCGCGCCCCTGCCCACCGGCGTTCCCGCGCAACCCGTGCAGCCGGGGCCGGTGCTGCGCAACCGCGGCTTCTTGCGCCTGTGGGCGGCGCAGCTCGTCTCGCAAACCGCCCAAAATGGCCTCATGTTCACGCTGCTGGTGCTGATCACCGAGCGCACCGGCTCCAGCATCTACGGCTCACTGCTGGTATTGGCCTTCATGCTGCCATCGGTGCTCTTCAGCATCCCCGCCGGCGTGATGGTGGATCGCTGGCACAAGCGCACGGTGCTCATCGTCACCAACGCACTGCGGGCGGTGTTGGCCGTGCTGTACCTCCTGCTGGACCGCTGGGTGCCGGCCCTGTTCCTGATCACGCTCTGCTTTTCCACGGTGGGCCAGTTCTTCACCCCGGCAGAATCGGCGAGCATCCCGGCGCTGGTCGGTCGCCAGCAGCTCATCTCCGCCAACGCCCTGTTCCAGCTCACCCTCACCGGCTCGCAGTTTCTGGGGATGGTGGTGCTGGCGCCGGCGTTGCTGAAAACCGGCGGCCCGCACCTGTTCTTCGGGGTGATGGTGGTGGGATACCTGCTCGCCACCGCGCTGGTGGCCTGGCTGCCGCGCGGGTTTGAGCCAGAGCTGTTGCGGCGGCCGATGAGCGTGCGCGGGATGGTCCGCATGGTGGCGGCTGACATCGGTGAGGTGGTGCGTGTTATCCGTCGTGACCCGCTGAGCAAGCTGGCCTTGGCCCAACTCACGGTGAGCAGCAGCCTGGCCATGCTCTTCGGGCTGCTGGTGCCGCGCTTTGTACACGACGTACTGGACATCGCCGCCGATAACGCGGTGTTCGTGTTCGCGCCGGTGGCGCTGGGGGCGGTGGCCGGCCTGCGCCTGCTGCCCTGGATCACGCGCCGGCTGCCCAAGCAGCTCGTCGTCACCATCGGGCTGTTCGGGGTGGTGCTGGCCCTGGTGGCGCTGGCCTCGGTGGAGCTGATCGCGCGGGCGCTGGAGCAGGCCGGGGCACGGCAGTTCATCGACGCCATCGGCCGAGAGAGGCCGCGGTTTGGCACGGCCACGCTGTCGCTGCTGGTGCTGGTGACGATGGCCTGCGCCGTGCCGATGGGCTTCTTCTACGCGTTGGTCAACGCTCCCGCCCAGACGGTGATCCACGAGCGGGCGCCGGCAACGATGCGCGGCCGGTACCTGGGGACGCAGCTTTTGCTGGCCAACAGCGCCTCACTGCTGCTCCTGTTGGCGGCGGGCGCCGCGGCCGACGCCCTGGGGGTGACGGCGGTGCTGTTGCTGTACGCACCGGTGGTGCTCGCCGTGGCGTTGTACGGGCTGGCGGTGCAGGCGCGCGCCGGGCGCGTGCCGGCGAGCAACGGTCCCTGAAGGCCCATGCCGGCGGCTGAACTCGTGACGCTTTGCCCCCTTCCCGACTGGATGATTCGTTGACGGGCTGCCGGGGCAGTCCTATGATTTCGGTAGACGGTAGACGGTAGGATTGCCGGGTGGACTTGGAGGTAGCGGCGTGGTTGAGATGACCATCGAAAGCATCAGGGTCCACCTGATGAACTATCAGCGGGTGGTCATCCTGAAGGAGAAGCACGCGGAGCGCTATCTCCCGATA
>JBHOQW010000168.1:0-1401 GCA_042408665.1 Dehalococcoidia bacterium
CGCGCTTGACGATTTCATCGGCGACAGCATGGAGCCATTCCGCGTACGTCACAGCACGAACCTCATGAGTGCCCCTACCGCAATCAGCCAGATGCCGAGGTCGGATTGACCCACGATCGGCAACGGGAACTGCGGCAGTGCGGAATTGACGCCGGCCAAGATTCCGCCTGCACCGAACAAACGCCCGCCGGTGAGTTTGTCGCCGATCGTCAGCGCTGCACCGACAACCATAAGTGTAGTTCCGGTTTTCTTCATGCTAACCTCTTTACCTCTCTGAATAAGATGAGACCGACCACTGCGATGATGGCGAGTGAAGCAAGTGAGATTGTGGTTCCTACGGAAGGACCACCACTTCCGCCATCACCAGAAAATGCAGACAGACGCTCATACTTCACCGCGTCTGCATCTACGATCGAGAAAAACTTCGCGTCGAGAAATGCGGCCAGATCCGACCCGATGTTACCCGCCGGCTCGATTGTGTCTCCCGTGTGCCGGATCGTGATCTGATACTCCGACGAAAACAGACCCCGTTTCACAGACAACACGTTGAATCGCTCGCTGAGCGCCGATGCAACATCGGCGTCAGACGGCGCGAATCCGGCCACGTTAACCGTGACCCTCAAGATTTGTCCGGGACTGACGGGATCCAGCGGACCAATGATCATACTGCCACATCCTTGAGCGGAGTATCTGGAGATACTCCTAGCTCGCTCGCCACGATGCGCGCCCATGCGTCCGGTTTGTCTCCGCCGGTATAGATGGCTGCAATCTGCGCGATCGTCATGCTCGGCTTGTAGAACGCACTTGTACCCTCGAGCATGCGCGCCACCTGGTGCTTGAGCGCAGCCCAGCCCTCCTCGATCGTAGGAAATGCGCGCAACTTACCTGTGTTCGGATCTTTGAGTGATCCGGGGTTGTTCAGACGATTCGGTAAGCTACCCGGGACAAAGTAACCTTCGGCGCGAGCTATGGCGCGCGCGATGCGATCCACGACGGTGTCGGACACAATCGTGATCTGACGTCGCAACAGCACCATAGCCGCGCCAATCGCCGTAACTGCGATTACTGTTGACCGGGCAGCCAGCGAATTTCCTCCGTGATGACTACCAAACCTTGGTTCGTCGCGCCGGCTACATCGGCCGCCAGATAGAAGTCCACGCTACCAGTGGGGCCGGCGACAAGGCCGGTAGCATTCATTGACTCGGCGAGCAATCCGTGCTTGGCGAATTCCAGATGCGCGTATCCGGTAGGCGCGCGGAACGGTTGATTCGCGCCACTGATCGCGGCGGAGACAACCTGCTCCTCTTTAATGTCGCGATACAACGGGTAATCGCGAATCAAAGTGTTGACGCCGCGGAATACGCGGATGTTACTCAGCACGGTGTCACTGAGCGACGAGTA
>JBHOQW010000028.1:0-12485 GCA_042408665.1 Dehalococcoidia bacterium
CCGGGGCGCCGCCGGTGAGGGCGGGGGCCGGCCGCGGGCGCCGGCCGGGCGTGGGGCCGGGCGTGCTGAAGATCTCGCGCCAGGAACGCCGGTGCCAGCCGTACACGAACCAGTTCATCACGATGCCGATGACGTTGGTCACCACCCAGTAGAAGGCCAGGCCGCTGGGCACCGTGAGGGTGAACCAGGCGAACATCATCGGCATCATCCACAGCATCATCTGGTTGGTTTGCCGCTGCTGGGCGGTCTGCGCGGCGCCGGCCTGGCTCATGGACAGCTTCGTTTGCAGCCAGGTGGTGATGAACACCAGCACCAGCAGGATATAGGTCGTGTCTACGCGGCCCAGGTTCATCCACAGGAAGTGCGACGGCAGCGGGATGGCGGCCTGGATGAAGCTCCAGGGGTAGAGGCGGTGCGCCAGCTCGGCGGTGCGCTCCGGCGTGCCGCCCACGGTGAGGGTGAGCACCCGGTACAGGGCGATGAAGATCGGGAACTGGATCAGCATCGGCCCCAGGCAGCCGAGCGGGTTGACGCCGGCCTCCCGGTAGAGCTTCATCGTCTCTTCCTGGCGGCGCTTGGGGTCCTTGTATTTTTTCTGGATCTCCTGCAACTGCGGGCTCAACTCCTGCAGCTTGCGGGAGGCGTGGAGCTGGCGCAGGGTGAGCGGCAGCGTGGCCACGCGCACCAGCACGGTGAAGGCGATGATCGCCAGCCCGAAGCTGCCGAAGCACAGCCGCTCCAGCACGATGAGCAGGTTGATCATCGGGTTGATGATGACGATATCCCAGAAGCCCACGCGGTCCCAACCTTCGCTGGGGCGCCGCCCCGGGCCACACACCGGGACGACGCCGCTGCTGGTGTACTCAGCCGGCCGGCGGCCGGGCCGGCGGCTACGATTTTAGCCGCACCTCGCTCACGCGCCGGGTGGCGAGGTCAAAGACGTACAGGTTGCCGTTGCTGCGCAGGTGCTCGGTGGCCACGTAGACGCGGGAATCGGCGGCCAGCAGGTCGGCGAACAGGTCGCCGCGCGGCGCCGCCGGGTCGTCGGCGGCCGGCGTGCGGCTCACCTCCCAGGCGAACGCGCCGTCGTCCGGGCGCAGACCGAACAGTCGCCCCTCGCGCGTGCCCACCACCAACACCCCGTTCACCAGCACCGGGCGGCTGCGGATCATGGTATCGAGCTTGACCGCCCACACCGGTGCCTGCTCCAGACCGCTGCCCTGGACCGGGAAGGCGTAGACCGTGCCGCCCAGGCTGCCGGCGTAGATCCGGTCGTCGGTGATGACGGCCTGGGTCCAGAACCAGTTATCGACCGGCCGGGAGCGCCAGAGCACCGCGCCGCTGGCGGCGTCCACGGCGTAGAAGCGCTTGTCGAAGGCGCCGACGTACAGTCGGTCGCCCTGCACGGCCGGCGTGCTGGCGATGGCGGCGCCGGCCAGTTTCTGGCGCCAGCGCGTGGTACCGTCGGCGTCCAGGGCGGTGACGGTGCCGTCCATGCCGGTGACCACGATCTGGCCGGCGGCCCGCACCGGCGTGGACCAGATCTCGTTGGCCAGCGGCCGCCGCCACTGCACGGCGCCGCTGGCGCGGTCGAGAGCAAACAGGTCACCCTCGGTGGTGCCGACGTAGAGGCGGTCGCCGTCCAGCAGAACGCCGCCCACCACGCGCCCGGGCAAAGCCGCCACCCAGCGGGCGCGGCCGTCCTGGCGGTTGACGGCGGCCACGTGCCCGGAGTAGGCGGTGAGGTAGACCGTGTCGGCGGTGACGACCGGGTCACCGTACAGACCCTCGAAGGTGACCTTGGCCGTCTTCGGGGTGCTCAAGGTGCGGCCGTCCTCCACGACGAGCGGCAGCTTCTCGTCCTTGCCGGGGAACTCCCACAGCTGGCGAGGGGAATCGCCCAACTGCACGGCGGCCAGCTTGCCGTGGGAGAGCGAGACGTAGATGGTGGTATCCGCCAACGCCGGCGCGGCCCAGCCCTCCGGCCGGGCGATACTGCCGCAGGCGGAGGCCACAAGCAGCGCCAGCAGCGCCAGGGCGAGGAGCGACGCGCGCGGCAGCCCCGGCACGGTCCGGAGGGGGCGCGGGGCGGTGGCGTGAGCAGGGATGTGCGCAGGCATGAGACATAGGCCCAGCGCGGCGCGCCGGCCGTTCTGGCTCCTTTCCGGTTGGATGGCCGGCCGAAGCCGGCCGCCACGAGGGCTGGGGCGCGGCGGGGTCCGCCGCGCGTGCGGTCCACCATCCATACTGACGGGCCCGCGCGGGCCCGTCAACTGGACGGTCGCCCCCCTGTTTCACGTGCAACTCGACGGTGAAACCGCCGGGGCGCGGGGCGGCGCGGCGGCTGTTTCACGTGATACAGTACGGTGAACCCACCGGTGCAAAGGGGGACGCGGTGGCGACGGCGTTTGAGGTGGGGCTGTTGGTGGGCCTGCTCATCGGCGAGGGGCACTTCGGCGGGGACGGCCGCCAGCCGCAGGTGACGTTACGCATGCACGTCGGCCACGAGTCGCTGTTTCGCTGGCTGGAGCGCACCTTCCCCGGCGGCCGCCTGTACGGTCCCTACGAGCACGGCGGCCGCCGCTACTACCAGTGGATGGCGCGCGGCGCATTTCTGCGCGAGGTGATGGTCCCCCTCCTCGACCGCACCCTGCGCCCCGACCTGGACGCGCGCCTACCTCCGCTATCAGGCGATGAAGGAGCGGTACGGTCTGGGTGAGACGGCGCCCGCAGTTGACGGCGCCGCTCAGGCGTCCGGCACGGGGTCGTAGCCGCCGCGGCCCAGGGGAGTGCAGCGCAGCAGGCGCGCCACCGTCAGGCGACCGCCGCGCCACAGGCCGTAGCGGGCGATCGCCTCGTAGCCGTATTGCGAGCAGGTGGGCTGGTAGCGGCACATGGGCGGCAGTGCCGGTGAGATCCAGCGCTGGTACGCGCGAATGGCGGCCAGGGCGAGGCGTCGCATGGCTCACGATCCGGAGGGCGGGCCGGTCGGCCGCCGCTCCAGCACCCGTGCCCGGCGCAGGAGCTGGGCCAGCGCGGCCTTGAGATCATGATACGTCGCCGTCGCCGCCGGCGCACGGGCGGTGACGATCACGTCGAAACCGCCCGGCGGGCGCAGCTCCGCCACCGCCGCCCGCAGCCGCCGCTTGACGCGGTTGCGGGCCACCGCCGTGCCCACCCGCCGGCTGACGGCGAAGCCGAAGCGAGAGTACGGCAGGTTGGTGGGCCGCACCCGCACGCTGAGCAGGTCACCGTGCACGGCTCGGCCTTCCCGCTGCACGGCGGCGAAATCGCGACGCTGACGCAGGCGCTGACTGCGGCGCATAGGCGGCTCCGCCGGGCACGACAGCAGAAAGGGTCCGGGGCGGACCCACGGACCCCTTCCGCGATGGGCCGGTTCCCGCGCTAGACGGTCAGGCGCTTGCGACCCTGGCGGCGGCGGCGGGCCAGGATGGCCCGGCCGGCGCGCGTCGCCATGCGCTTGAGGAAGCCGTGCTCCCGCTTGCGCGGGATGCGCTTGGGCTGGTAAGTGCGCTTGGGCACGGTACGAACTCCCCGCGAAATCGGCCACCATTGTACCGGGAAGGGCCGACCGGCGCAAAACGGCCCGGCCGACGGCGCGCCGCCCGCCGTGTCGCCCTTCAAAGCGGGCGGGCGCGCTGCTACACTCGCCGGAGAAGGCACCGCGCTATGAACCTGGTCCGCATCACCATCATCGACCCAGCCGGCGGCATCAGCTTCGTCGCCGACGCCGAGGCGCTGATGGCCTTTACCGCCGCCTGCGCCCGCAACCCGCGCACCGCGGAAGAGCTGCTGGCGTTCGTGGACGTTAACTATGGCGGCCTGCGCGAGCGCGTGCTCAACGGCCTGGCCATCTTCGACGAGCGCAACGCCAACGGCAACTACACAGCCATCCACCAGGCCTTCGACTTCTGCCAGCCGCACGAACTGCCGCCCTTCCGCATCGTGGATGAGCGCACGCGCGAGCAAAGCCTGCGGCCGGTCAAGGCCGGCGCCGTGCTCTACAACCTGATCAACAAGCGGATCGTGCAGATCCAGAACAGCTACCGGGAGATCACGCGCGTCGGCCGCGCCCCTGTCTTCGACGGCGTCTCCCACACCGGCCGGATGTTCACCTACCGCCTGCCCCGCGAGTGGGTGATCGTGCCCTGAGCTACGACGGCGGCCATGCAAGCGCAGGATGAGGCCCGGCTGCCGCCGTAGGAGGGGGCGCCCGGCAACGGTAGGGCGACCGCCTCGGTGGCGTTCGGCGCTTGTGCTGGAGAGAGGCCTGGATGACCCGCGCGCGCGTTCTCGTGGTGGATGACGCCCCCGATTTCCTCGGCTTCATGGAAACGCTGCTCACGGCGGAGGGCTACGCCGTGGACGTCGCCCGCACGTGGGAGGAGTTGCGCGAGCGCCTGGCCCTTGCACGCCCGGACGTGGTGGTCTGCGACGTGCGCATGCCCGGTCAGCCCGCCTTCGCCGTGCTGGACTTCCTTGCCGCCGACGCCAAGACGCGCGATATCCCGGTGTTGGTCTGCACCGGCGCGGTCCAGGAGGTGGACCTGGCGCAGGAGCGCCTGCGCACGGCCGGCGTGGAGGTCCTCTTCAAGCCCTTCGAGATCGATGACCTCCTGGCGCACCTCACCCGCTCCTTGCGGCGGGGACCAGACCAGCCGCAGAGCTAACCTTCCCCGCGTGGTACAATCGGCTCGGCTCCGGTCACGCTCAACCCCACACCGGAGGAGGGACATGTCCCGCATCCGGCGTCTCGCCGTTGCCCTGTTCGCCGGCATGGCCGCCGTGCTGGCGCTCAGCGCCCATCCGGTGGCGGCCGCGCCACTGCTCGTGCAGGAGACCGGCAGCACCGATCGGCTCCAGGTCATGCTCTGGACGCTGGCCGCCGTGGTCGTGGCGATGATCCTGCTCGCCATCGGCTACGTCTACCGCCGCGCCGCCGGGGTCGATAAGCCGCCGCCGGTCACCCTGCTGGAGCCCGGCCGCAAGATCACCTCGGACTGAGCACGCTACGCGGTCGGTGCGAGCGTGCCGGTGGGGACGACGTAACGCAGCCGTCGTCCGTCCGTTGATCGGCATGAGCGCGGCCACGCCCTGAGCGTGGCCGCTTCGGCGCAGGAGGTGGAGCCATGCTCACCCGCGTGTGCGCAACGGTGCTGGTCGCGCTCCTGCTGCCGGCGATCGCCGCGCCGGCTCGGACCGCGGCCCAGCCGGACGACCACCCCGGCAACGCCGAGGCCGCCCATCGCTGTCGTGAGGAGCACGAGCCCGGCCGCGAGCGCGGCCAGTGCGTCAGCGCGGCGGCGCACCGGCTGCACCGGCAACGGCCGCTGCGCGCCGCCGTAGCGGAGCTGCTCGGCGTCTCGGTGGGCGAGCTGCGACAGGAGCTGCGCGGCCGTAGCCTGGCGGCGGTGGCGCAGGAGCACGGCGTCAGCCGCGAGCAGCTCCGCGCCTTTCTGATCGCCACCGTGCAGCAGGAGCTGGCGGCGGCGGTGGACCGCGGCGAGCTCAGCGCCCAGGAGGCGGCAGAGGCTCTGAACCGCTTCCTCTCCCGGCTGGACACCCTGATCGACCGGGTGCACCCCGCATAGGTGCAGCGAGGGGCACGGCCGCGCCTTGCGGAGCGGCCGCAGCGCCCCGCCGCCCTACAGCTCGGCGCGGTCCAGCCAGCGGGCCACCACCGGCGGCTCATAGGTGGAGAACCGCTCCAGCAGGCGGCGCGGGTCGCTCTCCACCAGCACCATGTCGCGGTGCTCGCGGCGGAGGAAGCCCTGCTCCACCATGTGGTCCAGCAGGGCGAGCAGCGGCGCGTAGTAGCCGTTGATTTCCAACACGCCGCACGGCTTGCGGTGCACGCCGAGCAGGCCCCACGTCCACATCTCGGCGAACTCCTCCAGCGTGCCGGCGCCGCCGGGCAGGGCGATGAAGCCGTCGGAGAGCTCGGCCATCAGCGCCTTGCGCTGGTGCATGGAGTCCACCACGTGCAGCACCGTCAGACCGGTGTGGCCCAGCTCGCGCGCCCACAGCGGCCGCGGGATCACGCCGATCACCTCACCGCCGGCGTCGAGCACGGCGTCGGCCAGCACCCCCATCAGGCCGATGCCACCGCCGCCGTACACGAGCGTGATCCCCGCCTCGGCCAGGGCCGTGCCCAGGGCGCGCGCCCCCTCCGCGAAGGCGGGGTTTGCCCCCATGCTTGAGCCGCAAAACACGCAGATGCGCTTCATGTCACGTCCCACCCGCCGTCTGCGTCAGCCAGTGCGCCAGCCGCGCGGCCACCTCCCCGCGCGGCACGGACTGCTGCTCCCCGCGCTGCATGTCACGCACCGTGACCGTGCCGCTGCGCAGCTCGTCCTCACCCAGGATCACCGTGTACCGCACGCCCAGCCGGCCGGCCAGGCGGAGCTGCGACTTGAGGCTGTGGCCGCCCACCGCCAGTTGCGTGCGCACGCCGGTGCGCCGCAGCTCATCCGCCAGCGCGAAGGCGGCCTCGGCCGTGCCCTCGGCCGTCACCGCCACGAACACCTCTGGTCCGGGCAGCGGTGGCGGTGTGATGCCGTTGGCCTTCAGGTTGAGGATGATGCGCTCCACGCCGGTGGCGAACCCCACTGCGGGGGTGGGCTTGCCGCCCAAGAGCTCGATCAGCCCGTCGTAGCGCCCCCCGCCGCCGATGGTCCCCTGGGCCCCGGCCCCCGGCGGCACGATCTCGAAGACGGTGTGGGTGTAATAGTCGAAGCCACGTACCAGGCGCTTATCGATGGTGTAGGGGATGCCGACCGCGCGCAGGTACGCTTGCACCCGCTCGAAGTGGGCCAGGGCGGCCGGCGGCAGCGCCTCGTGCAGGTCCGGCGCGTGCTCCAGGAGGGCACGGGTGCGCTCGTTCTTGCTATCCAGCAGGCGCAGCGGGTTCTTGTGGAAGCGCACGCGGTCATCCTCGTCCAGCTCGTCCAGGTAGGGGCGAAAGTACGCGCGCAACGCCTCCAGGTAGGGCGCGCGGGCGGCGGGGTCGCCGATGGTGTTGAGGAGCAGGGTCAGGTTGCGCAGGCCCAGCCGCTCGTACAGCCGCCAAGCGAACAGGATCACCTCCGCGTCCAGGGCTGGGTCGGCGGAGCCGATCGCTTCCAGGTTGATCTGGGTGAACTGGCGCAGCCGGCCGGCCTGGGGGCGCTCATAGCGGAAGTTAGGACCGTACCAGTACAGCCGCACCGGCTGGGGCAGGTTGGCCATGCCGTGCTCGATGTAGGCGCGGCACAGGCCGGCAGTGGCCTCCGGGCGCAGCGCAAAGCGTCGCGCCTCCTCGCGGCGCGGCTGGAGCAGGAACATCTCCTTCTCGACGATGTCCGTGCCGGCGCCGATGCCGCGCTCGAACACCCCAACATCCTCAAACACCGGGGTGTCGATCGGCTGGTACCCATAGGCCGCCGCCATCGCTTCGGCGGTGTTGCGGATCCAGCGCCAGTAGGGCTGTTCCGCGGGCAGAACGTCGTTCGTGCCGCGGGGTGCGGTAAAGCCCATGGCTCGTCTCTCCCTCTGCCTCTCACCCGCCCGGGAACGGCCCGTTCCACCCTTCGTCGCATGGGCTTATGCCCGGTGCGGTTCCGGCACGCGGGGGCGGCGGTGGAGCGCCCGGCGGAGGGGCGGTGTCCAGCGGGCGGTGTGGGCCGGAGCCGGGCCGGGGTGACGGGCGTGAACGCTGACGACTACAGATGCGAGCGGACCGGCCGCACGGCGACGCCGACGCCACCGTGCGGCCGACGGTGCGCGTGGGTGAAGCGGCTGCGGAACCAGCGCCGGTGCCCGCGCATGCGGACCCTCATCCGGCCTTGCGGCCGCCGCGGACGCGCGGGGCCGGTGCCTCATCGCTTATGGTATGCGAGCCGCGTCTGCTCCGGCAAGCCGGCCGCCTCACGCCGGCGCCGCCTCGTCGGCATCCGCGGCCGGTGCGGCGCGATCCGGGCGGGGAATGACCCGCACGCGGTCCACCCGGCGGCCGTCCATCCGTTCCACGCGCAGGTCATACCCCTTGACCGGCACCACGTCGCCCGGTTTGGGCAGCCGCCCCAGCGTGCCGAAAATGTAGCCGCCGATCGTGTCGTACTCGCTGTCGTCCAGGTCCAACCCGAACATCTCGTTCACGTCGCTGATCAGGGTGAGGCCGCTGATCAGCGTGCTGCCGTCGGGCAGGCGCTGCACCTCCGGCTCCCGTTCCCGCTCGAACTCGTCGCGCAGCGAGCCCACCAGGCGCTCGAGCACGTTCTCCAGCGTCACCATGCCGGCCGTCCCCCCGAACTCGTCCAGCACCACGGCGATGGTGGTGCCCTGCTCGCGCATGCGGTTGAGCAGTTCGTCCACCGGCAGGCTGTCGGGCACGAACAGGGCCTCCCGTGCCAGGTCGCGCGCCGTCACGCGCTCCAGGCGGTTCTCCAGCACCGCGTCCAGGAGGTCGCGCACGTGCAGGATGCCGATCACCTGATCCAGCGAGCCCTCGTACACGGGGTAGCGACTGTAGCCGGCGTCGCGCACCAGGCGCAGAAGGGCCGGCCCGGGCGTATCGGCCGCCACGGCCACCATCTCGGTACGCGGCACCATGACCTCGTGCGCGGCGAAGTCGGCAAAATCGAAGGCGCGGTAGATGATCTCCCGCTCCGACTCCTCCAGGGCGCCGGCCCGGCCCGAGGCCTCCACCAACATTTTGAGCTCCTCAGCCGAGTGCACCAGTTCGTGGCCCGCGGGCGGGCGCAGGCCGAGCAACCGGGTGAGGGCGCGGCCGGCGCTGTTGAGGGCCAGCACCGCCGGGCGAAACACCAGGTCGAAGGCGGCCAGCGGCTGGGCCACCACCAACGCGGTGCGCTCCGGGTGCTGGAGGGCCACCGATTTGGGCGTCAGCTCGCCGATGACGATATGCAGGGCCGTGATGGTGGCAAAGGCGATGGTCACGGCCAGCGTGCGGCTGCCGGGCGCGTGCCCGAACGCTCGTTCCAGGAGCATGCCCAGGGTAGGCTCGCCCAGCCAGCCCAGCCCCAGGCTCATGAGCGTGATGCCCAGTTGCGTGGCGGCGATGTAGTGGTCGAGGTGGGTGATGGCCCGGCGCACGCTGCGCGCGCCGGTCACCCCTTTGCTCACCAGCTCTTCGACCCGGCTGCGGCGCACCGCGACCAGCGCGAACTCGGCCGCCACGAAGAAGGCGTTGCCCAGCACGAGCGCGACGACCGCCAAAAGCTTGGCCAGAATGACCAGCGCGTCGCTCATGGTACCGCGCTCCCGTGCGCCCGTCGTGCGCCCGGCCGGGGTGGGACCGTCTCGCGCGTAGCGTAGCAGACCGCGGGTCGGCCCGCGCCCTGGCCCGCCACCGAGTCGGTTTGTACCGTAGGATGGATGACCAAAGACGGGGTGCCGCGCGCATCGCCGGAGACCATCCGGAGGGGGCTCGCCATGGAACGGGTCCGCACCACCGAGCTGGCCGCCCACGTGGGGCGCGAGGTGCGCCTCCTGGGCTGGTTGCACGCCCTGCGGCGTATGGGCGGTATCAACTTCCTCATCGTGCGCGACGGCTGGGGCCTCGCCCAGGCCGTGGTGGAGGACGAGGCGGCGCTGGCGCCGCTGCGGGCGGCCGGCGCCGGCGTGGAGAGCGTGATCGCGGTCGAGGGGCTGGCCGTCGCGGCCCCGCAGGCCCCGGGCGGGGTGGAGGTGCGCGGGCCGCGCATTGCGGTGATCACGCCGGTGACGGAGCCACCACCCGTGACCGTGAACAAGCGCGAGATCCGCGCCAGCCTGACCACCCTGCTGGACCACGCCGTGATCACCTACCGCCACCCGCGCCAGCGCGCCGTGCTGCGCCTGGCGGCCGGGGTGATGGCTGGCTTCCGCGCCGCGCTCACCGCCCGTGGTTTCACCGAGATCCAGACACCCAAGATCGTCGCCACCGCCACGGAGAGCGGCGCCAACGTCTTCCGCCTCGACTACTTCGGCCGGCCCGCCTACCTGGCCCAGAGCCCGCAGCTCTACAAGCAGGTCATGGTCGGCGTGTTTGAGCGCGTGTTCGAGGTCGGGCCGGTGTTCCGCGCCGAGCCGCACGACACCACCCGCCACGTGAACGAGTACGTTAGCCTGGACGTGGAGATGGGGTTCATCGAGGACCACTTCACGGTGATGGCGCTGGCCCGGGAGGTGCTGGCGGCCATCTTCGCGACGCTGCGTACGGGCTACGCGCCGGAACTCCAGCTCCTCGCGGCCGACGTGCCGCCGGTGCCGGACCCTATCCCGCACATTCACTTCAGCGAGGCGCAGGAGCTGATCGCCCGCCACACCGGCGCTGACGTGCGCGGCGAACCGGACCTCTCACCGCAGGACGAGCGCTGGCTGGGCGACTGGGCGAAGGCGCAGTATGGCAGCGAGTTCCTGTTCGTCACCGGCTACCCGCTGGCCAAGCGCCCGTTCTACACCCATCCCGACCCGGCGCGGCCGGGATACTCCAATTCCTTCGACCTCTTGTTCCGCGGCACGGAGCTGATCACGGGCGGGCAGCGGCTGCACCGCTACCAGGACTATCTGGACGCCCTGGCCCGCGCCGGGCTGCCGGTGGAACCGTTCGCCTTCTACCTAGAGGCGTTCCGCTACGGCATGCCGCCGCACGGTGGCTTCGCCATCGGCACCGAGCGTCTGCTCATGCAACTGCTCGGCTTGCCCAATATCCGCCTGGCCACTGCCTTCCCGCGCGACCTGCACCGCCTGACGCCGTAACCGGGCGCCTCAGCCCGCCTTGAGCGCGGGCACCACCTCACGCGCGTAGCGTTCGATGTGGGCCATGTACGCGTGCGGCGGCGTGATCGGCGACAGGATGAAATGGCGCGCGCCGGCGGCGGCGAACGCGCGCAGGCGCTCCACGACGTGGTCCGGCGTGCCCAAGGCGCAGTAGCGCTCCGCGATGCCGGAAAAGTCCTGGTTGTAGCGGCGGCTGAGGCTGGCCACCGCCCGCTCGCATGCCTCCTCGTAGCTATCGGCCACGCTCACGAACTGGTAGAGCGTCCAGTGAAAGCCCGCTAGGTCACGGCCCTGGCGCGCGGCCTCCGCCTCGATCGCCTGCTTGGCCTGCGCGTACCGCTCCGGGGTGAACAGATAGGGCATATAGCCGTCGCCCAAGCGGGCGGCACGGCGCTGGGCGGCCTCTGATCGGCCGGCCACCACGATCGGCGGGCCGCCCGCCTGGGGCGGTTTGGGCAGCATGGTGACGTCGTCGAAGTTAACGAAGCGGCTGTGGTGGGAGACGTGGTCCTGGCTCCAGAGCTTCTTGAGCACGCGGATGGCGTCGTTGGCGCGGGCGCCGCGCTCCTGTACCGGCACGCCGGTGGCCTCGAACTCCTTGGGAAACTCCCCGCCCACGCCCACGCCCAGAATGACGCGCCCGCCGGAGATGACGTCGGCCGTGGCGATCGCCTTGGCCGTGATCGTGGGATGGCGCAGGGGCAGCAGCAGGATAGCGGTGCCGATCGCCACCCGCCGCGTGAGGGCGGCGAAAGCGCCCAGCGTGACGGTGGCGTCCACCGTCGGCCCGTAGAACAGGATGTGTTCGCTGGTCCACACTGAGTCGAACCCCAGGTCTTCCACGCGGGGCAGCTCGTGCAGGTAGTCCGCCGCGAAGGTCAGCCCCACATGAATGGCGTCGGGGCGTCTATCCGCTCCGTTCACGTCAGCACCTCCACGCGCAGCTTGGCCGCTTCCGCGCGCGAGGGCAAGGGCCCTGATGGGCCACCCCTCTCCCCCGGTTTGCTAGGGGGAGAGGGGTGGCTCGCTCGGTAAGGTGGGCGGGCGTCCGTGCCGCCCCCACCCCGCCGATCAGGCTGCCCTGGGGAAGGGCACCACCTCGCCCCTCGGCTGCTCCGCCGCCTGATCGTCCACCCGGAAGCGGGCGGCCAGCGCGCGCAGCTCGGCGGCGGTGGCGGCCAGCTCCTGCGCCTGCGCCGCCATCTCCTCCACCTGGGCGCTCATCTCCTCCGCTGAGGCCGAGACCTCCTCCGTGGCGGCGCTGTTCTCCTCCGCCACCGCGGCGATGGCCTGCACGGCGTCGGTCACCTGCACCGCCTGGGCGCTCATCTCCTCGGTGGCCGCCAGGTTCTCCTCGGCCACGGCGCGGATGGCGGCCACGGCCTCCGCCACGCTGCGCGCCCCCGCGGCCATCTCCTGCGCGGCGGCGGCGATGGCCTCCACCTGCTGGGCCGTGCTCTCCACCGCGGCGCGGATGTCGTTGAGGGCGGTGCCGGCCCGGTCGGCGCGCGCCACCCCTTGCGCGACCTGCTCCGCCCCCCGGCTCATGGCCGCCACCGCCTCGCGGGTGCCGGCCTGCACCTGGGCGATGAGGTCGGCGATGGCCTTGGTCTCGCGCTGGGAGCGCTCGGCCAGCTTGCGCACCTCGTCGGCCACCACGGCGAAGCCGCGGCCGTGCTCGCCGGCGCGGGCGGCCTCGATGG
>JBHOQW010000170.1:0-7416 GCA_042408665.1 Dehalococcoidia bacterium
GATTTCTTCTACGTCTGGCTGCGGCGGATGCTGGCTCCCATCTACCCGGACCTGTTCCGCACCCTGCTCACGCCCAAGGCCCGGGAGCTGGTGGCCACCCCCTACCGCTTCGGCGGCAGCAAAGAAAAGGCCCGGCGCTTCTTCGAGGAGGGGATGGGTCAGGCGTTCCGCGCCATGCGCGCGGCCGCCCACCCGGCGTACCCGGTGACCGTTTTCTACGCCTTCAAACAGGCCGAGGAGGAGAACGGCGAGAACGGGAACGGCGGTGAGGACCCGGTCGGCGCCGGCGGCGCGAACGGCGCCGTCTCGACCGGCTGGGAAACGATGCTCAGCGGCCTCATCGACGCCGGCTTTCAGATCACCGCCACCTGGCCGATGCGAACGGAGCGCGGAGGCCGGAGCAACGCCCTTGGAGCCAACGCCCTCGCCTCCTCCATCGTGCTGGCCTGCCGGCCGCGGCCGGCGGACGCGCCGGTGGCCACCCGCGCGCAGTTCCTGCGCGAGCTGCAGGAGGCCATGCGCCGCGCCCTGCCGCTGCTCGCCTCCGGCCAGGTGGCGCCCGTGGACCTGGCCCAGGCCGCCATCGGGCCGGGCATGGCCGTCTTCTCCCGCTACCGCCAGGTGCTGCGCCAGGACGGCCGCCCCGTCACCGTGCGCGAGGCGCTGCACGACATCGCCAACGCCGTCAGCGCCTACCGCGCCGAGCGGATGAGCGCCTTCGACGGCGAAACCCGCTTTTGCCTGGACTGGTACACCCAGCACGGTTGGGCCGACGGCCCCTACGGTGACGCCGACGTGCTGGCCCGCGCCTACAACGTCGGCCCCAACGCCATGGAGCGGGACGGCCTGCTGGACGCCGCCCGCGGCCGCGTCCGCCTCACCTCGCCGGAGGCGTATGCGGTCGGGGTGAGCGGGCTGGAGGAGGTGCCGTTCCACGGCAGCGCCTGGGAGGCCTGCCTGCGCCTGGCCGTCACGCTGCAGCAGGCGGGCGAGGCCGAGGCAGCGGCGCTAGCGCTGGCGCTGGGCGAGGGCGTGGCCAACCGTGCCCGCGAGCTCGCGGTGTGGCTCTACACCATCGCGGACGGCAAACGACGCCCGGAGGACGCCTACCTGTTCAACGCGCTCGACGCCTCCTGGGCTGCGATCCAGGAGCAGATGGCCCGCCAGAGTGAGGGACGGCAGGCACGGTTCTAGACGACAGGTCTTCAGGATGGTCATAATCAGCACGCCGTGACACGGCACTCGTCGGACGGCTGCCATGGCCTGCACGACACGTGATTGTCCGGATATCCTCCTGGGCGTCCGTTTTGCTGTCACCGACAAGGAGCTCAAGTCGGTTTATCGCCGGCTGATTAAGCAATATCACCCAGACCGGAACCGGTCTCCCGGCGCCACGGAGCGCGCGAAACTGATGAACCTCGCGTGGGAGAAGGTGGGCCGACCGGAAGCCAGGAAAGAGCACGATGCATCATGCGAGGTCGTGCGTGAGCAGGCGGCTCGCGGCGCAGCAAGTGCAGGCACGGGGGCACGAGCCGCGGGCGGCACCCATGCCCGGGCCAGACAGACCTCCACGGCGAGAGAGCCCGCTGGGCCGCGACGTCCCGAGCCGCGGTGGTCGGCGAGCGGTGTCAGGACCGGGCAGCAACCACCGCGGCCGTCACCGCGGCAGCAGCGACGACCCCCAAAGCACCAATCGCGACCGAAGCAGCAGTCACGAGCAGAAGCTGACAACCCTCCAACGGGAGATGGCATGGGGTGGGACGACCCACGCTTTGTGGTGGGCCACCGATACGCCACGCACAACGGCGAGCTCTTTCGCGCCCTCAACATCAATGGCGACTGGGCCTCTATCACGTTCAGCGATGGCAGAGACGTGTCCAAGAACGTGGCGCTTCTGTGGGCGTCGTGGCTGGAGTATCGCGCGCGCCCCCACCCGCGGGCGGGTGGGAGCACGGCGGGTGGGCCTGGCGGTGTCGGGGATAGGTCTCGTGCCGATCATCGCGGTGGCGGGCAGACCGATGGCTCCGGTAAAACGACATGGACGCCATCCGCCGCGGATGAACGTGTGCTCGCGTGGTCCGATACCACCTTTGTGCTGGGTCACTGGTACGCGTGCCAGGGCGGCGTGGACGAGGTTGTGGGGATCTTTGGGGACATCATCTCGGTGCGCTACCCGAATGGGGTCGAGGAGCGCCTCCCACGGGCACTGCTGCGGGAAGCGTGGGTGGCGATCCGGCGTGCGTGGTTCAGTCGCCGGCGTGCCCGGGCATAGGACATCGGCCAGCCGTGGAGGAGCACCGAGTCATCAGATACAGACGTTCGGACGCACATGACCACGCAATCGTGGCTAAGGCGCTGGTCCGTTTGGCCGTAGACACCTAGTGAACAGGCACTTACGCGAGGACGCACATGACCACGCAATCCAACTACCTGATGCTGACCGAGGCAATCACCATCCTGCGCGAGGCGCTGGCGCCGTTTGTGGAGCGGGAACTGCGCCGCAGCGGCGCCGGTTGGTGGAAGGAGCGCGTTCTCCCCCACCTCTCGCCCCTCTCGCGAGAGAGGCTGCCGGCGCAGGCCGTGGCGGGGAAAACCAACAACCTGGCACCCCTGGACGTGGCCGACCTGCTCCAGCTCCTGCTGCGCAATTGGCAGACCGTCTTTCGGGACCGCCTCTCCCCCTCCGCCCGCGCCTACGCGCAGGAGCTGTACGAGGTCCGCAACCTCTGGGCACACAAAGGCGAGGGCGACGTCTCGCGCGCCGACACGGACCGCGCCATTGACACGGCCGCCCGCCTGCTGGAAGGGATCGACCGCGCGGCGGTGGAGCGCCTGCGGGCCCTGCAGGAGCCGCCGGCCCCGCCCGCCGCGCCGCAACCGGCAGCATCCGCCGCGTCCCCGCTACCGCCGGAGCCGCCCCCGGCCGTGCCAACGGCGATCGCGTCGGTGGTCGGCCTGCGCCGCTGGTGCGAGGTGGCCACGCCGCGCGCCGACGTGCGCCAGGGCTCCTTCACCCAGAGCCAGTTCGCCGCGGACCTCGCGCCCGTGGCGCGCAATGACCCGAACGTACCCGCCGAGTACCGCGACCCGGTGGAGTTCTTCCACCGCACCTACGTCACCGGCGGCATCCGCGCCTTCTTGCTCACAGCCCTGCGCCGCCTCAGCGGTGCCGGCGGCGACCCGGTGGTGCAGCTCAAGACCGGCTTCGGCGGCGGCAAGACGCACACGATGCTGGCCCTCTACCACCTGGCCCGGTCTGGCCCCGAACTGGCGGAGCACCCCGCCTTGCGCGACCTGTTCGTCGAGCTGGGCGGCCCGCCGCCGCGGGCCAACGTGGCCGTCCTCGTCGGCACCGCCATCGACCCCACGACGCCGTTCACCGACGACCCCGAACTGCGCCAGCTCGGCCTGGAGCTGAACACCCTCTGGGGGCGGATGGCCTGGGACCTGGGGCGCTTCGAGGGGTATCGCCTGGTGCAGGAGGCCGATGTTGAGCACGTAGCGCCGGGCAGCGAGACCCTCGCCCGCCTGCTCCAGCGCTTCGCCCCCTGCGTGGTCCTGATCGACGAGCTCGTCGCGTTCGCCCGCAACCTGCCCTCCGGCCAGCGGGTGCGCGTGGCGGCCGGATCGTTTGAGTCGAACCTTACCTTCATCCAGGCGCTGACCGAGGCGGCGCGCAACACCCCGCGCGCCATCGTCGTGGCCTCTATTCCGGAGTCGGACATGGAGGTGGGCGGCAGTGCCGGGTACGAGGTGCTCCGCCGCATCGAGACCACCTTCGGCCGCATCGAAACGCCGTGGACGCCGGTGGAGGCGACCGAAGCCTTCGAGGTGGTGCGCCGGCGCCTGTTCGAACGCATCGATCCCGACGGCTGCGAACAGGCGGTGGCCGCGTTCAGCCGCCTCTACCGCGACAACGCCGCCGATTTCCCCCTGGAGGCGCAGGAACGGGCGTATGAGGAGCGCATGCGCCGGGCCTACCCCTTCCACCCCGAGCTGTTCGACCGGCTGTACGAGGATTGGAACGCGGCCATCCCCCACTTCCAATCCACGCGCGGTGTCCTGCGCCTGCTGGCGGCGGCCGTGCAGTACCTGTGGCAGCGGGGCGATCCGGCGCCCCTGATCATGCCCGGCACCCTGCCCCTCGAAGCGCCGGCGGTGCGCGATGAGGTGATGCGCTACCTCGACCGCGGCTTCCAGCCGGTGATCGAGAGCGATATCGACGGCCCGCACGCCACGGCCACGGCGATCGATGCCGCCAGCCCGCGCTATGGACGGGTGCAGGCCGCCCGCGCCGTGGCCCGCACCATCTTCCTGGGGAGCGTGCCCGGTAAGGCCACCCAGGGGCTTGAGGACGTGCGCGTGCGGCTGGGCGCCGCCCTGCCGGGCGAGTCCGTCTCCACCTATAACGACGCGCTCAGCCGGCTGACCCAACGCCTGCAGTACCTGCACGGGTCCCCCAGCGGCAGGTACTGGTTCGAGGTGCGGCCCAACCTCAACCGCACGCACTCCGACCGCATGAGCCGCTACACCGACGATGAGGTGTATGCGCGGCTGGAGGACCGGCTGAGGGCGATCAGGGATCAGGGCCCCTTCGCCGGTAAGCATGTGGCGCCGGCGGACACGGCCGACGTGCCGGACGATGCGGCCGTGCGCCTCGTCATCGTCTCACCTCGATACCCCCACACACCCGGCGAGGACCGTTCGCCGGCCGTGACCTGGGCCCAGCAGCTGCTCGACCGGCGTGGGAACGCGCCGCGCCTGCACCGCAACATGCTCGTGTTCGCCGCCCTCGACGGTGAGGCCCTGTCCGGCCTGCGCGAGGAGGTCAAGCGCTTCCTGGCGTGGGAGTCCATCGTGCGCGACAAAGACCAGCTCAATCTGGACGCGGGGCAGGTGCGGCAGGCGACGGACGGCCGGGACGGTGCCAGCGCCACCATCGAGAAGCTCCTGCGCGAGGGCTACCGCTGGGTGCTGGTGCCGGAGCAGGATGTCGGCCAGGAGGGCAGCAACCCGGTCCTGCGCCCGGAGGCCTGGCGGGCCATTGACCTTGCGCGCGGGGGCATCTTCGCCACGGGCGAGCTCGTGCACCGCGTGGCCGGCGCCCTGGAGGCGGAGGAGCGAGTGCTGAGCAGCTGGTCGCCCCTGTTCCTGAAGCGGGAGCTGGAGCGCTGGTTCTGGTCGCAGGACCTCGAGCACCTGTCGGTCAAGAAGCTGTGGGAGGAGTACCTGAGCCGCTACCTGTACTTCCCCCGCCTCCTCAACCGCGACGTGCTGAGCCGCGCCATCGCCGAGGGCGCCACCAGCCGTGACTTCTTCGGCTACGCGGCCGGTGTGGGCGCCGACGGCCGCTACCTGGGGCTGTGCTTTGGCCAGAGACCCGGCGCCGTCCTGTTCGACGGGGAAAGCGTGATCGTGCGGCCGGACGCGGCCCTCCGCCAGATAGAGGCCGAGGCGAGCGGCCCGGCACCAGGGCCGGGAGAAGGGGAGGACGACGGGCGCGGCAAGGCCGGCATGGGCGGGGGGCCGGTCGGCGGGCCAGGCCCGGCACCGGTGAAGCGGGTGACGCACTTTTACGGCTCCGTGCGGCTGAACACCCTGCGGCTCGGCTCCGGTGCCGGGCAGGTGGGCGAGGAGATCGTCCGGCACCTGACCGCGCTCCCCAACGCCGAGGTGGACGTGGTGCTGGAGGTGCGCGCGCACGTGCCCGGCGGCATCCCCGAGGACGTGCAGCGCGTCGTGGCCGAGAACGCGAAGACGCTGAAGTTCCGGACGTTCGAGTTTGAGGAGGAAGAGGCCTGAGCGCGCCGGGCGTGGGCTCGCTCGCGCGCCGGCCTGCACGGCAGGCGGCTGGTCACGGTCCTTGCTGGTGCCGCTCGCCCGGCCGGTCGAGCGGTGCACGGTTGCCGGGGCGCGGGATGCGGGAGGTGCCCCATGGTGAACGAGGACGATGTGAAACTGCCGGAGGTTGAAGACAGCGGCGGGCTCATCCGGGTAGACGACCTGGTGGTGGATGTGACCACCGGTGAGGTGGTGGAATGGCCGCGCGCGGTGCGCGGCGACCGCATCGAGTACCTCGTCCACCAGCTGGTCGAAGCGCAGCGCGCGGCGAAACTGTGGCAGGAGGCGGCCGCCGTGTACAAGGCCGCCCTAGGCCGGTGCCTGACCGACGCCGGGCTGACGGCCATGCAGACCTCCTCCGGCAGGGTCGCATGGCGGACGCGCGTGCTGCGACGCGGCCGGCCGGAGCGGGTGGAGACGGTGGCGGCGCCGTATGAGCTCACCCGCGAGCAGGTGGGGGCGATCTGGGCCTGCGCCGCCACGCTTGATGCCAAGAAGCTCTCGGCCCTGGCCGCGGCCGGCGCCATCCCACAGGAGGCGGCGGACGAGCTGATCGAGGAGCAGGTCTCGCGCTTCGTGGTGGTCACGCCGGCTCGACCGGCACCGCCGCGCGTCGAGCGCTGGGGGCCGGGGGTCTAGGCGCCACCGTCCGCGGAACGGTCACAACGGGCGCCGCGGCGCACCGGGAAGCACAGGGCGGCAGGGAGCAGAGCCATGGCGGCTGAGGGCGGTCCGTGGGTGCAGATGGCGCTCTTCTGCCAGCTCGTGCTGGAGGACAAAGACGGCGTGCTCACCCCGGTGCGCGTCATCGATCGCATCGTGCGTTCGGTGGTCGGACCCAGCCCGCCGGCTGAGATGGAACCCTTTGAGTACGAGCTGTACCTGGTGGTGGCGCTCAAACCGGGGGATGCGCGGGGACGGAGCGTGGTCACGGTCGAGATTGAGGACCCGAACGGTGAAACCCGCCCGGGTCCTTCGGTGAGCGCGCTGTTTGAGAGCGAGGATCGCGGCTTCCAGTGGGTGGTGCACGTGCGGCTGCGGGTTGCCACAGAGGGTCTGTACTGGTTCAACGTCCGCTGCGACGGGCGGCTCCTCACGCGGATGCCGCTACGGGTTGTCTATCAGCCGACCACGTTACCCTGAGGCTGGCCGTCTGCGCCTCCCCGGCCTCACTTTCCAGTCGGACGTTTCCGGAGGCTGCCTGCACCTCATCTGCCGGGCTGAGGTTGAAGTGGTCGTACCTGGTGTGGACGGCGGCGAGCTCTCGCTGAAGCTCGGCGCGGACCTCCGCCTCGTCGCGATGGCCGTAATCGAGCTCCGACAGCACAATCCACACCTGATCGGCCAGGCGGGTGGCCTCCGGGTCCCCGGCGTCGGCCAGCGCCTGGACATGCGCCGCGAGCCACAGGCGGAGCTGCTCCAGGGGCATACGCCCGTCGAGATACGCGGTCAGGACATCCTGCAGCTCGTGCGTGAGGTTCACGGGTGACCTCCGGTCCTCCTCTGCCAACCCAACGTGTCTGCCTGTGGCTCCTCCGCGACCTGTTCAACAACCTCAATTGCGAGGATCGGGCC
>JBHOQW010000178.1:0-9059 GCA_042408665.1 Dehalococcoidia bacterium
CTATGCAGATGTACATCCTGCGCCGGGTGCTCTCCTACATCCCGGTGCTGTTCCTGGTCTCCCTGTTCACGTTCTTCATCCTCCGCGTGATCCCGGGCGACGCCCTCGTGGCCATGATGGGCGAACGCCAGGGGATGAACCAGGTGGAGATGGAGCGCGCCCGCCACGAGCTGGGCCTGGACCGGCCGCTGCCCGTGCAGTACCTGAGTTGGATCGGCAACGGCCTGCGCGGCGACTGGGGACGCTCGTTCTGGTTGCACAAGCCGGTGACGGACGCCATCCTGGACACCTTTCCCGTCAGCGCGCAGTTGGGCGTGATGGCCTTCGCCATCACGGTGCTGGTGGCCGTGCCCATCGGCATCGCCTCCGCCGTGCGGCAGGATAGCTGGGTGGACTACGTGGGGCGCCTGTTCGCCATCAGCTTCCTCTCCATCCCCAGCTTCTTCATCGCCATTTTGTCCATTGTCTTCCTAGCGCGTTGGTTCGGCTGGATCCCGCCGCGCGGCTACATCAACCCCCTGCGCGATCCGCTCGGCAACCTGGAGCAGATGGTCATCCCGGCGCTGATCTTGGGCCTGACCTTCTCCGCCAGCACCGCTCGCATCGTGCGCACCACGATGCTGGAGGTGCTGCGCGAGGACTACATCCGCACGGCGCGCGCCAAGGGGCTGCGTGAGCGCTCGGTGATCTGGCGCCACGCGCTCAAGAACTCTCTCATCCCGGTGGTGACGTACTGGGGCGTGTCTCTGGCCGCCCTCATCACCGGTTCAGTGCTGATCGAAGTGGTGTACGGCCTGAACGGCATGGGCCGCCTCACCTACGACGCCATCAACCAGCGCGACTGGCCCATCGTGCAGACCGTGGTCCTGTTCTTCGTCGTGATCACCCTCACCATCAACCTGATTATCGACCTGCTGTACGGTGTGCTCGACCCGCGCATCCAGCACGCCTGATGGGGGGTTGTCATGCGGGCCATCGACGTCAGCCTTCCCACCCGTCTCGCGCTTGAGCCGCGTCCGCAGCCGCTGCCGCTGCGCGCCGCCCGCGCCGTGCTGCGCTTCGCCCGTGCCAAGCCGCTGGGCGCCCTCGGCGGGCTCATCATCGCCCTGATGGTGTTCGCGGCCGTGGCCGCGCCCTGGATCGGCACCCAGGACTACCAGCGGGTCAACCCGCGCGAAAAACTGCAAGGGCCCAGCGCCAGGCACTGGTTCGGCACCGACCAGTTCGGGCGCGACCTGTACTCGCGCATCGTCTACGGCGCCCGCGCCTCACTCTACGTCGGCTTCATGGGGACGCTGCTCGGCGTTGGCATCGGCTCGCTGGTCGGACTGGTAAGCGGCTACGTGGGCGGTAAGCTGGACATGGTGTTGATGCGCGTGGTGGACGCCATCCAGGCCTTCCCCGGCCTGATTCTGGCGCTGGCCGTGGTGGCGGCCCTGGGACCGGGCTTATCCAAGGCGTTTCTCGCCATCTCCATCACCCTGCTGGCGCGCCCGGCGCGCGTGGTGCGCGGTTCGGTGCTGGCGGCCAAGGAGACGAGCTGGGTGGAGGCGGCCCGCACCGTGGGTGCCTCGGACGCACGCATCATGTTCCGGCACATCCTGCCCAACGTGTTCGCGCCGATCATCGTGCTCGCCTCCCTGGTGCTGGGCATCGCCATCTTGATCGAGGCCTCGCTCAGCTTCCTGGGCCTGGGCGTGCTGCCGCCTACCCCTGCCTGGGGCTCGATGCTCAACCAGGCCAGCCAACTCTACTTCGAGACGCATCCACACCTGGCGCTCTTCCCCGGCGCGGCCATCAGCCTGGCCGTCTTTGCCTTCAACCTGTTCGGCGACGCCCTGCGCGACGTGCTCGACCCGCGCCTGCGCGGCTCGTGACGCGCCCCGCCGGCACGAGGGGGCCAGGTGCCGCGGAGGACGCTCTCTGCACAGGCACCCAGTACTGGAGGGAGGGTGAGGACCTGCTGGGCGCCCCGGCTCGCCGGGGTGCCTCTGCGGAAAGCGCGGGCTACAGGCGGCCGCGCACCGCCCAAGCGCGGGCGATGAGGTGGATGGAGCCATCCCCGGCGACGGGCAGGGCGGTGCGCAGGCGCTCGCGCAGGGCCTCGCGCCCCTCCGGGCGCAGCGTCTGCACGTAGGCCGGCGCCGGGGCCTGACCGCCGAGGAAGGGCGACCAGTAATCGTCGAAATCGCGGAAGTCAGTGGACACGTCGACCGCGCGGGCGCTGATGTCCTGCAGGCCGGCCGCGTGGAACAGGGGGATGAGCGCGTCCGGCCGGCAGATGGGAAAGCGCCGTCCCTCATCAAGCTCCCGGGCGGCCGGGTCGAGCGCCGCGGCCGCGTCCCAGAAATAGCGCATGAGCTGCATCTGGCCGGCGTAGTCCCAGACGTACAGGGCCACCACCGCGCCGGGCTGCGCCACGCGCGCCATCTCGGCCACGGCCCGTGCCGGGTCGGGAACAAAATTGAGCACCAGTCCGGAGACGACGGCATCGACCGCCCCCGCGCGCAGCGGCAGCGCCAGGGCGTCGGCCACCGCGAAGGCGGCGCGCGCATCCGCGATGTGGGTGCGAGCGTGGGCGAGATACCCCGGCGAGCGGTCCACCCCGATCAGATGCGCGGGGTTGGCGGCCTCCAGGACCGTTGCGCTGAGCGCGCCGGTGCCGCAGCCCACGTCCAGCCAGGAGCGCCCGGACGGCAGGCCCAGCCAGGTCAGGAACTCCCGCGCCACCAGCCGGCTCCAGCGCCCCACGTAGGGCTCGTACGCCGCCCCGCTCGCCCACATCTCGGCACCTCCGCCGTGCTCACAGGTGCTTCAACACCCCGCCGTCTACGTTGAACACCTGGCCGGTCACGTAGTCCGCCGCCTCCGAGGCCAGGTAGAGGGCCAGGGGCACGACCTCGTCCGCCCGCCCCAGGCGGCGCATGGGGATGTAACGCACCAGCGGGTTCGCTTCACCGGCGGGACCCACGCCGGGAGTGGTTTCCAGCCACATGGGGGCGATGCCGTTTACCCGGATGCCGCGCGGCGCCACCTCCAGGGCCAGCGCGCGCACGATACCGACCAGGCCGTGCCGCGCGGCGCTGTAGGCCACCGCGCCCGCCATCCCCCGCTCGCCCAGGCCCGAGCCCACAAGGATGATGCGCCCCCAGCCGCCGGCCATCTCGCGCACGGCGGCGCGACAGGCGTAGAAAGCACCGCTCAGGTTGACGGCGAGCACGCGCGCCCACTCCGCGTCGGAGGTCCGCTCGATAGGGCGCACAAGCCACTGGTCCACGGCGTAGACGAGGATGTGCAGGCCGCCCAGCTCTTTCGCCACCTGGCGCGTGGAGACCTGCACGTTCTGCCCCAGCGTCACGTCGAAGGCGTACTCAGCCGAGCGGCGGCCCAGCGCCTCAACGCGGTGGCGGGCGCGACGCACGGCCATCACTTCGGCCCCATCCAGCGAGGCCGCGGCCACGGCCACGTCCGCCCCGGCCTCGGCGAGCCCCACGGCGATAGCCGCGCCCACCGGCTGGCCGGCACCGATGACCAATGCCTTGCGGCCCGAGAGGTCAAACGGCCCGTTCATACCCGCGCTTCGGCCCTCTCCCCCGCTCCAGTGCTGCGCGCTAAGCGCACCCTTACCCCGGCCTTTCTCCCCGGCGTGCAGGAGAGGGGCCCGACGGGTGAGATGCGGGCGAGACTCCCGCGCCATCGCGGCAAGCATCGTCGCGCCGCCGGCCTCCTGCAAGGGGGTGCGACGGCTCAGAGCTCGATCGTTTCGAAGTCCTGCGCCAGGCGCACGCCGGGCAGCCCTTCCGCGTCTACGTCCTCGCCCAAGTGCGTGAGGATGAAGGGCAGGGCGGGGAACTCGGCGCGCAGCGCCCGCACGTCGTCCAGGGTCATGTGAATGGGCGAGGGGCCGTGACGCTGGTTACACTCCAGGATGAGCACGTCGGCGACAGCAGCCAGGGTACGCAGGCCGTCGCAGAGGCGGGTGTCGCCGGAGTAGGCGATGGCGCGCCCCCGCCAGTCGATCACAAAGCCGTAGCAATCCAGCTCGGGGGCGTGCTCCACCCGTCGGGCGCGGAACCGGACCGGACCGGCCTGCTGCCCCTCGGCCCGCTCGTCGGCTTCGATAAAGTGCAGGTCAAAGCCGCCGCGCTCACGCGAGTGCAGCGGATAGGCGCCCACGCGCATCATCTCATCCAGGCGGGCGGCCACGCCCGGCGGCCCCACAATCCACAGGTCCGTGGTGCGCCGGGTAAGGACGAGGTAATCAAGCAGCAGAAACGGCCAGCCGAAGGTGTGGTCGGCGTGGAAATGGCTGAGGAAGACCGCCTCGATGGCGGTCAGGTCGGCGCCGACGCGACGCAGGGCGGGCAGGGCAGACGGCGCGGCCTCCACCAACACCCGGCCGTCGATGAGAAAGCTGCTCCAGAAGCGTCCCGGGGCGAAGGCGTTGCCGGTGCCGAGAAAGGTGACGGGAATCCGCTGGCTCAAGGCCTGACACCTTAGGCAGAATCCGTATCGCGCGCCGTAGAAGGCGGCGGGAGAACCGCCCGCTCAGGGCAGGTCAGCCCAACCGTCTGCTCGATTGTACCGCACCGCAGGCCGTGGTCAGGGGGGTGGTGTGCGCCCGGCCTGCTTGCGCGCCACCAGGCGCTGGTCCGCCGTTTCCAGCGCGGCGGCTAGGGAGCCGGCCTCATCGCGCGTGGCCACGCCTTCCGCCAGGTCGACCGACACCACCTGCCCACCGGGGAGGCGCACCTCGCGCAGCGCCTGGCGCACCCGGCTGAGAAACGCCTGCGCCCCGACGAAGTCCGTCCCGGGTAGGATGGCAAGGAACTCATCGCCGCCCCAGCGCCCAACGACGTCCGAGGCGCGGGCCGTGTCGTGCAACGCCCGTCCCACCGCCCGCAGCAGTTCATCCCCGGCCAGATGGCCGTAGCGATCGTTGACCGCCTTGAGACCGACGACATCGAGCAGCATCACCGCCGCCCGCGTGCCGAAACGGCGGCAGCGCGCCTCCTCGCGCGCCAGCTCCTCTTCCAGGGCGGTGCGGTTAGGCAAGCCGGTGAGCGCGTCGCGCCGCGCCAGATGCTCAAGCTGCTCCACCTGCCGCGCCATCGCCTGCAACTGCTGCTCCAGGTGCTGTACACGCTCGACCAGGCCGCGCTCGTCCTCGCTCTGCGCCCGCAGCAGGCCCGCGAAGTCCTGCACAAGCGTCAGCCGTTGCTGCATGCGGCTGACCAGCCGCGCGAGCTCATCACCGGTCATCGTGGATCCGCTACGCTCGACCATGAGCTACACCTCACCGCAGCGGGACCTGAAGCACGCACGGTCGTCGGCGACACGCGACGGCCCGCACCGGCCGCCCCCAGCACAGGCATAGAAGGCGTCCGTTGGACGCCATTGTAGCGGTCGGCATCGCGACGCCGGAGAGGTACAAGGGGAAAAGGGCATCGCAATCGGCCTACGCCTTCCGTCGCGCTTTCGGCGGCCCGGCGACCGTGCCCTCGCGGCCGTACTTGGGAGCGAGGGGGTAGGCCCGTGGCGTTGCGACCCCGGCTTTCGCCGGGTGTGCCCTTTCGGTGCGGGGTTGTCGCCGGCAGTCTACCATGCGCCGCATCCGCATGATAGGTCCGGTCAAGGGGCTGACTGTACCGGTCGGTATCCGCGTCACCGACCTCTGCACCCCTTCTCCACGCATCCCGAACGCGCTTAGGCGGAGACGGCGGCCGCGGCGACGGCTACAGTCAACACGGAAACGGCACCATAGCCGGCGGCCTTGAACGACTACTATGCGCTCCTGCACCTCCAGCCGGGCTGCTCTGCAGCGGAGATTCGGGCCGCCTACCGGCGGCTGGCGCGCCGCTATCACCCGGACCTGAATCCGTCACCGGATGCCGCCCAGCGCATGGCCGCCATCAACGAGGCTTACGCCGTGCTGGGCAATCCGGTGCGTCGTCGGGCCTACGATCTGGGCCGCAGTCGCCTGCCTTTCACCCCGCCACGCCGGCGCGGCAAAGCACGGGCCCCCCGGCCCGCTGTGGAAGTCGATCCCAGGGCTCAGCGGGCCGGAGGGTGGATCCCGGCCGGGCCGCGCCCATGGCCGGGGTCCACGGTGACGGCGCGGCCGGACGGGGCGAGAGGCGGTCGGCGCATGCGTTGGACGCTGGTGCTGGTGACGCCGGCCCTGTTCGCCTGCTGGGCAACCCTGCTCATCCTCGCCGGCGGTGATGGTACCGCTCGCCGCATGCCCCCAGCGCCGGCCGCCACGCCGACCGCCGTGGCAATGCCGGCGCAGCCGCTGCTCACAATCGAGCAGGCCGTGGATGGGGCCCCGCCGCTCTCCTTCTCGGCCGACGCCGCTCTGCTGGCAGCGGCCTCCCGCACCGGTGTGATCGCGGTCTGGCGTACCGACACGGGAGATCGGGTCGCCACGCTCGTCGGCCACAGTGCCGCCGTGCAGGGCCTGGTATTTGCGGTCGGCGGTCGGCTGCTGGTCTCCGTGTCCCTCGACCAGACGGCGCGCCTATGGGATGTGACCGCCGGATGGGAGGTGGGCCGCCTGCACATGCCGGAAGAGGATGGCACCGCCCTCTACTTGGCGCTGTCGCCCTCGGTGGACCTGCTTGCGACGGCGCACGTTACGAACGTGATCGCGGTCTGGAGCCTGGTAACCCATCAGAAGATCGTGCGCTTCCCGCTGCCGCCCGGCGCCGGACCGGTCACCGCGCTGCGCTTCGCGCCGGACGGCTCGCTTCTGGCCGCCACCCTGGCCGGCGGCCGGACGGCGCTCTTCCGGCTGCCGCCCGTCGGTGAGGCAGAGATCGGCAACGCCCCCACGTCGGCCGGGCTGGTCGCCCAAATTGACACGTCGCTCGTTGGGTTCGGCCCGCGCGGCACCGTGATGGCGCTGGTCGGGCGGGGGGACGAAGGGCTTAGCCCCGGCGCCCGCCGGGTGACGGGTCTGCGCATCCAGGCCGTAGCCGGGGCCGGCGCCGCCCTGGCCACGGTCTTCGCCGTCTCCACCGACGGCCGCACCGCTGCCTGGGCGGGCGCTCCCGGCGGCGGGCTGGTCCCTGTCTGGCCGGTCACCGTCTGGGACGCCATCAACGCCTACCCCGCGGCAACGGTCACCCACCCGGTGCCCGTGCAGGCGCTGGCCCTGGCACCGGACGGCTCGCTCCTGGCCACCGTCGCCCGCGACGGCACCATCCGCCTGTGGCAGATCCCCCACGCGCGCTGGGATGCCACCTACACCGCGCCCGGGGTCCTCAGGCCGCGCCGCCGGCGCCGTCCACGCCCGACGCCAGGTGCGCCGCCAAGACGCGGGCCGCGCTTTGGCAGCGCGCCACCAGGAAGCGCAGCGTCTCCCGGTCCGGCGCCGGATCGGTAAGCTGCTCATCCAGGAGCTCAAGGCCGGCCAGCAAGGCAGAGAGGGACGCGGCGGTGTGCTGCCGGAAGCGCTGGGCGCGGGCGGCACAGGCCGCACAGGCCGACGGGCGCCCGCCCGCCAGCGTTGGGGAGACAGAGACCGTCATCGGCCCCTCCAAGACCAGGCGACACCCGCCCCAGGTGGAGCTGCGGCTCCCGCCCCCGCGCGGGCTCTACCGTGGACATCGGACCGCACGCCCCCGCCCACAGCGTCCCCCGTGCCGAACCGGTGCAGAACCGGTGGCGATGCGGTGCGCTCGGCGCGGCCCACCCTCGCCCCATCCCTCGGCCGCGTGCAGGAGAAGGGCGGGGGGCGAGGACCCCACTGAGCACTCCTTGCTCATCGCTCAGGGCTGGAGCGGGGGTGAGGGGTAGCCGCGGGGCGTTAGCCCTCCTCCTCCTCGCGCAGGCGGGCCAGCACCGAGTAGTCCTCCAGCGTGGTGGTGTCCCCCACCTGCTCCCGCCCGGCGGCAATATCCCGCAGCAGCCGGCGCATGATCTTGCCCGACCGCGTCTTGGGCAGCGCGTCGGTGAACCGGACCTCGTCCGGCCGCGCGAGCGCCCCGATCTCCTTCACCACGTGCTGGCGCAGCTCCTGGCGCAGCTCCTCCGACGGCGCATACCCCTGCTTGAGGGTCACAAACGCCGTGACCGCTTCCCCCTTGATCTCGTCCGGCCGGCCCACCACCGCCGCCTCCGCCACCTTGGGGTGGGAGACCAGCGCACTCTCGATCTCCATCGTGCTCAGCCGGTGCCCGGCCACGTTCAGCACGTCGTCCACCCGCCCCATCAGCCAGAAGTAGCCGTCCTCATCCCGCCGGGCGCCGTCCGCCGGGAAGTACAGCGGCTTATCCCCGAATTTGCTCCAGTACACCTGCCGGTAGCGCTCCGGGTCCTTGTACAGCGTGCGGAACATCGCCGGCCACGGCTGGCGGATGACCAGCAGCCCCCCGGTGTTGACCGGCACCGGCTCACCGCTGGCGTCCACCACATCGGCCACCACCCCCGGGAAGGGCAACGTCGCCGACCCCGGCTTGGTGGGGATGGCGCCGGGCAGCGGCGTGATCATGATCATCCCCGTCTCCGTCTGCCACCACGTGTCCACAATCGGGCAGCGCTCCCCGCCGATCACCCGGTGGTACCACAGCCACGCCTCCGGGTTGATCGGCTCCCCCACCGTGCCCAACAGCCGCAGGCTGGACAGGTCGTGCTTGGCCGGCCACTCCTCCCCCCAGCGCATGAACGAGCGGATGGCGGTGGGGGCGGTGTAGAGGATGTTCACCCGATACTTCTCCACGATCTCCCAGAACCGGTCCGGCTGCGGCCAGTTGGGCGCCCCCTCGTACATCACCACCGTGGCGCCGTTGGCCAGCGGCCCGTACACGATGTAGCTGTGCCCCGTCACCCAGCCGATGTCCGCCGTGCACCAGTAGATGTCTTCCTCCTTGAGGTCAAACACCCACTTGGTGGTGAGATAGACCCCCAGCAGGTAACCGGCGGTGGTGTGCACCACCCCCTTGGGCTTGCCGGTGGTGCCGGAGGTGTACAGGATGTACAGCGGGTGCTCGGCGTCCAGCGGCTCCGCCGGGCAGTCGGCCGATTCCTGCGCCACCAGCTCGTGCCACCACAGGTCG
>JBHOQW010000179.1:0-27378 GCA_042408665.1 Dehalococcoidia bacterium
GGCAGGAACTCCACGGCCAGCGCCGCGCTGCTGGCCAGGGGATTGTTGTTGGTGAGGTCCAGCACCAGCCACACGGAGGCGAGCGAGAACAGGGCATCGCCGGCCCGTGAGACGAACTGGCCGGTGATGAGCGCCGTAAAGCCGCGGTTACGAAGAAGCGGTTGGGGCGGGAGGGACGGCGGCGCGTGGTGTTGCGCGGCCATATGGCACGCTTATACCACGGCACCGCGCCGCCCCACAATCCACTGATGCGGCCGTCCGCGTCCTTACCTTGAGGTTAAACGTGCGCGTGATTGTCCGCTGACTGCGATAGCTCGGCCGGCGGCACCAGTCCCTCTGGGCGATCTGCCGTGCCACGCGCCGCCTCGCGCAGCCCGCGAACTTCCTCTTCCAGCCGGTCCACGCGCGCCCGCACCGCCGTCAGGTCCTCCGGTGCCGCCGCGGGCATCGGTTGCGCCGCGCTGACCGGCCGGGCACCGACCCGCGTCGGCAGCAGCGCGAACCCCAACACCGGCACCGCCAGGGCCGCGGCAACCAACGCCACCAGCGACACCAGCAGGCGGGCAACGCCGCCGGTGGTGATGTCCGCCACCGCATCGAAGTCGGTGAAGGTCAGCCGTGCCTCCACGCCCGGTCGCCATATGAGCCATAGCACGCTGACCCATGTGACCATCCAGGCCAGCGCCATCAGGAACGTCAACAGGCGGGCGGTGATGCGCATATCGCGCCCTCCTTGTCCCAGAACCACCCGGCGGCCGGCGCCATGGTATGTCCCACCGGTACACATCCCGTCGCGCCGCCACGCTCTCCCTGTGCACGGTACCCTGCGCGCCGAGAGGGCACACCGCCCGAGCGCAGTATGCGGCGTGACCGATGGGGGTAGCAGGCGCCTAGTGCCGGCTGTCTCAAGACGGCGGCTGTGGTACGCTGGTCACGGCGATGAAGCTCGCCGGTCCCGGTCATGCCGGGCGAACCGCTCCGCGGGGGCTAATGGCTTCTGCCGCATCGCGGCAGAGGCTTTTTTGTGCGCCCAGGAGGTCCCATGCGGCTGATGCTGGTGCTGCTCGGCGGGGGGCTGGGCTCGCTGGCCCGCTACTTCACCGGCCTCTGGCTGGCCGATCGGCTCGGCGCCGCCTTTCCCTGGGGCACGCTCATGGTCAACGTCCTCGGCTCCTTCCTCATCGGCCTCATCGCCACCCTGGCAGACGAACGCGGGAGCATCGGCCCGCAGGCGCGGCTGCTGCTGGTCACCGGCGTATTGGGCGGCTTCACCACCTTCTCGGCCTTCTCGCTGGAGACGTGGCGGCTGGTGGAGCAGAATGAGGTGGGGCGGGCCGCGCTGAACGTGGCCATCACGCTTATCCTCTCGTTCACCGCCGTGGTCCTGGGCGTGGCCACGGGCCGGGCGCTAGAACGGTGACACGCGGATGAACACACCGGGTCAGGGCATCCTGCTGCGCATTTTTATCGGTGAGTCCGACCGCTGGCACGGCCGCAGCCTGCACCTGGCCCTGGTGGAGGAGGCCAAGCGTCAGGGCCTGGCCGGCGCCACCGTGCTGCGCGGCATCGAGGGCTTCGGCGCGCACAGCCGCATCCACACCACTCGCCTGGTGGAGCTGTCTTCCGACCTGCCGGTGGTGATCGAGATTGTGGACGAAGAGGAAAAGATTCAGGCCTTCCTGCCTACGGTGGAGGCAATGGTGCAGGAAGGGCTCGTCACTTGGGAGCGCGTGAACGTGCACGTCTACCGCCACCGGCAGAGCGACGCCCGGGCGGACGGCTAACACGCGCGAACGAGGGCGCGCCGTGCCGTCCGAACCCATGTCTGTGCCGACAGATACAGCGCCCTCCGTGCGGGCAGCGGTGCGGCGCCTGCTGCGCCTGCCGCTCGCGCACCGCTTCCACCTCCTCTGGCGCCTGGCGCGCCATCCACGCCTGCCACGACGGGCGCGCTTGGTGCTGGCCGCGCTGCTCCTCTACCTGGCGCTGCCGCTGGACGTCATTCCGGACCCCATCCCGGTGCTGGGCCAGCTCGACGATGTGCTCATCGCCGGTCTGGCTGTGTGGTGGCTGGCGCGCGCCTGCCCGCCGGCGCTGGTGCTGGCCGAGATCGAGCGGCTGGAGCGCACCCCGCTCGGCCCGGTAGCGGCGCGGCTGCCCGCTGACCTGGCCCTTGCCGGCCTCCTGCTGCTGGCGGCCGCCATTGTGACCGTGGCCTGCGCAGCCTTCGCCCCCACGTTCGGCGATACTCTCTCTCGTCCGACGGGATGGGAAAGAGCAGGGCACCTCAATCCCCGACTGCGATGCCCTCCGACCCCAACGCCGGTGTGGCGGAATGCTCCCGCCACGGACCGCCTGGGGAACGGCGCGACCGTGAGCCAGCGGCGGTACTCACGGCGGCGCCGAGCCGCGGAAATGGGGCCATGGGACGTCACGCTGGCAGGGGGTTGCGAGCCTGGATCCGCCCTGCCTGGACGCTCACGACCGATCTGAACAACGGCGGCGCCGGTCGATTTCGGCCGACGTGGGCACCCCCAGCAGCTATTGTCATCTTCGTGCAAGGCCACCATCACCGGCGACCATCCCGCCTCCGCCGTACCGGCGAGTTGTCATCCAGGAACCGACGACATGCGCGATAACGGCCGACGGCCGCGTTGAGACTAGTGAGCAAAGCACTCCACCGCGCAGTAGTCCGTGCTACAAGCCGGCTCGGCAGCCCGGGTATGGGAAGCGGAGAGATCATGGCCCGAAGGCCCACGGGGTGTGTGCAACCCGGAACCGTGACGGACGACGATCTGCTGGCCTGCGCGCGCGGTGAGGCTCCGCGCTCCGTGGTCGAGCACGTGATGTCCTGTCCGGCCTGCCGCGCGCGAGTGGCCGCGTATACCATCCTTGAGCGGCAGTTGCTCGCCGGCCTGTTCGCGCCGTCGTGTCCGGAAAGCCTGACGCTCGCCGAGTTCGCCCTCGATCTCCTACCGACCGAGCAGCGGGCCGCGGTGGCGGACCACCTCACCCGCTGCCCCCACTGCCGTGCCGTGGTGCGCTCCTTGCGCTCCCGCGCCGGTCCACCCGACGCACCGGCACCACGGACGGACGAGGAGCCGCCGGGCGCGGCTGGACCACCGCGGGCACAAGCGACGGCAACCGTCGCCGTCGCGGCATCCACCCGCACCGACGGCACCACGCTCCACACCACCGCTCACGGCGTGCGCCTCAGCCTCGCCGTGCGCTGTGCCTGTCGGCCCGACGGCGGCGCCATCGTCGGCCGCCTGGAGGAGACGCCGGACGCCCTGGCCGCCACTCGCGTCGCGCTCTCTCAAGACGGCCTCTGCCTGGAGGACCTCCCGCTCGATGCGGCCGGCGGCTTCGCGTTCACCCATCTGGTGCCCGGTCTCTACCGGATTGAGCTCAGCCTGGCGGCCGCGGTGGTGGTGATCGAACCGGTGCGGGTGCTCTGATCGATTCGCGCCCCGCCGGGGTATCCCTCTTGGGACGGCTGTCCGCCAGTACGCGCATTGGCCGGACCTTTGTCCCGGCCGTGGTGCGATCCGCGGCGCGATCTCCGGCGCACCCGCCGGTGGTACCGTACAGCCGGACGTGACGCGACTTCACTTGGCAACAATCGGCCGCGCGGTGAGGCGAAGGGGGCGGTCTCCGTGGACGGTCTACTGGCCATCGTCGTGGTGGTGCTCATGCTTGTGGCCTTCGACCTGGCCGCTCTCCGCTGGGGTACCGACAGCACGGACGGACCGGACAGCCCGGAGTGGCGGGCCCGACGTGGCTGGCGTGGTTGGTGCTGAGCGACCGACACCCCGCGGCGTTGCGCGGCCGGCTATACTGGGCTGGCCGGAGCTGACCATGACCGCCACCCCAGGCGCTTCTGCTCGCCGATGCACGCCCGTCGCCCCGGCGCTGGCGCTGGCCCTCACCGCGCTGGCTATGCTGACCGACTGTACGCGGGAGCGCCGATCGCCTGCACCCGCCGTGTTCGTGCCGCCCGCGACCCCCGTCCCCCTGCGCCTCGACGTGCAGCAGGTGCGAGACGGCGTGCTCACGGTGTCGGGCGAGGACGGCACCCGTGATGCCGTCCCGGCGCCGGGCGTGTCGGTGTACGTGCTCCGGCCGACGGTACCAGCCGAGGTACAACCGGGGGATTGGGTGGTGGTGGTCGGCGTGCCCAACGAGGTGCTGAACTTCGCGATCCGACGGATCACGGTGATCCCGGCCGCCCTCGGCGCGCAGCCGGACGCGGACGGGGTACCGCGTCTTCTCTCCGGCCTGGCGGGCTCCGAAACCGGCCGTGACCCACGAGAGCGGCCGGTGCTCGCCGGCCGCGTCATGGCCGTGGCCGGGTCGCGCATCGACGTAGCGGTGCGCGGCCGGGCCGCTACACTGGCGGTCACCGACCCGGCCCTGCTCTACCGGTTGGCGCCCGGCACGCTCGCCGACATCGGCGCGGGCGACCGCCTCGCCGCGATCCCGCCGCGCTCCGGCGCCCCGCTGGAGGAGGCCACGCCGCTGCTGGTGCTGCCGGCGGGTCGGTAACCCGGAGTGGGGGCTCAGGAGCGAGGCGTTTGCCGGGCCAACGAGCGCGACCGGCGGGCGCGGCGGCGGTGGCGAAGCGCCGGTGGCACGGGTGAAGGCGGAGGCTCCCAATCGGCGGCGGCCGGGCAGCCCGGCGTTTCGCAGTGCCCATCCGCCGGCGCCGCCGTGACGTTGAACCGGCCGCAGAACGTGCACCGCCACACGCGCATGGCTTCTCTCCCCCGCGTCGTGCCTCTTCGTCCTTAGGGCGCCTGCCCACCTCACCCCCGACTCATCACGACCAGAGCCGGAGATGTGCTCACCCGATCGATCTCGGCAAGCAGCGCGGCGGTCACGTTGCGGGCCACCGCGATGGCGTCGGGGTCCGCGACCCGTGGGTCTACCAGCGCGCGCCAAACCGGCGGGACCGTTCGGGATGCTCCCGGCGTCGGGCTCCATCCTATGGCGACGGCCTCAACGGGCGCCTCAAAGGTACTCGGCAGCGGATACCGCGATGCGGGCGGACCGGCCCAGACGATGGGCGTTGAGGAAAGCATTGAGGGAAGACCGCTATGCTCCACCTCGCCATGACGCACGTGACGCGGGAGGATACCGCGATGTGCACGCACACGTGGGAGCGACTGGCCGAGAGCAAGCACTGGGTGTGCATTCTCTGCGGTCTGGGCCCGAGCGACCAGCCAGTCTTTGTGACGAGCACGCACACCCGGGACGGTGACGCGAAGCGCGGTACGACGCGGCAGCTCACGGCCTTGCGAGCGAGATGAAGCCCTCCGCGCGGGCGGGCTACCCGGCCGTCGAGACGTTCTCGGAAACCGGCACCGGGCTCGGCTGGCCGTCGGTGGTGGCGCGGCCGTCCGGGGCCATTCGGCACGGGCCGGCCACCAGGAGCGCGTACCACAGCGCGGCCAGCACCAGGAACAGCTTCCACTCTCGCCGCACAATCCGGGCGATCTCCAGCAGTAGCGACACGGTCCCCCACCCCCCGCCGTCTCGTGACTCAAGTGTAAACGCCCCTCCTCAACGATCGCCACAATGTCCCGCCACATCCCGGTTCTTCGCCGCATACGGCCATGTTCGCGCGGTGAGAGCGAAGAAGGCGTGCGGTTAACCGCGCGATTAGCGTGCAAAAATGGCGCGCTACGGCGCACACGGTGACGAAAACGCTATTCGGTCAGGCGCAGGGCCTGGGTGGGCGACTGGTGCAGCACCGCTCGCAGTGCGAGGGCCATACCAACCGCGAAGGCCAGCCCGAGCGCGGCTACAGCGGTGCCCAGGGCTGGCCACTCGGTCTGCAGGATAAAAGGCGGCGCCACCGGCTGACCGGTCTCGCTCACCTGCAAGAAGGAGAGCATCCGCCGGCTGACGGCCAGGCCGAGCGGCACGCCCGCCCCCACGCCGATCAGCGCTATCAGTCCATACTCGATGCCCAGCAGGCGAAACATCTGGCCGGTAGACACGCCCATGGCGCGCAGCACCGCGAACTCGGCGTGCCGCCGCTGTACTGCCACGGCCAGCGTCACCAGCAGGGCGGCCGTCACCAGCGCGAACGCGGCCAGCGCCGACAGCACCAAGATGCCGCTCCCACCGGCGGCGATGAGCGGGTTGGCGGTCACACTGGTGAGCGCCCGCTCCCGGTCGGCGATCACAGACAGGCGCAGGGGGGAGGTCGCCAGAACGCGCACGGCGGCCTCCCGGTCGGTGCTGGGCCGGAGCCGCAGCCAGGCCTCGTTGGGGCGGCGCAGTGGGCCGTCGCTGAACGCGGCCAGCCAGGCCAGGAATTGCGTTCGGGAGGCGATCACAAAGGGCACCCCGGCCGGCACCGTGGGGAACAGGCGCGCCACGTCGCGCACGATCACCGGCGTGAGGGTGTCGCCGGTCTGGAGGAGCGCCGTGCGGCCCGGGCCGGCGCCGGTGAGGGCCACGAACTCCGGGCTGGCGATCACCGGCAGGGGCGCCACCAGATCCGTGGCGAACAGGCCGCGCAACCCGGTGGTCAGGCCGGGTCGGAACGTGAACCGCCCGGCAGCGGTGCCCTCGTGGCGGTCCTCGCTCGTGACGCGGAAGTCGTCCTGCACCGAAGGGCCGCGCAGCGGGGCCGCATCCGGCTTCGCCTGCCAGCGCACCACCCCCTCGAAGTCTTCAACCACCGTCTCCCGCCCCGCCTCCTCCACGGCGATATCGTCCAGGTAGATGGGCGGCGTCTGCGCGACCGGCACGTTCGACGGCTCGCTGAACACGATGCTGACCAGGGCGAGCGGCGGCTGCAGCTCCGGCAGGAAGGGTCCGACGAGCGGGGCGCGGAGCTGCCGCCAACCGGCGAAGTCGAGTTTGCCAAGCTCCACCATCACGGTCGTGCCGCGCGCGTCCCGCACCCGCACCCACATGGTCACGCTCTCGCGCGGCTGCGTGGGGTTGACCCAGACGCGCACGGCCGTGGGCGCGCCGGGCAGTGGTCGGCCGGGCGGCGCCGGGCCGCGCAACGGGGCGAGGAGCGCCGGCAGCGGCGCGCGGGCGAGGTCCTCGCGAAACCAGAGCAGGTCCGCGGTGGCCTCCGGGTCCAGGGCCAGGAGGGTGATGTCCTGGCGAACCGCGCCCGGCGTGGCGGGTGTCACGGTGGCCCGCACGACCAAGGACGAACGGTCCACAAAGGGGAAGGCGGCCAGCGCGGCGGCGAGGTCGCCCGTGCTCAGGGCGTTGTCGCCGATGGCCACGCGCAGATCGGCGCCCGCGGCGAAGGCGGCGCGGTCGCGGAACGAGTGCTCGGCGGTACGGCTGTAGCTGGCGGCGAAGGTACCGGTCGCCACCGCCATCATCAGCAGCAGCGCCAGGCGGGTGTACCCGGCGGGGTCGCGCACCAGGCGCCACAGGCCGAGCACCAGCGGCGGGCCGGCCAGCGGTCCTGCCAGCGCGGCGGCCAGCCGCAGCAGGAGCGGCGCCAGACGCAGCACCAGCGCGGCGGCGGCCAGGGTGAGCAGGGCGGGCGTGGCCAGCAGCAGCGGGTCGGAGGAGACACCGCCCGCCGGCGACGGCGTGAACACCGAGCCCCGCTCATGCGCCTCCCACAGCAGCAGCCCGGCCAGCACCGCCACGGCCACGTCCAAGTAGAAGCGCACGAACCACGACGGTCGCGGCCGGGCGGCCCGCGGGCCCCCATCCCCGACCCCGGCTCGCCGGGGCGGGCCAGCCGGGGTGAGGGCGGCGGGGCCGAGCACCATCAGCAGCGAGAGACCGGCGCCCAGGGCGGCCAGGAGGAACGCCGCGGGCGTAAGCGTGACCGGCAGCACGGCGCCGCCCGTCACTCGGCGTAAGGTCGGGCTGAGGCCGAGCAGAGCCACCGCCCCGGCGGCTAGGAAGGGTGCCAGCAGCGCCGCCGGCACAGCCAGCGCCAGCCCCTCGAACAAATACAGGGCCGTCACCTGCAGACGCGAGGCACCACGCGCGCGCAGCAGGGCGATCTCCTCTGCCTGCCGTTCCACAGCCAGGCTGGCGATCACGGCCACATAGAACAGGGCGATGCCGGCGATCTGGAGCAGAAGCAGCACCAGGGGCGTCTCCTGGACGGGCAGCTCACGGCCGAAGCCCGCCAGCGCCGACTCCAGCGGGCTGAAGGCAAAGCCGCCCACCGCCTTCAGCTCCTCGCGCAGGTCGGTGATGTCCGCCCGCGCCCGCGGGAAGGTGGCGCGGGAGAGCCGCTCCGGCCCGGCGATGAACACCCACGACACGGTGGCCCGGTATTCGGGCAACACCGCGCCCAGGCCGGCGAAGAACGTCTCCTCATCGGTGAGGGCCGGCAGCAATGGGCCGACGTCAGGGATCAGGCGATAGGGGTCGAACAGCGCGGCCGCGCCACGCACCCAGAACGGCGATTCCGGGTCCGCCGGCTCGACCAGGCCGGTCACCTCTGCCGTGAGCGTGAAGCGCACGCCGACCTTCGGCGTGCAGGGCGGCGGTGGCGGCCGGTCCTCGCGCGGCAGCTCGCGCTCGCAGTCGTCGAACGCCTCCAGGAGCGTGACGCGGTCGCCGGGGCGCAGGCCGCCGGTCTCGGCGGCGCGCGGGGACAGGGCGATCTCGATCGGCTCTCCCGCCGCGCGGCGCGGCCCCGGCAGGCGGCCAGCGAGCAGGCGCACGTGCTGCCCCGCGTCCGAGACGGTCCAGGGCACGATCAGGGGCGGCGGGCGGCCGGGCTCGGCCGGGTCGATGATCTGGAAGCGGGGGCCCTGGGCCAGGCGGCCGCGGGCGGCGGTGAACCAGCCCAGCCGCTCCCCCGCGCGGTGAGCGACGGCCTCCTGCAGGGCGCGCCCCTCGGCGGAGGCCACGGCCACGCCGGGGAGCTGCACCTCGGTGGCGGGCTCGCGTGCCAGCCGCTCGCGCACGGCGAAGGTGAGGCCCAGGTCGGCCATGGCGCGGGCGTAGAGTGGCGCGGCAGCCAGCAACATCGCCGCCACCAGCACGCCCAGGGCCAGGAGCGCCGTGAGGCGCCAGGTGGCCAGGCTGCGCCGCGCGAGCAAGCGCCACACGGCGTAGGCGGCGCGCATCGCCCTCCCTCCCCGCCCCGGCCCATGGGCCCTCACCCCCAGCCCCTCTCCCGCTTGCGGGAGAGGGGTGTCCGAATGGCGGGATGAGGGCAAGCGGGCCGGGGGCCGCTGCGGTGCCGCGAGCGCACGCTAGCACACCGCGCACGACGGTTGAAGCGGGCCCCCCCTCGACCGAAGCGGCGGGGCGGTGTAGATCGGAGAGGCCGGACCGCACGGATAGCCTGGTATACGGCCGGACCGGCGGGAGCGCGAGGAGGTGGCGGGATGGACCTCAGCCGTGAGGTGTTGCTCGACCTGCACCGGCGGATGCTGCGCATCCGCCTGTTCGAGGAGGAAGCGGGCAAGCTGAGTGAGGCCGGTAAGATCCCCGGTGCCCTGCACCTGTACGTGGGCGAGGAGGCGGTGGCCGCCGGCGTGATGGCCCACCTCACGCCGCAGGACCAGATCACTAGCACCCACCGCGGCCACGGCCACCTGGTGGCCAAAGGCGGCGATTTCAAGCGCATGTACGCCGAGCTGTTCGGCCGCGCCACCGGCTACTGCAAGGGCAAGGGCGGCAGCATGCACATCGCCGACCTCGACCTAGGCATGCTCGGCGCCAACGGCATCGTCGGCGGCGGGCCGCCCATCGCCATCGGCGCCGCCTTCTCCAACCGCTACCGCGGCACGCGCAACGTCACCTGCTGCTTCTTCGGCGACGGCGCCAGCAACCAGGGCACCTTCCACGAGGCGGCGAACATGGCCGCCCTCTACCGCCTGCCGGTGGTGTTCGTGTGCGAGAACAACGGCTTCGGCGAGTACACCCGCCAGGAGCGCCACCAGGCCATCCGCGACATCGCCGACCGCGCCGCCGCCTACGGCATGCCCGGCGTGGTGGTGGACGGCATGGACGTGGTGGCGGTGTACGAGGCCGCCGGCGCCGCTATCGAGCGCGCCCGCAACGGCGAGGGGCCGACGCTCCTGGAGTGCAAGACCTATCGCTTCTACGACCACGTGGGCGTGCGCGGCATGGGCGTCAGCTACCGCGACGACGCCGAGGTGCTGGTCTGGCGGGCGCGCGATCCCATCACCACGTTTGAGCAGCGTCTCATCGAGCTGGGCGTGCTGACCGAGGAGGCGTGCGCCGCCGCGCGCGCCGCGATCCTGGCCGAGATCCAGGAGGCCATCGCCTTCGCCGAGGCCAGCCCGTACCCGAGCGAGGATGCCCTGCTCGAGGACGTGTACGCGTAGGGGGCTACGTCACCCACCCAGCCAGCAAGGAGGCCAGCCATGACCACCGCCACGGTTCAGGCGCCAGAGGCCGGTACCGGCCGCACCCTCACCTACGTGGCCGCCATCGTCGAGGCCCAGGCGCAGCTCATGCGCGAAGACCCCACGGTGTTCATCGCCGGCGAGGACGTGGCCGCCTACGGCGGGGTGTTCGGCACCTCGCGCGGGCTCTTGGCGGAGTTCGGGCCACAGCGGGTGATCGACACGCCCATCTCGGAGTCCGGCATTATCGGCCTGGCGATCGGCGCTGCGGCCACCGGCCTGCGGCCGATCGTCGAGATCATGTTCATGGACTTCCTCGGCGTGTGCATGGACCAGCTCGTCAACCAGCTCGCCAAGATGCGGTACATGTTCGGCGGCAAGGCGCGCCTGCCGGTGACGGTGCGCACCATGTTCGGCGCCGGCCGCAACCTGGCCGCCCAGCACTCGCAGAGCCTGGAGGCCTGGCTGTGCCACGTCCCCGGCCTCAAAGTCGTGATGCCCTCCAATCCCTACGACGCCAAGGGCCTGCTCATCGCCGCCGTGCGCGACGACAACCCGGTGATCGTGTGCGACAACAAGCTGCTCCTGGCCATGCGCGGCGAGGTGCCGGAGGAGCCCTACGAGGTGCCGCTGGGCGTGGCGCGGGTGGTGCGCCCCGGCACCAACTTCACCATCGTGGCCACCGGCCGCATGGTGCACGAAAGCGTGACCGCCGCCGAGCAGCTCGCCGCCGACGGCCTGGACGTGGAGGTGATCGACCCGCGCACGCTCCAACCCCTGGACATGGCGACGATCGCCACCTCGGTGCGCAAGACGCACCGAGCCCTGGTGGCGCACGAGGCGGTGCGCTTTGGCGGCATCGGCGCCGAGATCGCGGCCCAGATCCAGGAGGAAGCCTTCGATTACCTGGACGCCCCGGTAGGCCGTGTGGGGGCGCCGTTCGCGCCGGTGCCGTTCAGCCCGGCCCTGGAGCGGGCCTACGTGCCCGACGCCCAGCGCATCGCCGCCGAAGTGCGGCGCATCCTGGGCAAGCAGGTGTAGGAGCAGGGGTCGCCGATGCCCACCGCCCCTATCGGCCTGATCGCCAATCCGGCGTCGGGCAAGGACATCCGCCGACTGGTGGCGCGCGCCTCGGTGTTTGACAACGCCGAGAAGCGGCGCATCCTGCAACGGGTGGTGCTCGCCGCCCTGGCGGCCGGGGCGGGCGAGTTCCTGTACATGCCGGACCACGAGGCGCTGGTCGCGAGCGCCACCGCCGGGCTGCCGGCCGAGGCGCGCCTGCGGCCGGTGGACATCCCGCACACCGCCAGCGCCCTCGACACCACCCGGGCAGCCGCCGCCATGCGCACCGCCGGGTGCGCCGTGCTGGTGACGCTGGGGGGCGACGGCACCAACCGCGCCGTGGCCCGCGGCTGGCTGGACGCGCCGCTGGTAGCGGTCTCCACCGGCACCAACAACGTGTTCCCAAGCATGGTCGAAGGCACGGTGGCCGGCGCCGCCGCTGGACTCATCGCCGGCGGCGCCGTGCCGCTCCGCCGGGTGGCGGTGCAGAGCAAGCGGGTCCATGTGACCATCGAGGGGGAGGCGGACGACCTGGCGCTGGTGGACGCCGCGCTGGTGGAGGGCGCCTTCATCGGCGCCCGCGCCCTGTGGGAGCCGGAACGTCTGCGCCTGGTCGTCCTCACCCGCGCCGAGCCCGCCGCCATTGGCCTGTCCGCCCTGGGCGGGTTGCTCGAGCCCCTGGACGCGGACGAGGACGCCGGGCTAGCGCTCACGCTGGGGCTGGGCGGTGCGGTGGTGCGCGCACCGCTGGCCCCCGGCCTGTACCGGGACATGGCGGTGGCCACCGTGCGCCGGCTGGCCCTGGCGGAGCCGGTGGTGGTGATGGGCCCGGGCGTGCTCGCCCTGGACGGCGAGCGCGAGCGCCTCCTGCGCCCCGGCCAGCGGGCCACCCTGTGCGTGCAACGGGACGGCCCATGGCTGGTCGATGTGCGACGCGTGCTGTTGGCAGCGGCTCGGCGCGGCTGCTTCCGGCTGCCGCGCGGCAACGGCTCGTGGTATCAGCGCGAGATGAGGTGAAGGCGGCCATGGCGGTTGCGGTGCTGATCCCCAAGCTGGGCATGACGATGACCGAGGGCGCGGTGGCGCAGTGGTGCGTGCCCGACGGCGGCACGGTCGAGCCCGGCCAGGTCGTCTACCGCCTCGAGACGGAGAAGATCCAGTTCGACGTGGAGGCGGAGGCGGCAGGCATCGTCCGCCACCTGGTGCCGGAGGGGACGAAGCTGCCGCCCGGCGCCGTCGTGGCCTACATCCTCGCCCCGGGCGAGGCCCTGCCGGAGGGCGCGGCCGCTGCCCTCACCCCCGGCCCCTCTCCCGCGAGCGGGAGAGGGGTGGCCGAAGGCCGGGGTGAGGGTCTGCCGGCTGGAGCGCGGCCGCCGGTGGTGCTGGAGGGCGGCCGTATCCCCGCCTCGCCCATCGCCCGCCGGCTGGCGCGAGAGGCGGGCCTGGACCTACGCGCCATCGCCGGCAGCGGCCCCGGCGGGCGCATCGTGGAGGCCGACGTGCTGGCGGCCAGAGAGCGGGCCGCGGCCGCGGCAGCCGCGCCAGTCGCGCGCCCGGCACCAATCATGGCCGGAGCGCCCGCAGCAGCCCGCGAGGTGATGGCCTCCCCGCTGGCACGGCGGCTGGCCGAGCAGCTTGGCATCGACCTGGCGCAGGTGCGGGGCACCGGGCCGGCCGGCCGCATCACCAGGGAAGACGTGGAACAGGCGGCGGCCGCGCGGGCCCTCACCCCCGGCCCCTCTCCCGCAAGCGGGAGAGGGGTGGCCGAAGGCCGGGGTGAGGGTCAGGGGCCGGGAGTGGGGGTCGAGCACCGGCCGGGCGAGGTGATCCCCATGCGCGGCATGCGCCGGGTGATCGCTGAGCGGATGCACGCCAGCCTGCAGGAGATGGCACAGCTCACCCTGGGCATGACGGTGCTGATGGACGAGGCGGTGAAACTGCGCACGCAACTGGCCGAGGAGTGGGCGGCGGAGGGGGTGCGGCCCTCCTTCACCGACCTGGTGATCAAGGCCGTCGCCAAGGCGCTACAACGTCATCCCCTGCTCAACGCCCGTGTGACAGAGGCCGGCATCGAGCTGCTAACCGAGATCCACATCGGCATGGCCGTGGCCGTGCCCGACGGCCTGCTGGTGCCCGTGATCCGCGACGCCGACCGGCGGCCGCTCAAGGAGGTCGCCGCTGAATCGACGCGGTTGGCGGAGGCGGCCCGCGCCGGCCGCATCACCCTGGACGAGCTGGCCGGCAGCACGTTCACCGTGACACCGCTGGGCATGTACGATGTGGACTTCTTCACGCCGATCATCAACCCGCCCAACGTGGCCATCCTCGGTGTGGGCCGCATCTACGATGCTACCGGCTGGGAGAACGACCGCCCCGTGCGCCGCCGCCAGATGACGCTCAGCCTGACGATCGATCACCGTGCGGTGGACGGCGCGCCGGCGGCCGCCTTCCTCCAAACCGTACGCGACCTCCTCCAGGCGCCGTACCGGCTGCTGGTATAGGGAAGTACTGCGCGCTGGGTGCTGAGTGCTGCGGAGGCAGAGGATGGCTGGGGCGACGCGCTTTGAAGCGCTGATCGGGTGGCAGAAGGCACGCGCGCTGACGCGAGAGGTCTACCGGATCACGCGCCAGGGAGCGTTCACAAGGGATTGTGGGCTGGCCGGGCAAATGCAGCGGGCCTCGGTGCGTGGCTCGTCTCATCGCTCATCGCTCAGCACTCCCAGAACGTCGCACCCGGCCCCACCGTGCGAGCGCTGGCCTCGCCCAAGTCGATGTAGGAGGCTAACAGGTGAGCGACGTCGACGTGCTCGTCCTGGGCGCCGGGCCGGCCGGCTACACGGCCGCGCTCACGGCGGCGGCCGCTGGGGCACGCGTGGCGGTGGTGGAGGCGGAGCGACCCGGCGGCGCCTGCGTGCACCACGCCTGCATCCCCACCAACATCCTGCTTGGCGCCGTGGAGGCCTACCTCACCGCCCGCGAGATGGATGTGCTCGGCGTGTTTTCCGCCGGCGAGGCGTTCCAGTACGCCCGCGCCACCGCCCGCTGCGAGCCGCTCATCCGCCTGCTGGCCGACGGCATCGCCGCCGCCCTGCGCATGCACAAAGTGGAGGTGATTCACGGTCGCGCCGCCTTCACCGCCCCGGACCGCGTGGCGCTGGCCGGTTCCGCCGACGCCATCAGCGCTGAGGCGTTCGTGATCGCCACCGGCACGCGCTGGCAGCCACCCGCCGTACCCGGCGTGCCCCCCGAGCGCGTGCTCACGCCGGACCAGGTGCAGGGGTTGCTCACGCCGCCGGCCGCGGTCCTGGTGCTGGGCGGCGGCCCGGCCGATACCGCCTTCGCGCTGGAGTACGCCTTCCTGCTCGCCGTCGCCGGGTCACAGGTCACGCTGGCCACGCCACATCCCCGCCTCCTGCCGGCGCTGGACGCCGCGCTCGCCGAGGTTGCCGCCGCCACCCTCACCGATGTGGGCGTGACCGTGCTGTACGAGGCCGCCGTCATCGAGGGCGAGGGGCCGCAGGTGCGGGTGCGGCACCGGCAGCCCGGCACATCAGGACCGGAGAACGTGACAGCGGTGCCGGCGGAGGTGATCGTGGCGGCTGACCCACGCCGCCCCTTCACCGAAGGGCTGGGGCTGGCGGCGGCGGGCGTGCGCGCGGACGGGGCCGGGGTGCCCGTGGACCGTGCCTGTCGCACGAACGTGCCGCACATCTTCGCCGCGGGCGACGTCACAGGCGGCGCCATGCTCACCAACGCCGCGCTGCACATGGGCGAGGTGGCCGGCCGCAACGCCGTCGGTGGCGAGGCCGTCACCTGCCTCTCCCGCCTGCCCCATCTCTTGCACACCGTGCCGGAGATCGGCTGGATCGGGCTGAGCGAAGAGCGGGCGCGGGCGGCGGGCTACCAGGTCCGTACCGGCGTGTGCGACCTCGGCTTCACGGCGCGGGCCGTGGCGCTGGGGGCACGGCGGGGCCTGGTAAAGGTGGTGGCCGAAGCGGAGCTGGGCGAGGTGCTGGGCGTGCACGTGGTGGGGCCGGGGGCGGCGGAGATCCTGGCGGTGGCGACCACGGCCATGCAAGCGGAGCTGCCGGTACAGGAGCTGGCCGCCACGGTGCACTGGCACCCGAGCATGGCCGAGGCGCTGGCCGAGGCGGCCAAGCGGTGCGCGGCGGGATGAGCATCGGGTGCGCAGGGGCCCTGAGGGAGGAGGAGCGGATGGGCAGGGTGGACGGCAAGGTGGCGATCGTCACCGGTGGCGGGCGCGGCATCGGCCGCGGCATCGCACAGGTGCTGGCGCGGGAGGGCGCCGCCGTCGTGCTCGCGGATATCGACATGGACAACGCTCGGCGCACGGCGGAGGAGATCTGCGCCGGGGGCGGGCGGGCCGTGGCCGTGCGGGTGGACGTCACCGACCCTACCTCCGCGGAGGCGGGAGTCACCGTCGCCATCGAAGCGTTCGGGCGGGTGGACATCCTGGTCAACAACGCCGGCGTGGTGGGGGAGCACGTGGGCGGCGGTTCCATCACGCTGGAGGACTGGGACCGCTGCTATGAGGTCAACCTGAAGGGCACCTGGATCATGAGTCGGGCCGTGGTGGAGCGCTTCAAAGCGCAGGGCGGCGGCAAGATCGTGAACATCGCCTCCATCGCCGGCCGCCGCGGCGGCGCCGGCCTGGCGCACTACAGCGCCTCCAAGGCGGCGGTGATCAACCTCACCCAGTCCCTGGCCCGTGACCTCGGCCGGCACAACATCAACGTCAACGCCGTCTGCCCGGGCCTGCTCTGGACCGATATGTGGCGTCACCTGGAGGCGCTCATCGGTCGTGACGCTCGGCCGGAGGTGGTGGAGCAGCGGCGGACGTTCGAGCGGTTCATTGCCGAGCGCTGCCCCCTGGGCCGCGAGCAGACGCCGGAGGATATCGGCTACGCCGTGGCCTTCTTCGCCTCCGATGAGGCGCGCAACATCACCGGCCAGGCGCTCAACGTGGACGGCGGCATCGAGATGAACTGAGCGCGTGAGCCCAGACAGGAGTCTGAGGACCGTGGAGACTGCCAGGACGTTTTACGACATCGTGCGTACCAAGCGCGACCTGCGCGCCTACGAGGACCGCCCCATCCCGGAGGAGGCGCTGCGGCGCATCCTCCAGGCCGGGCGCATGGCCGGCAGCGCCAAGCACGCCCAGCCCTGCCGCTTCATCGTGCTGCGCGACCGCCGCCACCGCGAGGAGCTGGCGGCCTGCGGCGACTTCACCGCCCACTTGGTGACGGCACCGGTGGCCATCGCCATCGTCACGCTGCCCGCGGCAGGCCAATGGGATCCGGTGCGTGCCACCTCCTTCGACGCGGGCCGCGCCGCCCAGAACATGATGCTCACCGCCTGGGCCGAGGGCATCGCCTCCTGCCCCATGACCATGCACCGGCACGAGGACGCGGCGCGCGTGCTCGGCCTACCACCGGACCACCGCGTCACCTGGGTGCTGGCCTTCGGCTACCCGCGCGCCGACGCCCTGCGCGAGCGTCCCCGCCGGCCGCGCCTCCCCTTGTCCGAGTACGTGCACGAGGAGCGCTGGGGCGTGCGCTGGGGCGGCGCCGGGTGACAGTGACGCCCTCACCCCGGCTGCCCCTCACCCCGGCCCGGCGAGGCGGGTGAGGGCCGGGACAGCAAGGCCGCTGTGCGCCGGTCCACGGCGCCGGGTGCTGCGGCCTCGCCGTCGATGCGGTAGGCGCGCAGCTCCGGCATGCCCGCCGCCACGGCTGCCACCACCGCCAGGCAGCCCAGGCCACCGCTCACCACCGAGAAGGTGGCGTTGGTGAGCGCCGCCACCAGCCCGGACTCCACCATGCCGATCTGGTTGGAGGCGCCGATGAACAGGGAGCTGACGGAGCTGACCCGCCCGCGCAGCGCGTCCGGCGTGGCGAGCTGGATCGTTGTCTGGCGCATGATCACGCTCACCTGGTCGGCGGCGCCGGTGAGCCCGTACAGCAGCAGCGACAGCGGGAACGAGCGTGAGAGCCCGAAGGCCACGGTGGCCAGGCCGTAGGCGGTGACGGCCAGCAGCAGCACCCGCCCCGTGCGCCGCACCGGCGGCAGCAGCACCATCACCACCGACATGAGCAGGGCGCCGATGCCCTGCGCCGAGGTGAGCAGGCCGTAGCCGCCGGCGCCGACCTTGAGGATGTCCTCCGCGTAGATGGGCAGCATGGCGGTGGCGCCGCCGAAGATGACGGCGAACATGTCCAGCGTCATGGCGCCCAGCAGCACCTGCCGGTGCCAGACGAAGCGCAGCCCCTCGACGATCGCCGCCACGCTCACCGCCCGCCGCTCGCCCGGTTCGGCTTGAGGTGAGAGCGGCACCAGAGATAGGAGGGCGCCCAGGTAGAGAGCCGCCACCGCCGCATACGCACCTTGCACCCCGGTGCGGGCGATGAGGGCACCGCCGCCCATCGGCCCGGCCACGAACGCGAGTTGCTGGATGGTGGAGTTCACCGTTACGGCGTTGAGAAAAATGGCGCGCGGCACGATCTGTGGCAGGAGGGCCTGCCGCGCTGGGTTCTCGAAGGCCGACGCGAGCGCCACGGCAAAGATCAGCGCGTAGATGAGCGGCAGCCCGATCGTGCCCAGATAGGTCGCCAGCAGGAGCGCCGTAGCGCACACCACCGGCACCAGCTCCGCCCCTATCACGATACGACGGCGGTCGTAGCGGTCGGCCACCGCCCCGGCCACCAGGCTCACCAGCAGGGCCGGCAGAAAGCGGGCCAGGCCGACCAGCCCAAGCTGCAGGGCGGAGCCGGAGATCTGATACACCTGCCAGGCTACAGCGGCCTGGAGCAGCGTCTGGCCGGCCCCAGAGAGCAGGCGGCTAGTAGCAAACCAGCGAAATCCGCCGTCCCGCAGGGCGGCGAAGGGGTCACGCGTTGGCGCGCGCGCCGTGGCCGTGCGACGCAGGGCCCGTACCCTCCTGTGCGTGACGGCGCCGCTTCCCGCCAGCGATGACGCACGCCGTCACCGAGCGCCATTATACGGAGCACCCGCCCTCCCCGCTCCCGCAGGTGGGAGCGGGGCTAGAGGTGAGGGTGTAAGGCCGGGGGAGACCGACCCTCACCCCCGACCCCTCTCCCGCGTGCGGGAGAGGGGAGTATCGCTGGCGAAGCAGCTTCGCCGGCGTCAGACTCCCTTCTCCCTCGCCAACAGGGAGAGGGGGGCAGGGAGTAAGGGCCCTTCGGCTGCGCCGAGCTGCCTCATCCGCAAGCGGTGTGTGCGGTGTGTTAAGCGCCCACGCTATGACACAGCTCCCGGGAGGCACTCGCCCCCGCTACCGCCCCGGCGCGGATGCCGCTAGGATGCCAGCGAAGAGCATGCCGCGTCCCCAAGTGAGGGCACGGCCGGGAGAGAGGTGCCATGAAGGTCGCCGCCGCCGTCGCGGAGGTTCTCAAGCGCGAGGGGGTCCAGTTCCTCATCGGCTACCCGGTCAACCCGATCATCGAGGCGGCCGCCCAGGCCGATATCCGCACGATCATCGTCCGCCAGGAGCGCACCGGCCTGCACATGGCCGACGCCGTCAGCCGCGTCACCTCCGGCAAGCGCATCGGTGTGTTCGCCATGCAGCAGGGGCCGGGCACGGAGAACGCCTTCGGCGGCGTGGCCCAGGCCTACGGCGACTCCTCGCCCATCGTCGTGCTGCCGGCCGGCTACCCCCGTCGCCTGACCAACATCCCGCCCAACTTCAACGCCTTTCTCAACTACCAGCACGTCACCAAGTGGGTGGAGCAGGTGACGGTGGCCGACGCGGTGCCCGATGCCCTGCGCCGTGCCTTCACGCAGGTGCGCAACGGTCGCCCCCGCCCGGTGCTGGTGGAGTTCCCCGCCGACCTGTTCGCCGAGGAGGTGCCGGAGCCGCTGGCCTACCAGCCCGCGCCGCGCCTGCGCTCCGGCCCCGACCCGCGCGACGTGGAGCGGGCGGCGGACCTGTTGGTGCGGGCGGAGCGGCCGGTGATCTACGCCGGCCAGGGCGTGCACTACGCCGAGGCGTGGGCGCCGCTCAGGGAGCTGGCCGAGCTGCTGGAGGCACCCGTTACCACCAGCCTGCAAGGCAAGAGCGCCTTCCCCGAGAACCACCCGCTCGCCCTCGGCTCAGGTGGGCGCGCCGTGCCGGAGACGGTGCACCACTTCTTGCACAACGCCGACCTGATCTTCGGCATCGGCTGCAGCTTCAGCACCACCAGCTACGGCGTGGCCATGCCCAAGGGAAAGCCGATCCTGCACGCCACCCTCGACCCCGCCGACGTGAACAAAGACGTGCCGGTGGCGCACGCCCTGGTGGGCGACGCCGACCTCACCCTGCGGGCGCTGGTGGCGGCGGTGCAGGAGCGGCTGCGCGGCCGCCCGCGCGGGCGGCTGGAGGCGGTGGCCGGGGAGATCCGGGCCGTCAAGGAGCGGTGGCTGGCACGCTGGCTGCCAAAGCTGACCTCGAACGAGGTGCCGCTCTCCCCGTACCGCGTCCTCTGGGACCTCATGCACACCGTGGACGTGGAAAACACGATCATCACCCACGACGCGGGCAGCCCACGCGACCAGCTCTCGCCCTTCTGGGAGTCGCGGACGCCGCTCAGCTACATCGGCTGGGGCAAGACCACGCAGCTCGGCTATGGGCTGGGCCTGGCGATGGGCGCCAAGCTCGCGCACCCGGACAAGCTGTGCATCAACGTGTGGGGCGACGCCGCCATCGGCTTCACGGGCATGGATTTCGAAACGGCGGTGCGAGAGCGCATCCCGATCCTCTCTATCCTGCTCAACAACTTCTCCATGGCCATCGAGCTGCCGCTGATGCCGGTGTCCACGGAGAAGTACCGCGCCACCGATATCAGCGGCAACTACGCCGACTTCGCCCGCGCCCTAGGTGGCTACGGCGAGCGCGTCACCACGCCGGACGAGATCGTCCCCGCCATCAAGCGCGCGATCCGCAAGACGGAGGAGGGCACGCCCGCCCTGTTGGAATTCATCACACAGAAGGAGTACACGTACTCCATGTACGGGCGCGGGTAGGATGGACCGCCTGCGCCCCGCTGTGCCGGACCGGGGGCAGCACCGGAAGAGGAGCGTACACGCACCGGCTCGCACCCTCCGTTCGATCAGGCGGCCAGCCCGCGGACGGGACGCTTCCCCCACCGTCAGGGGTGTTCGACGTAGTAGGCCAGACCGAGCAAGCCTGGCCCGGTGTACAACCCCATCGCCGGTGAGAACGGGGTCACATACGTCTCAAGACAGGTAAAACGACGCTCGATCTCGGTGCGGAGACGTTCCGCCTCCTCGGCGGCCGCGGCATGCATCACGGCGATGTGCAGCGGTCGGGCGCCGGCATCCGTCGCCAACCGATGGAGCATCGATTCGACCGCGCGTCGGCGCGTGCGCACCCGATCGATGACCACGATCTCGCCATCGCGGATCGTCAGAATCGGTTTGACCTGCAGCACGTCCACCGCCAGAGCGGCCAGGCGAGGCGCGCGCCCGCTGCGCACCAGGTAGGCCACGGTCTCCAGCACGGCGAAGAAACGCAGGCGCGGTTGCAGCGTGCGCACAACCTGCTCGGCCTCCTGCAGCGAGCCACCACGCTCCGCCACGCGCGCCGCCTCCAGGGCAAGAAACCCCTGAGCCATGGTCGCGACGCGGCTATCGATCACCCGGATCGGCACGTCGGTGATCTGGCTCGCCGCCACCGCGGCGGCCTGATAGACGCCGGTAAGGGCGCTGGTCACGTGGATCGAGACGATCGGCCGGCCCTGCGCGGCCAGCTCGCGGTACACCGCCAGAAAATCGCCCACGGCCGGTTGTGAGGTCGTCGGTCGCAGACCCCGTTGCAGCCAGGCGTAGACCGCCTCCGGGGCCACATCGATCCCATCGCGGTACACGGTATCGCCCACGGTGACCCGCACCGGCACGATGCGAATGCCATGCCGCGCCGCCAGATCGCTCGGCAAGCAGGCCACGCTGTCGGTCACCACGGCCACCGCGCCCATGGTGGAGACCCTTCACGTGGACGGCCACGCGCGCGTGTCACGGTCGAGCCAGAGTCGCCGCCACAACACCAAGCGTCGTGCCGCGGGATCGGTCGGCAACGGGCGACGGTTCGCCTCGAGGCGCTTAACGACGGTCACCCCGAACATCCCGAGGGCCCCGAAGGCAACCTCACGCCCACCGCCACCGGCGAGGATCACCCCGGGCAGAATGGCCAAAGCCGTAAGCACAAACACTGGTGTCTGGCGGAGCAGTCGCCCAATCCCCAGGGCGAGCAGCAGCAGCAGCGCACCCAAGGGGAAGAGCACAACCAGCATCCCCAGAAAGGGGCTCAGGCCGCGCCCACCGCGGAACGCGAGCCAGATCGACCAGTTGTGCCCCACCACGGCGCTGACCCCGCCGGTGACCGCCACCGCCCGGCTCTCTCCCAGCCAGAGGGGCAGCACGGTTGCCGCCAGACCCTTCGTGATGTCGATCAGCCCCACGGGAACCGGCACCCAGCGCGCCACCTCGTAGTACAGGGCGGAACCGCTGATGGTCCCGGCGCGGCGGCGCAGATCGACTCCCGCGAGCCGCAGCGCCGCCAGCTGTGCGGTCGGCAGCGACCCGAGCAGGTACCCCAGCACCACGGCGAGAACGATCCGCTCCACGGCGCACCCCTCACGGGGAGTGGTGATGCGAGCGTATGGGATGGTGCGCCTCGCTTGCGAATTGTTTTGAGGCGGTGTGGCCACGAGCTTTCCGACTGTTAGAATAATGTACGCGGTCGCAACGTGGATGGCTCGCCTCTACCGGTACCGGCGGACGGGAGACCAAGGACAGCGTCACGGAGCGACGCCCACCATCCAGTCATGACAGGCGAACGGGGCGCTGCCAGGCAGAACTGGTCCGCGGCGCAGGTTCGGGCAGCCCTAAGGGCCATCACGCGGCATCTCGAACGACATGCCCAGGAACTGAACACCCTCAATGTGTTTCCCGTGGCGGACGCGGACACCGGCACGAACCTGACGCGGACCGCACGGGCGGCGGCCGAAGCTGCCGGCCGCTGTGCCTCGGCCAGCGCCGGGGCCGTTCTGGACGCAGCTGCAGAAGGAGCGCTGTTCGCGTCCTACGGGAATTCGGGCATCATCCTTGCCCAAGCGCTGCTCGGCCTTGCCGAGGCGGCCCACGGCGCGGAGCGTCTCACCGCGCCGCTTCTCGCCCAGGGGCTGAAACGCGCGGCGGAACTGGCGTATCAGGCCGTCGTCCATCCCGTTGAAGGGACGATGCTGACGGTGCTGCGCGTGGTGAGCGAGCGGCTTGAGCCCCTGCCGGGCCAAGACACGGCGTTGGCCACCGTGCTCGTTGCCTGCCGGGACATCGCCTTTCACACCGTGGAGCACACGCCGGCCATGCTCCGTACGCTGCAGCGTGCCGGCGTCGTCGATGCCGGGGCGCGTGGCCTCGCCCTGATCTTTGACGCCGCCAGTGCGTATGTACTCGGTGCGGCACCGCTTGCTGAACGGAGCCCTGCTCCGCCCTCCTCACCCCCGACTATCGAGCTGTTCGACGATGAGGCCTCGTTCTGCGTCAACCTCATCGTCGTCGATACGCCGGTTCCTGCTGAGGAGTGCCGGCGCCTCCTGACGCCGCTCGGCACCTCGTTGGCCGTAGTCCGCTTCGGCGAACGGCTCAAGGTCCACCTGCACACGAAGGAGCCGGAGCACTTCCTGCATACCGTGCAGGCGTTGGGGCAGGTGGCGGACGTCCACCTCGAGCCGCTCACACACGAGACGTTGCCGCGCGTCGTGGCTATCCCGCAGAGATCCCGCGTGCTGGCCATCAGCTTGGGCCCAGGTCTGGCGGACGTGATCCGGCGCGTGGGAGGGATGCCGCTTCCGGCACACGTGCCAGCGCTGCAAGCGGCGCTGGCGGAACTGCGCCAGCCGGCACTGTTGGTGCCTGCCAGCGAGACTACCCTGGCGCTGGCCAGAGACATCGCTGAGAGAAGCAAGCAGGCCGTGCTCGTCCCAGCGCGCACGATTCCGGAGCAACTCGCCGGCCTCTCTGTGTTCGAGGCGAGCCGCAGCCCGACGGAGAACGAGGAAAGTATGATGGCAGCCCTGGCCAGAGTGACCACGATCGAGGTATGCCGTGCCGAGGCGGAAGGGGCGTGGCTCGCTCGTTTTAACGACGGGACTTTCATCACCGCTCATGCCCCGAACGCGGCGGTCTTGAGGGCGCTCGAGCGCCTCGACCTGGACCAGGCCGAGCGCGTGACCGTCGTAGTGGGCGAGGATGGGCCGGATGGCGAGCGCGTGGCGAGCGCGTTGCGTGCTGGCTGGCCGCACCTGCGCGTCGACACCGTTGATGGCGGCCAGAGCTTCCCACCGCTCGTGGTTGGCATTGAGTGATCAGGGAAGCCAGGCGATTAGGGAGGGTGTGCCGGCGCTACTGGAGTTCATCGCCCAGAAGGATTACACCTACTCCATGTACGGGCGCGGGTAGGTCGCACCGGGCGAGGTGCGGGCCGGCACAACGACGTGCAGCGTCGTGCGCGGGCTGAGGGCCGAATCCCCGCCGGCCCGTACACGGGGCCGAAGGAGGAGCATCGATGACAGCCACCACCCGTCTTGAGCTGCCCCCGTTCGCGCGCCTGCGGCGGATGCGGGCCACGCCGATGCTGCGGCGCATGGTGCGGGAGACGGAGGTCACGCCCGCGGATTTCATCGCCCCGTTCTTCGTCACGCACGGGCGAGATGTGCGGCGGCCGGTGACCTCCATGCCCGGCGTCTGTCAGATCTCGGTGGACGTGCTCGTACCGGAGGTGCGGGCCCTGGCGCCCCTGGGCGTGCCGGCCGTGTTGTTGTTCGGCGTGCCGGCGGCCAAGGACCCGCTGGGCTCGGAGGCCTACGCGCGCGACGGCATCGTGCAGCGGGCCGTGGCGGCGCTGAAAGACGCCGTGCCCGACATGGTCGTGATCACCGACGTCTGCCTGTGCGAGTACACCGACCACGGTCACTGCGGCGTGGTGGAGGGCGGGCGCATCCTCAACGACCCCACGCTGGAGCTGCTGGCGCGGATGGCCGTCTCGCACGTGGAGGCGGGGGCGGACATCGTGGCGCCATCCGACATGATGGACGGCCACACCGCCGCCATCCGCCGGGCGCTGGACGCCGCCGGCTACACGCACACGCCGATCATGGGCTACTCGGCCAAATTCGCCTCGGCCTTCTACGGGCCGTTCCGCGAGGCGGCGGAGAGCGCGCCCCGCTTCGGCGACCGCCGAAGCTACCAGATGGACCCGGCCAACGGTCGTGAGGCATTGCGCGAGGTGGAGGCGGACATCGCCGAGGGCGCGGACATCGTCATGGTCAAGCCGGCCCTGGCCTACCTGGATATCATCCGCGCCGTGCGCGACCGCGTGCCGCACCCGCTGGCGGCGTACAACGTCAGCGGCGAGTACGCCATGGTCAAGGCGGCCGCCGCCAACGGTTGGCTGGACGAGCGGGCCATCACCCTGGAGATTCTAACCGCGATCAAGCGCGCCGGCGCCGACCTGATCATCACCTACCATGCCGCGGACGCGGCCCGCTGGCTGGGCGCCTGAGCCGGGCGGCACCACGCCCCGGGGCGCATCGTTGACGCAGCGCGGCGGCGGCACTACCGTCAGGGCGATGCACCCAGGGAGGAGTAGAGGATGGCGCTTGACCCACAAGCTCAGACCGTCTTAGCGCAGATCGCCGCCCTCAACCTGCCGCCGCGCTGGACGCTCAGCCCCGAGGAGGCGCGGCGGCAGTTCGAGGCGCGCATGGCGCTCGTGCCGCCCGGCGAGCCGGTGCACCAGGTTGAAGACCGCACCATCCCCGGCCCCGCCGGGCAGATCCCGGTGCGGATCTATCGGCCGAGCGCGGATGCGTCGCTGCCCGCGCTCGTCTACTACCACGGCGGCGGCTGGGTGGTGGGCAACATCGCCTCACACGACCCCACCTGCCGCGCCCTGGCCAACGCCGCCGGCTGCCTGGTGGTCTCCGTGGATTACCGCCTGGCACCCGAACACAAGTTCCCGGCGGCGGCCGAGGACGCGTACGCTGCCGCCCGCTGGGTAGTCGAGCACGCCGCCGAGCTGGGCGCCGACCCGGCCCGCGTGGCGGTGGGCGGGGACAGCGCCGGCGGCAACCTGGCTGCCGTGGTCTGCTTGATGGCACGCGAGCGCGGCGGTCCGCCGCTGGTGTTTCAGTTGCTCGTGTACCCGGTCACCGATTACCGCTTCGACACGGTCTCCTACCGCGAGAATGGCGAGGGCTATCTCCTCACCACCCGCGACATGGAGTGGTTCTGGCACCACTACCTGCCCGAGCCGGCCGCGGGCAGCCATCCCTACGCCTCGCCGCTGCGCGCCGCCGACCTGCGCGGCCTGCCACCGGCGCTGGTCATCACCGCCGAGTACGACCCCCTGCGCGACGAGGGCGAAGCCTATGCCGAACGCCTCCGCCAGGCCGGCGTGCCCGTCACCCTTACCCGCTACGAGGGCGTGTTCCACGGCTTCTTCGGCATGGGGCACCTGCTGGATAAGGCGCGGGCGGCCATCCGCCAGTCCGGCGAGGCCCTGCGCGCGGCGTTCGGTGTGGGCATGGCGGCCGATGAGGGCGGGGCGCCCAGGGTGTCGGCCTGACATCGCGTGGGGAGTGAGAGGGAAGGAGCATGGCGGTCAAGATCGGCTTGTGTCTGCCGCTCAGCGATCTCGCGGCCGGCGGCGCCGGGCGCAGCTTCGCCCAGGTGGCGGCGGACGCCCGCCGAGCGGAGGAACTGGGGTTCGATTCGGTGTGGGTATCGGACCACCTGTTCATCGAGACGGCGCCCGGGGTGCGGCGCGGCGCGGTGGAGTGCCTGTCTACCCTGGCCGCCATCGCCGCGCAGACGTCGAGCGTGCTGCTCGGCTCGCTGGTGGTGTGCAACGCCTTCCGCCACCCGGGGATGCTGGCCAAGGAGGCGGGCACGATCCAGGACATCTCGGGCGGCCGGCTCGTCCTGGGCATGGGCGCCGGCTGGCACAAGCCGGAGTTCGACGCCTTCGGCCTGCCCTTCGACCACCGTGTGGCGCGCCTGGAGGAGAGCGTCACGGCCCTCAAGGCCCTGCTGCACGGCGAGCGCGTAACGCGCGCCGGCCGCTTCTATCAGTTCCACGATGCGCAGCTCTTGCCACGCCCGCCCAGCCCGCCCAAGGTGTGGATCGCCGCCTTCGGCGAGCGCACCCTGCGTCTCACCGCGCGCGTGGCCGACGGCTGGAACTTCGCCTGGTGCGGCGGCGACCCAGAACCGTTCCGGCGCACGCTCACCGCGTTGCGGCGCCTGTGCGCAGAAGAAGGCCGTAATCCAAGCGAGATCGAGGTCTCGGCCGGCGTGCTCACCATGCCCCTGGGGGAGGACGTCGATCCGGGGCACGCCTTTGCCCAGTTGCAGCAGATGGCGCCGCAGTGGCGCGGCCAGACGCTGGAGCAGTTCAAAGCGCGCGTGCTCATCGGCCCGCCGGACGAGATCCTGGCCGGCCTGCGGCGGCTGATCGCGGCGGGGGCACAGCACCTGCTCATCTCAGTGGCGCCGGCGCCCCTGGCCCGCCTTGACCCCGCCGCCATCGACCGCATCGGCGCCCTGCTGCCGGTCCTGCGCCAGATGTAGGTTGCGGGCGCGGGGAATAACGCCGGTCCCCGCGCCCCGCGTCCGCTCAGGCCGCCCCGGCAAGGCGGGACTGACCGATGGTGCGCTCGCCCACCGGGCTGAAGCCCACCACCAGCGCCACGATGGCCGACAACAGGTGCAGAACGTTGTCCGCCCCGTTGAGTGGCAGAATGCTCAGGAAATCGCCCGTGAACAGCCCGATCACGAACAGCAGCGCGTAGGCCAGGCCGATCGCCTGGGCGTACACCCGGGCGAGGTCCATTCGCTGGGCGGCGGCCAGGCCCAGGAGGCCGATCGCCAGGTGGGCAAGGTTGTG
>JBHOQW010000180.1:0-14084 GCA_042408665.1 Dehalococcoidia bacterium
CCCGAGCGGCGCGGCGGCGGGGCGCGGGCCGGCGCCGGGCGCGCCCGGGCAGCGTACACCCACAGGGCAGCGAACAGCGTCCGTAGCGAACCGGCAAGGGAGCGCAGGCGCAGAGGAGGCGCGAGGACAGGGTACGCGCGGCTGGCGCCGGGCAGCGCGGCGAGCGCACCTCGCCACACCTGGTTGTGCTCGGCACACATGCGCTCTCGTGGCAGAGCGCAGCGCCCACACGCCGGTGCTGCCCGGCGCCGTTTCTAAGTATACCACCGGCCTAGCCCGCCGGGCCGCCCGGGTAGTGCGTAGCACGCAGGATGGGCCAGGATGGGCCAGGATGGGTCAGTATGGGTATGGTATACGCACGGCGCACGCCGCGCGGCGGCGCATCCGCCGCGGGCAGGAGGAGGCAGGAGCTATGCGAGTGATCATCGGGATCGTCGGGGTCGTGCTCGGGGGGCTGGTGATGGTGGTAGGGGTGGCCGGGCAGCGCGAGGTGCACTGGGCCCTGCTGCTGGGCATGCTGCTCGTCGCCGGCGGCATCCTGCTGGGCGTCACCGGCAGCCGGCCGCCTACGCAGCCCTCGCCCCCACCCCACCACTGAGCCCCGAGCGCGCACTCGCCCCCGGGCACTGGTGCGCCGCTGCACGACGACGCGACACGCGACCTGACCCCTGACGCGTCCTGCGCGGGAGCCCCTGGCCCGCGCCCCCTTCCGGCGCACGAGCCGCTCTCCCGGCCATGCCCGCTCACGCGGCCCGCGCCCTCCGCTGTGGGCGCGGGCCACGCCGGGGCGCACCGCGGGGCCAGTTATCTCAGGGGTGTTGAAGAAGCCGGCTGGGAGGTTCGTGCGGCCGGCAGCCCGTCGGGCGGGCCGTGGCGCGTCCCGCGAGCGCGGCCGCAGCGATCGCTGATGCCTCGCCGGCCAGGTGTGCGGCCGGGAGCGGCTGCCGCCGCGCCGCCGCCGAGCGGGGCGGCAGTCGAGAGCATGCTCGTCACGTGTGACGTGCTGGACAAGTGGAGACTCTGGCGCGTGACCGCGCCTTTGCCGGAGCCGCTGCCCACCTTACGCGACGCCGATCGAGCGTTTTCCAGGGACACGCGGGCGCGCATGTCGTTTCACCTCCCCGCCTCTCCGTCCCGCTCTCCCAGACGCTGTGGCACACCACGCCCACGCCCACGCCCACAGGATAGCTCGGAGACGGTACGCTACCCACTACACCCCACTCCCACCACAGACGGCCGGCGCGCTCTGTCCGCGCCCGCGGTGCTCCCCGAGCGGCGCGTCTCCCCCTCGCCGACCCATCACGGCTCCCAGAGGGGCCGCAGCCGGCTCCCGGCGGGCCCGATGGAGAGGCTGCCGCTACGCCGGATCGGCGCTAGCCTGCCCTGCCCTGTCACCGCGCGCCGGCGACACCCCCGGTGGCACGCAGGGACTCGCGCGCTGGCCAGAGACAGAGACCGGCGCTGGACCGAGAACCTCCCTCAGGGGGCCTACCTCGGGGTGCTTTTACCACCTATTGCAGCTCTCATATGCTGGCGATGGTGAATAACTATCGTTTCGCTGCTATTCACCCGTATTCGCTCTCGTTCGCCCCTCATCGCTACTAGAAATGTTCTGCGGGTATGCTAAAATAGTTCATGCGTTGAGCGAAAGGGAGCGAGCAATCGCCTCCAGCGCTCAGCGCACAGAAGAAGCTTCGGACGGGCCGCAAGGTTTGTTCGAAGCTTCTTCGCGTTCTGGACTCCCTGCTGGGACCTCTGGCATCCCAGGGCCACCCGCGCGCGGCGCACGGCGCGGGACGCGCTCCCCCAGCCGGACTGGTACCCGTGGTGGAGCCACGTGCCAGGTGCGCGGCAGCTGCTCGACGCACCCTCGGGCACGCCCGGATGGCTGAAGGTCGGCGTCCGGGCGCGGGCTGGCAGCCACCCAGCCGCACCACCAGCCTCGGCGGCCACCCCGCGGCGAACGGCGCGCTCCTCCGGCGCGGCGACGCCGGCGCCGCCCCTGGGACAGCCCGTGATGCCGCCCTCACCTGCCCGCGCGCCGCGGGAGACCTTCAGCGCGCTGGACCTTCCGGCGCACGTGTGCTCTCGCCCGCGCCTCGCGGGCAGGTGATCCAGGTGCCGTTCGCTGACCTCGTCGGTGCGCCGGCGCGGCACCTGCCAGCCCCGCTCCAGCGCGCCCGCCACACACCCTACCCGCTCCGCCCGCGCGGCGATGCACCGCGCACAAGGGGGCTCACCTCTAAATCTACTCTAAATCTAAATAAAGCCAAGGTGAAACCCGCAGACGCCAGGCACAGAGCCATGGAGATCCCACCTTGGCTTAGGTAGAAGAGAAGCAGGCGCCCCGGCCAGCGTTCGCTCTCTACCGGCCATCGGACGCCTCCACTGCGGGCCCCTGGGGGTCCGTCCCGCGACGCGCTCGCCTCATGCCGGCCGGGGCGCCCTCCCGCGCGGTGGCGCGCGTGGTGTCCATGGCAGTGGATCGCGCGACCATGCGGTCCGGGCTCGTGCAGGCCTGTCTACGCCCGGCGGGCCGGGCAGAACAGGCCCGCCTCCGCTGCTTGATTCGGTCCGGCGGCCCTTTCCGTCACCGGCGCACGACGCCATCGTAGAGGCGTCCGGCGTCGCACGCACACCGTCCGACGCACAACGTCCTGCGTCCAGCGTAACACCTGTCGCCCACCCCGCCGTCGAGGAGACGAGCGCTGCCCGGCGGCGGGGATCAGGTGGGACGCAGAGGACGCAGCACGCAGTCCGTCGTGCAGTCCGTCGTCCGGAATACGCAGTTCGTCGTCCGCAGGACGCAACCCACCTCCAGGGAGGGCCGGTCATGCGTGTGCTGGCGCTGAGCCACGCCGCGGTCCTGGCGGCCAACCAGGACCTCTACGCCCGCCTGGTCTGCGACCACGGGGTCGATCTCACCCTGGTCGCCCCGGCGCGCTGGGTGAGCGACTTGCACGGGCCCCTGTGGCTGGAGGTGGCGCCGGCGCTGGCCGGCCGTGTGGTAGGAGCACCGGTCATGTGCCCGGGGCATCGCGCCTTGCACTGGTACGTGCGCGGCCTGCCGGACGTGCGGCGCCGCCCACCGCAGGTAGTGTACGCCGACGAGGAGCCCTGGAGCCTGGCCGCGCTCCAGGCGCTCCTGCTGGCCCGCCGCGCCGGGGCACACCTGGTGGTGGCCACCAAGCAGAACGTCGCCAGACGCTTCCCTCCGCCGTTTGCCCAATTCCGCCGCCTGGTGCTCCGCCACGCCGCCGCCGTCATCGCCCTCACCGGCGAGGTGGCGGCCGTGGTGCGCGCCCAGGGCTACGGCGGGCCGCTCCACATCATCCCCCACGGCGTCGCCCTCGACCGCTTCGCCCCTGACCCGGCGGCGCGCCGGCGCCTGCGGACCGCCTGGGGCGTGCCCCCAACGGCCTACGTCGCTGGCTACGCGGGCCGCTTCCTGCCGGTGAAGGGCCTGCCCCACTTCATCGCCGCGGTGGCGCAGGTGCACGCCGCCACGCCGGGGCCCGCTCGGGCGCTCCCTCCGGAGGCTGTCGCAGTGCCCCGGCTCTTGGTCGCGAGGCCGTCCCCGCCGGCGCCCGGCGCGCCGGCCGGCCAGCACGTCCATGCGGTGCTGGCCGGCGACGGGCCCGAGCGCGCCCGCCTGGAGGCCCTGGTGCGCGCCGCCGGCCTGGCCGGGACGGTGCACATCGTCCCGCCCATGCCTCCTGACCGCATGGCCAGCGTCTACAGCGCCCTGGATGTGCTGGTGCTGCCATCGGTCAGCCTGCCCGGCCGGCGGGAGCAGTTCGGGCGCGTGCTGATCGAGGCGCTGGCCTGCGGCACGCCGGTGATCGGCACGGCCTCGGGCGGCATCCCAGAGGTGATCGAGACCACCGGCGGCGGGGTGGTCGTGCCGGAGGGCGATCCGGCCGCGCTGGCGCTGGCCCTGGCGCGGCTGGGCGATCCGGCCGTGCGGCAGGGCTATGCCGCCCGTGGCCGCCGCGGGGTGCAGCAGCACTACAGCCAGGCGCACGTGGCCGCCCGCACCGCCGCCGTCTTCGCCGAGCTCTGCCCCGGAGGATGAGCCGATGCGCCGCCGGAGCCCCGCACCGTTCCGAGGGCGCCCCACCCGAGGGCGTTCTCCCCGAGGGCGTCCCACCCACGAGCAGCACGCGCCGGGCCCGGCGCGATCCCTCCGTACGCCGCGCGACCCACCTGCCCAGCCCTCGGCGGGGCCAGGCGGGCCGCGTGTGCTGCTCGTGGCGCCGGACTTCCCGCCGGGCATCGGCGGGGTGCAGACCACGCTGGGGAACCTGGCCGCGGGCTATCCGCCGGCGCAGCTGGTGGGGGTGGTGGCCCCGGCGGCCGCGGGGACGGTGGCGTTCGACCGCGCCCAGCGCTACCGCATCTGGCGGGCACCTGGGCCGGCGCTGCGGCCCGGGGCGGCGGCCGTGGCGCTGCCGGGGCTGTATGCCACCGCGGCCGCGGTGCTGGCGCGGTGGCCGGCCGACGTGTTCCTGTGCGGGCACGTGCTGGCCGCGCCGCTGGGCCTGGTCTGGGGACGCCTCACCGGCCGGCCCTGGCTCCTCTTCGTTTACGGGAGCGAGCTCCTGGCCGGCCGAGCCCGCCCGCTGCGCTGGGCGCTGGTGCGGGCAGCGGACCGCGTCATCGCCAACAGCCGCTTCACCGCCGCGCAGCTCGCCGCCGGCGGGGTGCCGCCCGGGCGCATCACCTGCCTCCCCCCGGCGGTGGACCCGGCGCACTTTCACCCGGGGGTGGCGGCGGGTGCAGCGGAGGTGCGCGCTCGCCACGGCCTGGCCGGCCGGCGGGTCATCCTCACGGTGAGCCGGCTGGGGCCGCGGCTCGCCCCCAAAGGCCACGACGTCTTGCTCCAGGCGCTCGCCCGGCTGCGCCAGCGCTGCCCCGACGCCGTCCTGCTGGTCGTCGGCAGCGGCGATCCTGCGCCGCTCCTGGCCCTGGCGCAGCGGGCCGGCGTGGCGGACGCTGTGGTCGTCGCCGGCCAGGTGCCCCAGGCGCTCCTGCCCGCCTACTACGCCGCGGTGGACGTCTTCGCCTTAGTCAGCCGCTCGGCTGCGCCGGCGCAGGACGGCGGGATGGACAGCGGGCAGGCGGCCCGGCCAGTCGCCGGGCCGGTGGAAGGGTTCGGCACAGTCTTCCTGGAGGCGGCGGCCTGCGGTGTGCCGGCGGTGGGCGGGCGCGGCGGCGGCGTGGCCGAGGCCATCGTGGATGGGGAGACCGGCCTGGTGGTGCCGCCGGACGATCCCCAGGCGGTCGCGGCGGCGCTGGTGCACCTGCTCGAGGACCGCGCCTACGCCGCCCGGCTGGGGCAGGCGGCCCGCCAGCGGGTCGAGGCTGCGTTCACCTGGCCCGCCCGCGTAGGCGCGCTCACCGCCCTCGTCGAGGAGGTGTGGCGCGCGGGCAGGAAGCGGTAGGACGGACTGCGGACCTCCCGGCGTCCTGCGGACGCCGTACGGACGGACGACGGACTGCGGACTGCGTCACGACTTCCCCCCTGTCCCCCAGCGCAGAGCACCGACACCCGTGGGGCCTGCAGCGGAGGAGGCACCGGCGGGGAGTCGGGCGGCTCCCCGTCGTATGCAGGACGGAAAGGGGGCGCGCCGGGACGCGCCCACGCCCAGGGCGCAGAGCCTCTACGCCGTACGCCGGACACAGGATGGAAGGGGCTGGGTGAGGAACGGTGGTACGCAGGACGCAGGAGGGCGTACGTAGAACGTCGGAGGGAGGGGGCAATGCTGCCGATCCTGTACTACAACCACACTGCGCTGGTGAGTGGCGCGGAGATCAGCCTGCTGGGCCTGCTGGAGGCGCAGCAGGACGCCGGCCGGCCGCTGGCGCTGGCCTGTCCGCCGGACCCGGGGCCAGCCCGGCTGCCGGCGCGCGCCGCCGCGCTGGGGGTGCCGGTGCTGGCGGTGCCGGCGTTCGCCCCCGGCTTCCCGCGCACGCCCGCGCACCTGGTCCACGCCCTGCGGCAGAGCGTCCCCGCTGGACGCGGCCTGGCCCGCGCGGTGCGCGCCCTGGATGCTGCCATCGTGCACGCCAACTCGGTACGCGCCGGGCTCATCGCCGCGTGCACGCCCCTGCCCCGCGGCACCCGCCTGGTCGTGCACGTACGTGACGCCCTGCCGCCGACGGTGCCGGGCCGCCTGGTGGCCGCCCTGCTGGCCCACCGCGCCGACGCCGTGCTTGCGATCTCCCACTTCGTCGCCGCGGCCTTCGCCGGGGTCCCCGAGGGACCCACCACGACAGCGCCAGCGGCCCGGCGGCTCGCCGGGGGGAAGCTGCGGGTGATCCCCAACGGCGTGGACCCCGCCCGCTGGGACCCGGCGCAGGCGGACGGCGCCCGGGTGCGGCAAGAGCTGGGGGTGCCGCCCGAGGCGCCGCTCCTGGCCCTGGTGGGCCAGATCACGCCCTGGAAGGGTCAGCGCGACGCCCTCGCCGCCCTGCCGGCCGTGCTGGCCCGCTACCCTGCCGCCGTGCTCTGCCTCGCCGGCAGTCCCACGTTCACCGGCCCGACCGTGCGCTACGATAACCTGGCGTACGCTGCTGAGTTGCGCCGGACTGCCGCGGCGCTGGGGCTGGGCGATCGGGTGCGCTTCCTCGGCCAACGGGAGGACGTACCTGATCTCCTGGCAGCGGCGGACCTGCTGGTACTGCCGTCGTGGGCCGAGCCGTTCGGGCGCGTGCTGATCGAGGCGATGGCCATGGCGCGGCCGGTGGTGGCCACGCGCGCCGGGGGCGTGCCGGAGATCGTGGAGCACGGCGCCAGCGGGCTGCTGGTCCCGCCGCGCGATCCGGCGGCGTTGGCCGAGGCCATCCTGGCCCTGCTAGACGATCCGGCGCGGGCCCGCGCCATGGGCCGCTACGGCCGCGCCGTGGTGGCCGCCCGCTTCACCGCCGCCCAGACCGCCGCCGCCGTGGACGCCCTCTACGCCGAGGCGCTGGGACAACGGCGACGCCGGGCATGCGATCGGCGCGCGAGTGCTTTTCCTTCCATCCCTGATCCCAAACGAGACAGTGCCTGAGCACGATAGCTCTCCACGATAACTATCGAGGCTGCTGACCCCAGTCGCGCTTTACCACGCTCGCCGGAACACTACGGTGAGGCCGGTGGCCTGCCGAGTGGCCCTGCCCGGCGCTTCACCCGGGGCCACTCCACAGGGCCGCTCCACGCCTGCACGCATCGGACTAGCACGACTGGCTCTCTGCTCGACAGTTTTGATTCTTCTATGCATACTCTGTGCATACTCTTACTGTATCTACATACTTCCCACTCCTTTGCCGCCTCCCACCGGCCAGTGGCGCGACGGAAGGGGCAGGCCGGGATGGGAGTGGAGCGAGCAGCGAGGACCCTGGAGGGTGTGCCATGGAGCAACGCGCTACGCCTGAGGAGCGCTGCATTCGAGAACGTGCCACGCTGACCAGAGCGCTGCAGTCCCGGCGCACCGAGACGCGCCGGCAGGCCGCGGCTGCCCTGGCCGAGCACGGGGCAGCGGCTGTGCCGTGGGTGCTGCCCCTGCTGGCTCACCTTTCGCCTACGTCCGCACCGCTGCCGGCGAGGCACTCGCGCAGATCGGCGCGCCGGCCGTGCCGGGGCTGGTGGCGGCGCTGTGTGGCGACATACCTGAGCCGCCGGCCGCGCCGCGGCCGGCGCTGAAGTGGCGCGCCCCGAAGCATGCGCCCGAGGCCGCGGCGGAGGCGCTGGCACGGATCGGGGCACCGGCCGTGCCAGCGGTGGTCGAAGCGCTGCGGCAGCTCGGCGCTCGCGCCTGGCTTGCGTACTCCGTACTGGTAGACATCGGCGCGCCGGCCGTCCCGACCCTGGTGGCGGCGCTGCAGAATCCTGATCCGGGGGTACGGCGGGCTGCCGCACAGGCGCTGGGCAAGATTGGCAACGCCAGTGCGGTGCCGGAACTGCTGGAACGGATGCAGGACACCAACGGGTGGGTGCGGGCCGCCGCGGTGCGGGCCCTAGGCCAGATCGGCGACCCCAGCGCTGTGCCGGCCCTCGTCTCACGCCTGGGCGACCGCTCGTCTGCCGTTCGGCAGGCGGCAGCGGACGTGCTCGGCACGCTGCATACGGCGGACGCCGTGCCGGCGCTGTGTGCGCGCTTGGACGATCTCGCCCCGGGGGTGCGGGCCGCCGCCGTGGAAGCCCTGAGCCAGATCGGCGAACCGGCTGTGCCGGCGCTGGTGGAGGCGTTGCGCCTGCCGGACGCGCAGCTCCGGCAACGGATCGTGGAGGTCCTGGCCAAGATCGGCGCCCCGGCGCGTCAGGCGGTGCACGCTGCCCTGGACGATCCGGCGGCGCACGTGCGCGCCGCGGCGGCAGAGATACTGCGGCGCCTGGACGCCGGCTAGGACGTCGCATCTCGCACCGGCAGTCGGAACTGGAGCGTGCACGTTATGCACACCCGGCATCGCCAGGGACAGATGCACGCGTAGACCTGCCCCGGGCCGCCCGGCGACGGCATGGGCACATACCAGAGGAGACAGACGGGGATGCTGCACCGGATGGATTTCCGGCGCTTCTTTCGCCGCTCGGATGTAGGCGAGGACGCCGGCGCGCGGATCGTGCGCGGGATCTTCCGCGCTATGCAGGTTGATGCGACGTGGGGCGTCCAGACACACCGCGGCTTCACCTGGTGGGCGTATCGGCTCGCCCAGCGCGTGTGGGCCGATGCCGTGGTGCAGAGCGACGACCTGCGCGTCTGCCTGGTGCACCTGGAGACCGACCTCCTGCGCGGCAGCCTGGATGACCCAGCCATCCACGAGTTCCTGGCCCGATGGATGCCGCAGGCTACCACCAGCGGGCTGTACTGGGACGCGCGGGAGTCCCTCTTCCGGCTGGCCAGCGCGGCGGTGGTCCACGACGAGAACGAGCCGTGGATGCAGCCGCTTCTCGCCTGGGCGGCGCCGCTGCAGGTGAACGAGGCGGAGTCCCTCGCACACGCCGGCGAGCACCTGCAGGGACGCCTCGCCACCAGCGCCCATCCGACGAGCGGCCGGCGTCCCACGCCGGACGACATGCTCAACCTGGCGCAGGCCACGATGATCCCGTTGGGGCAGCACCCCTCCCGCTGGGCCGTGCCGCAGGAGCTGCTCACGGTGCAGGCCTTCCTGGAGCAGACGAGCCTGCTGGCGACGGGAAGCGCGCAGGGGATCTCGGCGGAGTTCGCCTTCGGCCCGCGGCCGGGTGCGGCAATCCTGGGCGGCACCTCGGCCCTGCTGCGCGTGCTGCCGGACGAGCAGCATCCCTGGTTAGGCCGCGGGCTGCTGCTGCGGCTCTCCCTGCCGGTGTACGCCGGCGGCCGGCAGCCCCTGATGCTGCCGCTACGGCTGAACAGCCTCGAGCGGACTGAACTGCACTGCGGGTACCAGCTTGGCTCCTGGGGACTCGTCACCCACGAGGACCAGCTCTTCGGCCACAGGGGCACAGAGCTCCTGGCCTACACCAGCTTCCTGCCCAGCGCGCTCTACCAGCCCGGCCTTCTGCTGGCCTTCGTGATCAGCCTGGGCGCGCGGGCGAGGTGGGCCGACCGCGTCTTCCGCACCGGCGCAGCACTGCGTGGCGTGGAGTGGTCCTGGGCAGGGTGACGCGGGTGCGCCGGCCAGCGCACCGTGCTGCCAGCTAACAGCGCAGGTGGAGTGGCAGTTCACGTGATGGAGGACACGCCTCATGCCTGGTTTCCCGTCGCTCGGGTTCCTGCGGCGCCTGTACAGGCGCTCGCAGCGTGCCGAGCCACAGCACACCGAGTGGCAGCAGCGCACCCTCGACCTGATGCTACACGGAGTGGCCCGCGAGGTCGCTCGCACCGGCGCGCCGGTGCCGCTGACGCGGGTGCCGGTCGTGCCGCAGCGGCAGACACTGCTCGCCTGGGGCTGGTTCAACCCCCTCGGCGGGCCGACCGCGTGCCGGCTCGATCTGGCCCCGGTCCCCACGCAGCAGGCGTGGGTGCTGCTGTATGCCGCAGACCACCCGTTCACGCCCGATGGTGCGGCGGTGGGGGTATTCCCAGGGACCGGCCTTCCCCCTGAGAATGCCCTGGCCGCCCTGCTGCGCCCGCATTTCGCCGCAAACAGCCTGGACGGGGGTGCCCATCCGATCCTGGATGCGCTCCCCTCCTATATCCACCTGATCGAAAGAACCGGGCTGCGCGACACCACAGTGCAGGCGCTCTTCCGGGCGGCGTACGGTGCGCGTACGGTGGGACGAGAAGCAGCCGAGGAGGCGCTGCGGGCCGAGCTGGCGCAGACGTGTCGCGAATGGCTGCACTTCCAGGGACGGCCCTGGGACTGGGCGTGGGACCAGCTCGCCCGCAGCCTGGCCGCCAGCGCGGCCATCGCACCCGCCGATGCGGCGCTGCAGGATGCGGCGCGGCTGTTCTTCCTGCGCTGCGCCTCTCGCTGGGTGAGCGCTGGGCACCTGCCGTCCCACATCGCGGCGTGGGCGGCGGAGCACCGCGCCCGCACCGGCACCCTGCCGTCTCCTGCGGAGACGATGGAGCGATTGCTGGCGCAGGTGCTGAAGATCCGCATGGAGCACGGTGCGCTCGTCTTCGATCCGGTGGAGAGCCGCGCCGTCGATCCGGCGGCGGACGTGGCGCTGCCGGTGAACGCGCAAGACCTGGAGGCGCTGTTCGCCTATTGGTTTCGACTCGTGAGCGCGCCAGCGCACGTACGCGCCATTGAGCAGGCGATGGGCGAGGCCTGGGTCACAGTGCAGGAGGTGCAGCGGGAGAGCGGCACCCTGGCGCGCCTGACCGGGCGGGAGACGATCGTGCCCTGGCCCGGGCCTTTCGGCGGGTGAGCCGCTCTCCCGCGCCAGAACGCGCCACAGCTCCGAACGAACCTTACGGCCCATCCGAGGCGTTCCGTGCGCGTGGCCTGCGTCTTCAGGAGGTTTCCGGGGACAGCCTGTAGTAGACTTTCGTGTGGAGACCGCGGGTATTGCGTGCCTGGCGCGGCGGATGCCTCTGGCCTGCGGGTCGGAGGGGGGGTGCACCGAACCGTAGAGACCGCGGAGAGGCCCGTCCCACCGGGGGGTCACGCCGCACGTGCGAGCCTGCCGTGGGGAGCCTGTGGCCCGCCGGGCGGTCCCCTGGGCGTCCCACGGCACCGCGGTGTGCACTGCGCCATCGCTCGTGGAGCCGCTGGGCGCGGCCCGTGGTCCTCCAGGAGGTGTGCGATGGCCGTGCGTGCGTCTGCTGCGCCGGCGCGCCTCACGCGCCGCGCCGCCGGCGCGCTCGGCGCAGCGTCCCTGCTCGCCGCCGCCTGTCGCGTGCCTGGGCTGGGACCGCCGCGCGAGGCAGCCCCGGCCGGCCCGACCACGCTTGCCATCGACGTGCCGGTGAGCAGCGGTCTCCTGGGCGCGCTCACCGAGCGGGTGCGGCGCGAGGTTGAGCGGGCGGTGACGGACGTGCTCGGAAGCCACGCCGGCCCGTTCCGGCTGGAGCTGCGGCAGCTCCCGCTTGGCCGCCCACCGGAGGAGCTGCGCTGGCCGCCCCCGATCGGCCCCGATGTGGTGGAGACGTTCGAACAGGCGCTCCAGCAGAGCGCGCTCGACCTGCTCGTGCTGCCCGATAGCCGCCTGGCTGGCCGGCTGCGGGACGCCGGGCTGTTGCTCGCCCTTGACACGCCGCTGGCGCGCCAGCGCTGGACCGCCGGTGACTACTTCCCTGGCCTGCTCGACGCCGGGCGCGCCCGCGGGCAGCTCTACGCCCTCCCGGTGGAGGCCAGCCCGCTCGTGCTCTACGCCGACACCAGCCTCTTCAGCGCCGCCGGGCTCCGCCCGCCCGCGGGCGACTGGCGCTGGGACGATCTGCTGCGGGCGGCTCGGGCGCTCACCGTGCGGGGGGCGCCTGATGGCGCCGGCGCGGTGGGGCCTGGCGCTGCCGCCGGGCGACTTCCTGCTGCTGGCCACGCTCGTCTGGCAGGCCGGCGGCGACTTCCTGGCGGCCGACGGCCGGCGCGCCACGCTCGACGAGGCAGCGGCGCTGGCAGGCGTGCGGGCGTTCGCCGAGCTGCTGGTGCGGGCGCAGGTAGCGCCACCCCCACCGCCGCCGGGGAGCCCGCCCGCACAGTACCAGGCCGATGCCACCGGCCTGCGCTACGGCCTGGCGCGCATCGCCCTGGCGCTGGCCGCCCTGGCGCCTGACCTGCCGACGCTGCGCAGCCCCACCCTGAAGCTTGCGCCCGTCCCGCTGGGGAAGGTCCCTGTCCGCGCCGTGTGGGTGCGCACGATGGTGGCGGTGCACGCCCGGACGCGCCAGCCCGAGCGCGCCCTGGCGGCGCTGCCCCTGCTGGTCGAGCAGCTCCAGCAGCGGGCGCTGCTCCCGACCACGCGGCCGGCGGCGGCGGGCCTGTCGCAGGCGCAGCTGGGCCTGCCCGAGGACACGGTGCGCGCGGGCCTGGAGAGCCTGGAGTCCGGCCGCGCCTGGACGCTCGACGCCGAGCTGACCGACCTGATCGTCACCCAGGTGGTGGCGGCGGTGCTGTTCGGTGCCGCCCCGGAGGCCGCCGCGCGCGCCGCCGCGCAGGCGATCACCGCCCGCCTCCCTGGCCGGTCCGGTCCGCCGCGGTAACGGTCCGCCCCCTCCAGGGAGCGTTCGCCGCGCGGCTGGCACCCGGGCGCGGGCCCACCCCCCGCACACGCCGGCGCCGCGGTGCCGGCGCCGGACCGGATCACCCCAAGGAGCATGGCCGAGCCTGGCCAGGGCACGCGTGCGCAGGTGTTCCAGGTCAACGAGCCTGGCCAGGATAGCCGCGTCCTCCGGCCCGCAACGGCGCGCGGAGCGGCGACGGACGCGGGGCGCAGCGGCTCGGCCCTCGGGCCGCACGCAGTGTGCACGGCCCACCGGCCCACCCCGGGGCACCGCCGCTGCTGCAGGGCGAGGGGGATGCAGGTGGTACGTCGGCGCAGGGTACGCCGGGTCAGGGGAGATGCCCTCCGTACTGGCCGCCGCAGCCGCACGCCGCACAGCGCACGAAACACGAACGCCTCGAACGAACCTTGCGGCCCATCCGAGGCGTTCCGTGCGCGTGGCCTGCGTCTTCAGGAGGTTCCCGGGGACATCCTGAAGCGGCTAGCAGGCTCGCCTTGTCGCACGTCCCGCTGGCGAGGCGGGATCGGCTCCTCCGGGGTGCCACCCCGAAGTGCTTTGAGTATACCCCGGCCTCAGGCGCAGGCAACCGCACATGCGGGGCGATTACGCGTGTACAGCCGCGGCCGGGCGCGCACGGGGGTGGCGCGCGAGCCGTTCAGTCCTGCTGAAGCGCCCTGGAGGCGTCTGGAGCTGCGTCAGCGCCTGGCAAAGCATTGGTATGTCGCGCGCGGCCGCCCGGCACACGCGCGCGGGGGCGGGGGGCGCAGGTGCAGGCGTCTAGCGAGTAGCTCGCCGATGCGCCATGCGCGGGAGGCGCGCGAGCAGAGCAGCGTCGTCGAGCAGCTCCAGGGCGGCGCTCCGCGGCGGCAAGCGCGCGGGCATAGCGCGGGGGTGCGCGTCGAGAGGTGATCGCCTGCGCGGGCGTTCCCTTCCCGCGCGTGGTCAGAACTGGGGAAAGCAGGCCACTGGTGGCTCTTGGCCGGCGGGCGCCCACACACTATGCTGCCCGGCATGACGGCGTGGAGATGGCCCGTGCCCCCAGCGCCCTGGGCGCCTCTGCCTCCCGTGCTGCCACCGGCGGCGGCACGCCTGCGGACGGGGAGAGGGCCTGCGCCGCGCGCCTGCTCGCTGGGCCGGGCCACGGCGCTCACCCTGGGCGGGACGCTGGCGGTGACGGTGGCGAACCTGGCCGGCACGCTCGCGCTGGCGCGGGCGCTGGGGCCGGAGGGGAAGGGCGCGGTGGGGGCGGTATTGCTCGTGGCAGCGCTGGCCAGCTACGCCGGCTCGCCAGGGCTGGCGCAGGCCAGCATCCACGCCATCGCGCGCCTGGGCCTGCCCCCGGCGGCGGTGCGCGGCAACGCCCTGGCCGCGGCGGCCGTGCTGGGCCTGAGCACGGGCATCGCCGCCATGGCGCTGGCGCCGCGCCTGCTGGCCGGGGCCGGGCCGGAG